>CAZJGT010000016.1:0-27175 GCA_964545565.1 uncultured Thermoleophilia bacterium
TCGGCTCGGTGCCCAACGTCATGAACCAGATCCTGGTCGACATGGACATCCCCGAGGACCACAAGCAGACGATCCTCGCCTGCAAGTCGTGGGGCATGAACACCTCCTACGGTCTCGCCGGCGCGTTCCGCGGCGCCATCGAATCGGGCAAGACGGCGGCCGAGGCCGAGCAGGCCGAGGTCGACATGCTGCAGTTCGTCTACCGCGAGCCCAGCGCCGCGCAGGCGCACCTGATGGCCACGCACAACCTGGGTGGCCATGGGCCGCACAGCTCCTTCGACGTCAGCAAGTACATGGCGCAGTACAAAGAGAAGATGCGTCCGGCGATCGTCGCCGCGATGAAGGCCGGCGTGCACGGCGCCAACATCACCGCCGTGCCCGCCTACTGCGTCGGCGACGTCGCCCACCACACCGCGCAGTCGGCCTACAACATGTTCAACGACGACATGGTGTTCGCGATCTACGAGGCCGTCACGGGCGTGCTCGAGAACACGCTGAAGCGTGGCCTCGAGAAGGACGCCTTCAAGAGCCCCTACGACGTTCTCTCCCTGGCCACCGGATCGACCGCCTGTGCGACCGCCTACATCCTGTGGCTGGACAGCTTCACCGTCCCGATGGTGATCGACCTGCTGAACAAGCGCTTCCACAACTACTGCGCCATGCATCCCGACCGCGGCGAGGCCGACGAGCTGCACAACGTCGACTTCATGGACATCCTCAAGCGCGGCGAGTCGATCCTCGACATCGCTCCGCTGGGCAAGGGCGGCAAGGTCAAGGGCGTGGAAGTCGACCTCAGCACCGTCACCGGTAACGACGTCATCATGAACCCGCAGCGCTACACGTATCCTGCCTGCGCCATCACGCAGCGCTTCGCCGCCCTGATGACGCTGGCCGACTTCCCGTGCTTCCTGACGCCCGAGTGCACCACAGCGACGCTCATGACGAACGCCATCGCTTTGAGCCCCAAGCGGGCGGGCGCTCCGGTGAAGGCGTGCAAGGACTGCGCGACCTGCACCCTGATCAAGAGGAACGTGCCGATGGCGACCGGTATCGGAACCGGCGCCAAGGGTTACTGCCAGTGGCACCTCGCCGTCTGAACGGGCGCTGCGCAAGCCCGATCTGACGTCGCGCCTTTCGAGGCGGACGGGGACCGGGGTGCTCGCACCCCGGTCCCCGTCACAAGACCGTTCCAGTAACCCCAATCCAGTGGAGGTGACACCGTGCCACAACCCACCCTCGCGAAGCGGGCTCTCGCGGAGTTGATCGGTACCTTCGTGCTCGTGTTCCTCGGCACCGGCTCCGTCGTGACCATGGTCTCGGTCTTCGAGGGGCCCGATATGGCCGGCCTGCTCCTGATCGGCCTCGCCTTCGGCTTCGCCGTCCTCGTCATGATCTACGCCTTCGGGCACATCTCGGGCACACACATCAACCCCGTGGTCAGCATCGCTCTCTGGGCCACCGGCCGCTTCCCGGCCAAGGACATGATCGTCTACGTGATCGTGCAGCTGATCGGTGCTGCGGCGGCATCCCTGGTGATCGTCGCCATCTGGGGACAGCGAGCGGTCGACGCGGGTCTCGGCATCACCGCGCCGGGCGTCGACGTCAGCTACTGGCAGGCGATCCTCGTCGAGCTCGTGACCACCGCCTTCCTGGTGGCCGTCATCTGGGGCTCGGCCGTGGACGGCCGCGCGCCGGGCGGCTTCGCCGGCGTCGCCATCGGCATCGTGGTCGCGGCGGACATCATCGTCACCGGCCCGATCGCCGGCGCCTCCATGAACACGGCCCGTTCCTTCGGACCGTACCTCGTCGAGACGCTGTTCGGCGGCAAGGCCGCGGACGGAGCCGCGATCGCCGACTGGGGCAACTTCCCCATCTACATCATCGGCCCGATCGCCGGCGGTCTTATCGCCGCCTTCCTGTACGACTACATCGCAGGAACCAAGGCCGAGTAGCGACAGGACGACTCGCCCAGGCTCGACGGCAGACTCGGCGACCGGCGGCGAGAGAGAACGAGGGCGGGGGCGCCCGCCGGCGCGCCGGCACCCCCGCCCTCGTCGTCCGTCAGGCAAGATGCTCGAACGGAAGTGCGGAGAACCGATGAACGACACCGGCATCAGACTCCTCGGCGTCTCGGGAAGCTCACGTCGCAAGGCCACCGACTTCGCCGTGAACGAGGCGCTCCGGTACGCGCAGGAGCACCACGGCGCGACCGTGGACTACTTCAGCGCCCATCGCAAGACCATCGGGTTCTGCGTGCACTGCGACGCCTGCGTACGCAAGCAGCAGGGATGCGCCTTCAAGGACGACATGGAGGATCTGTATCCCAAGCTCGAATGGGCGGACGCCTGGATCCTCGGCACGCCGGTGTACCAGGGCCAGATCAGCGGCCAACTCAAGACGATGCTCGATCGCTGCCGGGCGGTCGTCGCCCGCGATCCGGCGGTGTTTCGCGGCAAGGTCGGCGCCGGCATCGCCGTCGGCGGCGACCGCAGCGGCGGCCAGGAGCCGACGCTGCAGACCATCGCGGGGTTCTATCTCATCAACGAGATGATCCCCGTGGGCGGCGGCGCCTTCGGCGGCAATCTCGGCGCCGCCGTCTGGTCGCGCGACAAGGGCGCGGCCGGCGTGCAGGCCGACGACGAGGGGTTGCATTCGATCCACAAGGTGGTCGACCGTCTGGTCGACGTCGCGCGGTTGCTCGAGAGCCGCCCAGGATGAGGAGGTCGAGGCGATGACACTCAAGATCGTATGGGGCATCAGCGGCTCCGGCGACAAGATGCCTGAGACGGTCGCGGCGATGGCCGCCGTGCGGGAGCGCCTGGACGTGGAGATCACGGCGGCCGTGTCCATCGCCGGGGTGCGAGTGCTGCGCTGGTACAAGCTGACTGAGACGGTGGAGGAGATCGCCAAGTCGGTGAAGCTCGAGAAGGACGCCAACTCGCCGTTCATCACTGGTCCCCTGCAGATCGGCCAGTGGGACTGCCTGCTGGTGGCTCCCGCGACCGCCAACTCGGTGGCCAAGATCGTGCACGGCATCGAAGACACCATGTTGACGAACGCCGTGGGTCAGACCGCCAAGTCCACGACGCCGATCTACATCATGCCGGTCGATCTCCGCCCGGGGACCACCGTGACCATGCGTCCCGGCGGCGAGCGTCTCGAGCTCAAGATCCGCGCCATCGATGTGGAGAACACCGACAAGCTGCGCACCATGGAGGGCATCACCGTGTTCGAGTCGCCCTCCGAGATCGAGGGCATCCTGAGGGCCTGCGCGGATCGGGGGGACTCCGCTCCATGAGGGTCTCCGTCGAGACCGGCTGTCGGCTTCACCTCGGGTTCACCAACCTGAGCGAGGATCTCGGCCGTCGCTTCGGCAGCATCGGTGTGGCGCTCGACCAGCCGGGCACGTCCGTGGTCATCGAGGAGAACGACGAGCTGGCGATCCTCGGCGAGAACCGAGAGCCTGTGCGCGCAGCGGTGCGCAGGTTCTGCGACAGCTACGGCGTGGAGCCGAGGGTCTCCATCAGGGTAGAAGACCACATCCCGGAGCACGTCGGCCTCGGTTCCGGGACCCAACTCGCGCTGGCGATCGGCGCCGGCCTCGCCGCCGCCTGCGGCATCGACGCCGATGTGCGTGAGGTCGCGTCCGTGCTGCAGCGGGGTCGGCGGTCGGGCATCGGCATCGCCGCCTTTCGTACGGGCGGCTTTCTCGTCGACGCAGGCTGCGGCAGATCCACTGGTGAGACCCGCGTCGCTCCCACCGTGGTGTGGCGCCATGACTTCCCGGCGGACTGGTGCTTCGTGCTCGCCGTCCCGTCCGGCGGCGAAGGACTGAGCAGCCACAGCGAGGAGGGCGTGTTCGCCTCGCTGACGCCGTCGGTGCACATCTCCGAGGAGGTGTGCCGCATCACGCAACTTCTGCTCATGCCGGCGCTGCTCGAACACGACGTCGAGTCGTTCGGTCGTGCCCTGACGGCGATCGACCGCAAGACCGGCGCGTACTTCTCGGATGTGCAGGGTGGCGTCTACTCCCATGAAGTCACGAACGAGACCGTCGCCGCGATGCTGCGCGAGGGGGCGTTCGGCGCCGGTCAGAGCTCCTGGGGGCCGGCCGTGTACGGACTCGTCCGCGCCGGCCAGGCAGCGATGCTCCAGTCACGCGTGGGTGAATACCTCCGCGACAACGGTCTCGGAGACTCAGTCACCATCGCCCACGGGCGCAACACGCGCGCCAAGGTGGAGATCAACAGGGACGTGCTATGACGCAGACGCCAGCACGTCCCTCAGCCGGGACAGGGCCTCCGCGAACTCCGAGCCGGGGGCGACCCGCTCCGCGACGCGCGCGTTCTCGGCGAGTATCGCGATCGTCTGCTCCCGCGGACGAAGCGCGGCCCGGGTGGCGGCGATGAGGCTTTCGACCAACAGCGCTTCGGCACGGTTGATGAGCCGTGGCTCCCCACGGATGGTGACCTCGCGGACGCGCCCGGTCACCAGCGTCGTGCCCTCCCGCGAAGATACCTCCGCGACCGCGAGTTCGATGGTCGCGGTCGCATCCGTCAGCCGTGGCGCGGCGATCGTCGGCGCGCGCTCGAAGCGGAGTGCGGACGGGTCGTGCAGGGCGCGGAAGAACGTCCCCGCGTCCACCGGGACGTCCACGACGAACTCGCCCGCCGCGAGCAACGCCGAAAGCGTTCGCGACGTGTCGTACAGTTCCATCTGGAGAGACTGCAGATCGTGCGTCCACACGCCGGCGGGTGACGCGTGAGGTGAGCCGTCCACATACGTGCACACGACGATCTCGTAGATCCATCCGGGCTTGAACGTGAGGTGTCGGAGCTGGCTCATGCGGCAGTACCTCCGGCGGCGCGCGGCACGGCGCTGACGTGATCGAGGAACGCCGACCGAGTATACCCTCCGGAGCGACACGGGCCCGGGAACGCGACGGAACGGAATCGAGGAGGTAGGAGCCCATGCAGAAGATCCTCATCCAGCTGGACAGCGACCGCGTCGCTGCCGTGTTCGACGCCGTGACGGCCTATGACGCCGGCATCGACGCACTCCTGCAGTACGGCGGGATCGAGCCCGGCGAGGTGCGTGACCTCGTCTATGGAGCCATGTTCACGCGTGGCCCGGCCGATCTCAAGAACACCGCGGTGTTCATCGGCGGCATCGACGTCGCCAAGGGCGAGGAGATCCTGCGCCAGGCGGTCGGCTCGTTCTTCGATCCGCTGCGCGTCTCCGTCATGCTCGACTCCAACGGCTGCAACACCACGGCGGCGGCCGCCGTCGTCAAGGTGGTCTCGGCGGTGCCGGTGAGCGGCCAGAAGGTCGTGGTGCTGGCCGGGACCGGACCGGTAGGACAGAGGGCAGCAGGGCTTCTCGCGGCAGAGGGCGCCAGCGTCACCCTGACCTCCCGCACGATCGCACGCGCGCAGACGGCGTGCGCCGCCGTCAAGGACAGATTCGGCGTCGACGTGACGCCGGCGGCCGCCGACGGCGAGGTCACGACCGCCGCCGCGCTCGAGGGTGCCTGCGCCGTCGTGTGCACGGGCGTCGAAGGCGTCCAGCTCGTACCGGAGACCCTGTGGCGGGAGCATCCGACGCTCCGCGTCCTCGCCGACGTCAACGCCGTGCCGCCACTGGGGGTCGAGGGCACCAAGGCGACGTGGAACGGCAAGGAGATCGGCGACAAGCTCCTGTACGGTGCGCTCGGGATCGGTGACCTCAAGATGAAGGTGCACAAGCGCTCCGTCGCCCGTCTGTTCGAGCGCAACGACCTCGTCCTCGACGCCGAGGGCATCATGGAGAGCGCCAAGGAGCTGGCTGGGTAGTGCGCGCGCTCCTCCTCGCGGTGAGCACGCGGGCGATGGCCGAGTCCGCCGTGCGCGGCGGCCACGACGTCGTCGCCGTCGACTTCTTCGCCGACCGTGACCAGGCCCTCGTGGCGGAGGCCTACGCGCTGGGCCGGGACCTCGGCCTGCCGCTGACGGCCGAGGGTCTGAGGGAGGCGGCCGGAAGGATGGCCGCGGACGGCGTCGTGTACGGCGCCAACCTCGAGAACCACGCCGACGTCGTGGAACTGCTCGGCCGGGAGCACGAGGTCTTCGGCAATCCGCCAAACGTGCTGCGTGAGGTGAGGGACTGGAAGCTGCTGCGACGCGTCTGCAAGAGAGAAGCCATCGCACATCCCGTCACCCTGCTGCCCGGCGAGGAGGCAAGGGCCGTCGGCGGACGGTGGCTGCGCAAGCGCGCCCGCAGCGGAGGAGGACACGGCATCCGCCGCTGGGACGGAAGGCCGCTCGACGCGGACCACGTGCTACAATCCGCGGTGGACGGATCGCCCGCGTCGGTGGCGTTCGTCGCGGACGGCCGCGATTGTCGCATCCTGGGTTTCAGCGAACAGCTCATCGGGCGCGCTGCCTTGGGAAGCTCGGGGTTCGCGTGGTGTGGCAACGTCCATCCCCTCAGCGTTTCCATCGCGGAGTCGAAGCGCTTGACCGCTCACCTGTACCACGCGGCGCGCACGCTCACACGGCACTTCGGGTTGAGAGGCGTCAACGGCATGGATGTGGTTGTCGGCAGAGACCGGGACGGCGGCTTGCTGCCCCATCTGATCGAGGTCAACCCCCGCTTCAGCGGCTCGATGGAGCTGCTTGACGACGCCCTCGGTATCAGTGTGCTCGGCGTGCATGTGGACGCCTGCGCCGGGCGACTCCCGGACGAGGGCTCGCTGCGGTCGGTCGCCACCGGGTTCTTCGGCAAGGCCATCGTTTATGCGCGCCGCCGGGTGATGACGCCCGACACCGACGCGTGGCTTGCCCGCGGCGTGAGAGACGTGCCGTGCAGCCGGCAGTCGGTCGCCGAAGGCCACCCGATCTGCACCGTCGTGGCGCGGGGCGACGACTCGCAGTCGTGTCTCGATGGCCTCCTTGCCCGCGCGAGGCAGATCTACGCGGAGTGCGAAGAGCAACCGGACGCGCGCCGTGAGCGACCCACTCACGTCGGTCACCGGGCGTACGCGTAAGCGGCTGAGGGAGATGTCCATGGATCCGGAGCGTGAATGCCACCCGAAGCGAGACACACAGCAGGCCCGGCCCGCCGTCGGCGTGGCGCTGAGCCGTGCCGGAGTGACCAACCTCCGCCGCATCATCGCCATGAAGGACAGCGGGAGGTCGGAGCTCTTCTACTCCGTGCTCGACCTGTACGCCGACCTCAGTCCCGAGCAGGCCGGGGTGCACATGTCGCGCTTCAGCGAGGTCGTCGAGGATCTCGCCGAGGGACTCACGCGCACACCCTTCGCCGACATCGAGTCTCTGGCGACGCGGATGGCCGAGGACGTGATCGCGACCCAGGACGCTCTCCGCGCGGAGGTGCACATCAGGACGCAATCACCGATCACCAAGGTCACGCCGGTCACCTCGCGACCGACGGAGCAGATCTACACCCTCGTCGGCATCGCCGCGGCGACGCGCGAACGCACACGACTGCTCGTCGGCGTCGAAGTCAACGGCCTCACCGTCTGTCCCTGCGCCCAGGACATGGTGCGTGAGCACTCGGTCGAACTTCTCGTGGGCGAGGGATACGGAGTGAAGGAGGCGGAACGCATCGTCGGCCTGCTTCCCATGGCGTCGCACAACCAGCGTGGCAAGGGCACGCTCATGCTGGGCTCCGACCAGCGACTGCGGGCCGAGGACATCCTGCGCATCGTGGAGCAATCCATGAGTTCCGAGATCTACGAGTTGCTCAAGCGGCCCGACGAGCTCGCGGTGGTCGAGAAGGCCCATCGCAATCCCCGGTTCGTCGAGGACGTGGTCCGCCAGATGCTCGACGGCGTGTGCAGGGACTACGGACATCTGGGCGACGACACGTTCGTGCTGGCGCGGCAGGAGAACTTCGAAGGCATCCACGAACACAACGCCTTCGCCGAGCGCTTCGGCACGCTTGGGGAGATCCGCCCCGAGATCGAGGGACGAGCCTACGCCGAACAGCACACGTCGCAGAGTGAGTGGCTCTATTCCTGAAGGTGCCGAGACGCCCGACGTGGTCGACACCCTGTTCGTCACCGGCCGCCTGGCGGCCGAAGCCCTGCGGGCGACGCTGGCTCGCCTGGATCTCGACTTCGACTACGAGATCGCCGAGCTGAGCGGTTCGGTGGCCGCGCTCATGCGCACGGAATGGATCGCGCGCCGCCTTCCCACGGACTGCGGCTGCGCCCGCGTCATGATCCCCGGCCTGAGTCGCGGCGACATCGGCCTCATCGAGCAGCGCGTGGGCGTCCCCGTCGTGCGCGGCCCCAAGGATCTCAAGGACCTGCCCCTGTACTTCGGCCAGGAGCGTGTGCTCGAGGGTTACGGTGAGTATCACGTGCGCATCATCGCCGAGATCGTCGAGGCGTGGGACCTCCCACTCGCGGACATCCTCGCCCAGGCCGAGTACTACCGGGCGAGCGGCGCTGACGTGATCGACCTCGGGTGCCCGCCCATGGAGGAATTCCCGAACGCCGGCGAGGCGGTCCGCGCCCTCAAGGAGCGCGGTCTCGCGGTGAGCATCGACACGTTCCACGAGGCGACCATCCGTGAGGCCGACGAAGCGGGCGCCGATCTGCTGCTCAGCGTGAACGGCCAGAACCTGGACGTCGTTCCCCACCTGCGCTGCAAGGTGGTCGTGATCCCCGACTTCGGCGAGGGTCTCGAGTCGCTCGAGCGCAACGTGAGCCGGGTCGCCGAACTGGGCGCCGCCTACGTCATCGACCCGATCCTCGACCCGATCGGTTTCGGCTTCACGGCGTCGCTCGAACGCTTCTGCGAGGTACGACGCCGTCACCCCGAAGCGGAGATGCTCATGGGGCTCGGCAATCTCACCGAGCTCACGGATGCGGACAGCGTGGGCGTCAACGCGGTCATGGCGGGAATCATCGAAGAGCTCGGCATCGACTACCTGCTCACCACCGAGGTGATCAGCTGGGCGCGCGGCGCCGTGCGCGAACTCGACCGCGCCCGCAAGCTGATGCACTACGCTATCGTCAACCACACGCTCCCCAAGAACCTCGACGATGCGCTGGTGGCGCTCAAGGACCCGCCCTTCGACACCTACTCGGAGGCCGAGCTGCGCGATATGCAGCGTCAGGTGCGCGACCGCAACTTCCGCATCTTCGCCGACAGCGAGGCGGTCACCGTGTTCAATCGCTCCGTCTTCCTGCGCGGCACCGACCCCCGTGCGCTGTTCGCCGAGTTGGGGGTGGACGAGGCCGGCCACGCGTTCTACCTGGGTCGCGAACTGGAGCGCGCGGCCTTGGCCGTGCGCCTCGGCAAGAAGTACGTGCAGGAGTCGCCGCTGCGCTGGGGCTACCTCAGCGCAGCCCAAGATGGCGGCGACCAGGAGGACGCTGTCGACGAGGATCAAGGCGGGCCGGGCGAGACGGCCGCCTACGACGAGCGGGGACCGGCGTGACACGCGTCGCCGGCATCGATCCCGGGACCGTGAGCCTGGACGTCTGCGGCCGGGACGGCGAAGCCGTCTTCCTCGACGAGAGCTTCTCGACCGCGACGGTCGGCGAAGACCCGGGGATCCTCATCGACGTGCTTCGGACCGCCGGACCGCTCGACCTCGTCGTAGGGCCGTCCGGCTACGGCCTGCCCTGGATCGACGTCCGCGATGTCGGCGCCGGGGAGCTCGATCTGCTCCTGCTCGCCGACGCGGCGGACGGCCCCCGCGGGACGATCGTGAGCGGGATGGGACGAATCGTGGACGCGCTCCGGGCGAGCGGCCTGCGGGTGTGCTTCTCGCCCTCCGTCGCCCACCTGACCACGGTCCCGGACCATCGCAAGGTCAATCGCATCGACATGGGGACCGCCGACAAGCTGTGCGCGGTGGCCCTCGGCGTGTGGGATCAGGCGCGACGGCTCGGCGTGCCGTGCAGCGCGACGTCGTTCGTCTTCGTCGAGATCGGCGGCGCCTTCACGGCGGTCGTGAGTGTGGACGGCGGCGGCGTCGTCGACGGAGCCGGCGGCACGAGCGGCGCCCCGGGCCTGCGCGCCCTGGGCGCCATGGACGGAGAGCTCGCCTATCTGCTGCGGGACTTCCCCAAGGACGTGCTGGCCAGCGGAGGCGCTGCCTGGGTCTGCGGCGATCCGGACTGCACCCCGGAGGACCTCGTCGGGTACGCAGCCGGCGGCGGGCGTGCCGCCGTCGCTCTGGATGCCCTGCTGGAGGGAGTCGAGAAGCAGGTCGCGGCGCAGATGACCGTCGTCGAGGCGCCGCGTGAGATCCTCGTCTCGGGGCGCGCGGGCCGCGTCCCCGAGATCTTCCGGCGGCTGGCCGGACGACTCTCCCGGTTCGCCCCGGTGAGCCACGTCGGGGGCTTTGCCGCCGTCGCCAGCGAGGCGGCGCAGGGCGCCGTGCTGCTCGGCCAGGGGCTGGCCGGTGAGCCCGGACTGCGCGAGCTCGTCGACGCGCTCCGGGTGCGCTCCGCACGGGGAACCGTCCTGGATCATGTCTACGTCAGCGAGACCGAGTCTCTCCGGCGCCGTCACCCCTCGGGCGAGCGCGCGCCGGCACCCTTCTGGGAAAGGAGCTAGCCTCTCATGGACATCAACGGAGTGGAGATCGAGGATACCTTCGCCGAGGCCTTCGGCATGTGGGGGTCGCGTCTCGTCGTGACCGCGGAATCGCCCGAATGGGCGCGGACGGCGGCTGCAGCGGCGACGGGCTTCGCCACGTCGATCATCGGCTGTGGCTGCGAGGCGGGCATCAATGAGCTGGCCAAGGATGAGGAGACGCCTGACGGGCGACCGGGCATCGCGGTCCTCGTGTTCGCGACGTCGCGCAAGAACCTCGAAGCGGTGCTGCTGGCCCGCGTAGGACAGGCCATCATGACGTCGCCCACGTCGGCCTGCTACGACGGCCTGCACGGCGACGAGAAGCTCAAGGTCGGCGGCAAGCTGCGCTACTTCGGTGACGGCTTCCAGCGCAGCAAGTTGATCGACGGCCGCAGGCTGTGGCGCATACCGGTCATGGACGGGGAGTTCGTCGTCGAGGAGAGCTTCAGCGCCACGAAGAGCGTCGGCGGCGGCAACTTCTTCATGATGGCGGAGAGCCTGGAGACGGCCTTGGCGTCCGCGGAAGCGGCCGTCGCCGCGATGCGCTCGGTCCCCGGCGCCATCATGCCGTTCCCGGGCGGAGTGGTGCGCTCGGGCAGCAAGGTGTCGTCCCAGTACAAGGGCCAGAACGTCTCGAGCAACACCCCCTACTGCCCGACCTTGCGAGCTCAGGAAGAGACGGCGCTGCGTGAGGGCGAGAACGCCGTCCTCGAGATCGTCATCGACGGACTCGACGAGAACGCCGTGCGGGACGCGATGAAGGCAGGCATCGCGGCGGCCTGCCTGCCCGGCGTGAAGCGCATCTCGGCCGGCAACTACGGAGGCTCTCTGGGGCAGTTCCACTTCGCCCTGCGAGAGCTGCTGAGCCCGTGACCGCCGTGCGAGGAACGGTTCCCGCGACGAGGAGGCAGCGACGATGGGATGCATAGCTTGCGCAGCGCTCGTCCTGGACGGAGCGGGCGTCACGCTGGAACGCAAGGAACGCGACACGACTCCCGTTGAGGCCGACAGCATCTGCCCCGATCGATTCGTCGGACTCGGGCAGACGGACATCGAGAGGCTGCCGGCGGTCCACGGGGGCCGGCACGTCAGACTGGGTGACCTGTTCACGGTCGAGGGCGCCGGCGCCGGCAACATCACGGTTCGCGGCGACCTCACGGCCGTCGAGAGGATCGGCTACGGCATGACCTTCGGCCGCATCACCGTGGCGGGCGACGCCGGCGCCCAGACCGGCGCCTTCATGAAGGACGGGGAGATCGTGGTGCAGGGCGCCGCGGGGGACCGTGCCGGCGCCCACATGGAGGGTGGTCGGCTGATCATCGAGGGCGACGCCGGGGACTTCACCGGCGGCGCATTCCCGGACGAGCCCGAGGGCATGAGCGGCGGGACGATCCTCGTGCGTGGCTCCTGTGGCCGCGAGGCCGGCGCCCGCATGCGCCGCGGTCTCATCGTCGTGCTCGGCGACGCCGGCGAATCCGCCGGCGCCGGCATGCTGGCCGGCTCCGTGTTCGTCGGCGGCCGCCTCGGCGAAAGCCCTGGAGCCGGCATGAAGCGCGGCACCATCGTCGCCTTCGGCGAAGGGCCGCCGGCACTCCCCGCGTTCGAGTACGCCTGTACCTACAAGCCGGTGTTCCTGCAGTTCTACCTGCACACCCTGCGAAGCTCAGGCCTGCTGGAGGAGACGGCACTCACGGCCGAGACCTTCCGCAGTCACGTGGGCGACAGGGACACCGGCGGCACCGGGGAGGTGCTGATCCGTGCTTAGCGTGAACGAACGAGCGCTCACCATCCTGCGGCGACTCACCGACGCCGAGGAGGCATATGGTGTGGCCTCCACTGTGTACGAGAACGGCGTCACCGTCCTCGACTGCGGCATCGAGACGAGTGGCTCTCTCGAGGCCGGCCGCCTGTTCTCCGAGATCTGCCTCGGCGGCCTGGGAAGCGTCTCCGTGCGCGAGCTTCACCTGGACGGCCTGGACCTGCCCGGGGTCGAGGTCACCGTAGGTCATCCTGTCGTGGCGTGTATGGCCTCGCAGTACGCCGGGTGGGCGGTGAAGACGCCCAAGACCGAGGACGCCAAGTCGTACTTCGCCATGGGTTCGGGTCCGGCACGGGCGTTGCACCGGGGAGACCCCATCTTCTCCGACATCGACTACCGCGATCGGGCGGACGTCGCCGTTCTCACCCTGGAGTCGAGGACGATGCCGCCGCCCGCGGCGACCGGCTGGATCGCCGGCAAGTGCGGCGTGACGCCGGACAAGCTGTACCTGCTGGTCGCGCCGACCGCGTGCATGGTCGGCTCCGTGCAAATCGCGGCGCGCGTCGTGGAGACCGGTATCCACAAGATGCACGAGGTGGGCTTCGACATCACGACGTTGCGCTCCGGCTTCGGCTCCTGTCCGCTGGCGCCGATCGCCGCCGACGACCTCACCGCCATCGGCCGCACCAACGACGGCGTGCTCTACGGGGGGCGTGCCTGGTACACGGTGGAGGCCGGCGACGATACGGTGGAGAGGCTGATCGAGCAGCTTCCGTCGGTCTCTTCGAAGGATCACGGCACCACGTTCGGCGAGTTGTTCCAGCGCTACGACCACGACTTCTACAAGATCGATCCCCTGCTGTTCAGCCCCGCGGAGGTGACGATCTCCAACCTGACGAGCGGGCGCACGTTCCACGCCGGTGGAGTCGATCTCGAGGTCCTCCGGCGATCGTTCTTCGCGTGAAGTCCGCCATCCTGGGACAGAGCGGGGGCTGGCACACCGAGAGCCTTCGCGCGGCACTGGCGCGCCGAGGCGTCGAGGCGGAGTGCTACCCGGTCACGCAGCTGGCCGCCGGTGTCGATCAAGGTCCACGGCTCACTGCCGGCGGCATCTCGCTTGACGCGTTCGACGTCGTGTTCGTGCGCGCCATCCCGTCCGGCTCGCTCGAGCAGGTCATCTTCCGCATGGACGCTCTCCGGATGCTCGAGCACTCCGGTGTGAAGGTGATCAACTCGGCGACGGCCATCGAGCACGGCGTGGACAAGTACTACACCTCGGCGCGGCTCCACGATGCCGGCCTCCCGACGCCGCGGACCATCGTCGCGGAACGCTTCGAGGACGCCATGGCGGCCTATGAAGCATTGGGTGGCGACGTCGTCGTCAAACCCCTCTTCGGCTCGGAGGGCAGGGGCATCGTCCGGGTCACCGACGCCGATACGGCCTATCGCGCGTTCCGCGCGCTCGAGCTGGGCCGCTACATCTACTGCCTCCAGGAGTTCGTACCGCACGGATGCGCCGACATCCGCGTGTTCGTCGTCGGCGACCGCGTCGTGGGGGCCATGACACGCCGCGGCGACGGGTGGAAGACGAACGCAGCACAGGGCGCCCGGGTGGAACCGTTCGAGGCGGACGCCGTCGTGACCGACTTGAGTCTGCGTGCCACGCGGGTGGTGGGCGCCGAGCACGCCGGCGTCGACATCCTCCCGGGCGACGATGGCACGTACAGCGTCATCGAGGTCAACACCATCCCGGGCTGGCGCGCGCTGCGCGCGGCCACCGGCGTCGATGCCGCGGAGCGCCTCGTCGACCACGTGCTCGAGGGGTCCGCATGAAGCGGATGACGGACACCGAGATCGCGTGGGCAGCTCAACTCGCGTGCCTTTTCGAGGCGAGCGTCGCGAAGCCCGGCAACGTCTCGCCGGGCGTCGCTTTCGCCGACATGCGTTTTGAGCACTTCGTGGCCAGCGCGGTGGCGATCGGGCCCGCGCTGGGCGACGCCGGGAATGCCTCGGTCGGCGAGACGATCGCCACGGCCTCGGCCGACACGCGCCGTCTCGTCGCCGTCAACACCAACCTGGGGCTCATCCTGCTGCTCGCGCCCCTGGCGGCGGCGGCCGCACACGCGCCCGCCGAAGAAGGCGGACTGCGCCGGCAGCTGACCTCCGTCCTCGCAGCGCTCACGGTGCGCGATGCCGCCCTGGCCTACGAGGCCATCCGCGGTGCCACTCCCGCCGGCATGGGCCGGGCCGACCGCTACGACGTGCGCGAGCGCGAGGTCGGCGTCACTCTCCTGGACGCCATGGATGCCGCGCGCGAGCGCGACACCATCGCCCGCGAGTACGTCACCGACTTCCAGCTCACGTTCTCGCTCGGCGCAGAGACGCTCCTTCGCTGCTGGCGCGAGGGCGCCAGGTTCTCAGACGCCGTCCTGACGACGTTCCTCACCATCCTCGCCGAGATCCCGGACACATTGATCGCGCGCAAGAACGGGGTCGCCGTAGCCCGTGACGTGTCACGGCGCGCGGCGCGCGTCCTGACCGCCGGGGGAACCGCTACGGCAGCAGGGGGCGCCGCACTCGTCGCCCTGACCGGCGAGCTCGGCGACGCGGCGCACGCGCTGAATCCAGGCACGACCGCCGACCTCGTCGCGGCGTCACTGTTCGTCGCGCTGACGGAAGGCGGCCTGCTCGGCGACCTGCCCGCCCTCACGGCCCGCTGGTGAGCGAGCGGCCTGCGGATCGCGCGGCACGGAGATCGTCCGGGGTGATCCAGCCACGATGAAGCGCGGTCGCGAGCAGCACACCGTCGGCGCCGGCAGCCGCGAGGAGACGCAGGTCCTTGGCGTCGCGCACGCCTCCGGCGGCGATCAGGCGCAGCTGCGGAAACGCCGCTCGCGCAGCTCGCAACGTCTCGACGTCCGGCCCCGACCCGGTACCGACCTGGGTGAGGGTGAGCAGGATGACTTCGTCCGCTCCCTCGGCGACGAGCACTTCCAGGGTCTCCAGCGGCGTGCGACGGTGCAGGGACGGGCATCTGCTGAGGACGCCGCTCTTGCCCACGTCGACGCTGACGACGAGCCGGCCGGCGGGCACGGCGCCGCGGAGCGACCGCAAGTCGCCGATCGCGGGGAGCGTCTCGGTCCCGACGATGACGCGCGCGGCGCCCGCCTCGAGCAGGCGCACCGCGGCCTCCTCGCCGCTCACGCCGGCATCCACCCAAGGCTCCGCGCCGAGGCGGTCGACGAGCTCCCGGACTGTCTCGAGGTGATCACCCGTGCCGGCGATGGCATCGAGATCGGCGACGTACAGCGCCTTGCCGCCGCACGCCTCGCAGAGCGCCCGGGCGATGGCCGACGTGCTGCTGCGCGGCGTGAGCACGCTGCGCACCGGCCGATACGCCTGCCGTTCGCCGCGCAGGCCCTGTACCACTCGACCGCCCATGAGGTCTAGAACCGGAATGGCATCCACGTCCGTTCACCCCTCCGCGATCCTGGTGCACGAGTACGTCACCGGCGGCGGGTGGCCGGAGCCTCGCATCCCGGCGCGGCTCGCCGCGGAGGCCCTGGCCATGCTGCGAGCCCTGCTGGCCGACCTGCGGGCCTGGGGCAGATTCCCCGTGGTGACCACACGAGACCGGCGCCTGCCGGCATCCGGTCTCACCGCCGACCGCGTCGTCGATCTCGATAGCGGAGTGTACCCCGAAACGCTGCAGGAGCTCGGTCGTACGTGCGGAGCGGCCATCGTGATCGCCCCCGAGGGCGGAGGCGCCCTGGAACGCGTGAGCCGCCTGCTGCGGGACGCCGGAGTCGCGCTCCTCGGCAGCCCGCCGTCGGCGATCGCCGTCGCCGCGGACAAGTGGGAGTGTCACCGGCGGTTCGTGCGCGCGGGTCTGCCGACGCCACCGACGCTCCGCGTGGCGCCGGCGGCGGCCGCGGCTGCCGCGCGTGAGCTCGAGTACCCGGTCGTGGTGAAGCCCCTCGACGGCGCCGGCTGCGACGGCGTCTGCCTGGCGGCGGACGATGCGCTGCTGGCGGCGGCGCTGCGCCAGCCTGCACTGCGATCGGCGCAAGCCGTGCTCGTGCAGGGCTACATGCGGGGGCAGGCGGCCAGCGTCTCGCTGCTGGCCGCCGACGGTCGTTCCACAGTGCTGAGCCTGAACGGCCAGCACGTGCGTGCCGGGGTACCGTTCGCGTACGATGGCGGCGTCGCCTCGTTGCCTCACCCGCGACGCGCGGAGGCCGGTGAGCTCGCGCGGCGAGCCGTCGCCCTGGTGCCTGGACTGTGTGGTTACGTGGGCGTCGATCTGCTGCTCGGCGAGGAGGGGTGCTGGCTGATCGAGATCAACCCGCGGCCGACCTCGTCGTACGTCGGGCTGCGCCGCGTGATCGGCCTCAACATGGCCGCGGCGATCTGGGACGCATGCCGGGACGGCGTCCTGCCGGCCGCCGTCGCCACGCCGGCTTCGGCAGCGTTCGGAGAGGGGTGGATTGATGGGGTCTGACGCCATCGTCACTACAGGTTGGGACGTGGGTGGAGTGCAGGTCAAGGCCGCCCGCGTGGAATCCCGGGCCGGCGGCCCCCCGCTCGTACGCACCGCCGTTCGCCCCCTTGAGATGTGGCGCGGCAGGGAACGGCTCCCCGGCGTCCTCAGGGATCTCGGGGAAGAGCTCTCCCCCGACTGCACCACGCCGCACGCGCTGACCATGACGGCAGAGCTCTCGGACGCGTTTCGAGACAAACGTGAGGGAGTGCTGTTCGTGCTGGACGCGGTCGCCGACGCCTTCCCCGAGGGCAGCGTCTTCGTGCTCGACAGTGACGGTGGCTTCGCACTCCTGCCGGAAGCGCGCACGCGGCCGCACGCGTTCGCGGCCACCAACTGGGTCGCCTCCGCCCTGCTCGCCGCGTCGCAGATCGAGGAGTGCATCCTCATGGACGTGGGGAGCACGACCACGGATATCGTCCCGATCCGAGGAGGGCGCCTGGTCTGCGAAGGGCGCACCGACATCGACCGCCTCATCGCCGGTGAGCTGATCTACACCGGCGTCCTGCGCACCAATCCCAACACGCTTGCGACCACGGTGCCGGTCCGCGGCCGTCCCTGCCGGCTCGCCGCCGAGCAGTTCGCGGTGATGGCGGATGCCTACCTGCTCCTGGGGAAGATCACCCCCGACGACTACGTGTGCAGCACGCCCGACGGACGCGCCGTCTCAAGGACAGCGTCCGCCGAGCGGCTGGCGCGCCTCGTCTGCGCCGATCGCGAGACGCTCGACGGAGGCGAGATCGGCGGCATCGCGCGCTACGTGATCGAGCGGCAACTGCAGGTCGTCGGCGAAGGCCTTCTCCAGGTCTTGTCGCGCTGGCACGGACCCTCAACGATGCCCGTCGCCCCTGCCGGCGCCGGCGCCTTTCTTGCCGCGGAGATCGCGGCTCGCCTCGGTCTCGAAGTGCTGCCGCACGGCGTCCTGTGGGGCGGCGAGAGCATAGCCCTGCCGGCCGCCGCCGTCGCCCGCCTTCTGGGGGCGACCCTGGCGGCCGGGTCGGGGACTCTCGGCGAAACAGGCCCGCAGAGCGCCGAGCCGTGATCGATGCGGTCGTCAAGGTGGGAGGGAGCCTCAGCCGGGGTGCGTCCCTCCCGGACGTTTGCGCACGACTCGCCGCCGCGGGTCGCGGCCGGACTCTTCTGGTGGTGCCCGGCGGCGGAGCCTCCGCCGACGTCGTCCGGGATCTCGATGAGCGATTCGGACTCCGGCCCGGCACCGCCCACTGGATGGCCGTCCTCGCCATGGACCAATACGGGCTCCTCCTGGCCGATCTGATACCCGGCGCCGCGACAGTACGCACTCTCGACGAGGCAAGTGAGCGCCGCGAAGGCGCCGGTGTCCTTCTCGCGTCGGAACCGCTGCGACAAGCCGATCCCCTGCCTCATGCCTGGTCGGTGACCTCGGACTCCATCGCCGCGTGGGTGGCGATGCAGCTCCGTGTGCGCCTGCTGGTGCTCCTCAAGGACGGCCACGGCATGGCGGCTCTCTCCGCCTCGCCGGCGGGCGGACTCGCGGAAGTCGTGTCGCTCTCCGATCTGGCCGCGTCCAGTGGTGTCGACGACCATCTGACCGAGCTGCTCGGAGACGTGACGTTCCCCGTCTGGGCCATCGACGGCACGCATCCCCAGCGGCTCACGGAGTTGCTGGAGTCGGGAACCACCCAGGGGGTCAGACTTGCGCCACGAGTTCCTTGAGACGCAGCACGGCCTCGCGGTCGAGCTCCCCGTCGCGACGTCCGTCGCGGCAGACGGCCCCACGGAAGCCGACGATGTCCGGCGCCAGCTCGCGGAGCCGCGGCACGTCGGACGCCCTCAGCGAGCCGGCCAGGGCGCACGAGAGCCCCGCCCTCCGGCAGCTGGTCACGAAGCGTCCGAGCTCGGCCGCGGCCAGCTCGGTGAACAGCGTGACCGATCCCTTGCCCGTCGTGTCGATCATGCAGCCGTAGGCCCCTGCCGCCGCCGCGACGGCCGGCAACTCCCCGGGCGGAAGCGAACCGGTCGCGCGCGCGTCGGCGTAGGCAGTCGCCATGACACGGACGCCGGGAGCCGAGTCGCACGCGGCGCGGCAGACCGCGGAGAGCACCGCGAACGCCTCGTCGTGGTCGCGCGGTCCCAGAAGCCCGACCTTGACGAACTGCACGCCGCATGCGGCCGCTCCTGCAGCCGCCAGAGCGGCCGTCCCGGGCAGGTTCGGGACGTCCCCGATGGCGGCGCTCACCGGCACGGCGACCGGGGTGAGCTCACGGATCCGCCGGATGACGTGCGGGAAGTTGGCGCCCAGCGATCCTTCGCGCGGGTTCTTCACATCCACGATGTCCGCGCCACCGTCCACGGCCGGGCGGACTTCGGCCTCGTCGATCACGCTGATGAGTAGATCCATGCCGAGCGTCCCTCGTCCCTCTTCGACGTCCGCCAGCGTACATGCGCCTTGGGCGGCCGCACAAGCGGGGAGCCGACCATGCCCGTGAAGGACGGGTGGCGCGCATCGGCCGTGGAGGGCGCCGCGGTCGAGACGGCCGACGGCCTGGTGTTCACCGTCAAAGGGGTGGTACATCCACCGGATCGTGTCGTCGCCTACCTGCGGTACGTGCCCGATCGAAGTGGCGAGCGCGTGCGCGAGGGAGCCCGCTTTCGCCGGGTCTACAAACCCGCGGAGCAGCAGCGGGCTCTCCGCGCGCGCGGTCTTTCCTACCGCGTCGACGACCCGGGGCTCGGCGTCCCCGTGGACGCCGTACCGTGGGCGGAGATCGTACGCGTCTACGACCCGCGCGAGCGACTGCGCCACCTTCGCGCGAGCGGACCCGGCGACAAGCTCGAAGAGGACGCCCTCCAGCTCACGGAGGTGCTGCGCGACGCCGCCGGAGCAGGCCTGGTCGCCATCGGCCTGACGGGATCTCTGCTCTTCGGCCTCCACACTCCGGCGTCGGACATCGACCTCGTCGTGTACGGGGACCAGGACTGCCGCAGGGTACACGCGGCGCTCACCCGCCTCCTGGACGACCCTGCGTCCGGGGTGGCGCGCCCGAGAGGCGAGGAGCTCGCGTCGATCCACGCGGTCCACCGCGAGGACACGCCCCTCTCCGCCGCCGACTTCGCCCGGCTGCAGGCGCGCAAGGTCAACGAGGGCCGCTTCGCCGGACGGCCCTACTTCATCCGCTTCGTGAAGTTGCCGGCCGAGGTCCCCGAACGCTACGGCGATCCCTGCTACGCGCCGGCGGGCAGGGCGCTGATCGAGGCACGCGTGACCGACGACAGCGAAGCGCTGTTCACCCCCTGCCGCTATTCGCTCGATCAGGTGGTGTCGCTCGACGGTTCTCCTGCCGAGGACCTTCGTGAAGCGATCTCGTATCGCGGACGCTTCGCCGAACAGGCGCGCATCGGCCGGCGGATGCGTGCACTCGGCGCGCTGGAGCGTGCGATCTGGCGCGACGGACGAGAGACGACGAGGCTGGTGGTGGGCGGCAGGCCCGGCGACTACCTTCTCGAACTCGACGAAGGCGGCGCCGCACAGCCACCGTCCCCGAGGCCTTGATGACGGCTCGGTACTGGCGAGGAGCACCGCAGAGAGCGGCCGCTCAGACGCGGAACGTCTCGCGGCGGCGTCAGGCGCGGGACCAACGGGCGACGCGAGGTCGCCGGACTCCTGCGACGGCGGCGCGGGTCCCTCCTGCGAGGAGCCTCAGCGGATCCGGCGCGCCGGCGCTCTCCCCTGGTCGCTCACCTCGGCAAGCGTCACGGAATCAAGTGCGCCGATC
Organism: uncultured Thermoleophilia bacterium; assembly: GCA_964545565.1. Taxonomy (GTDB): domain Bacteria; phylum Actinomycetota; class Thermoleophilia; order UBA2241; family UBA2241; genus CAIXSE01. The sequence continues at coordinate 20,653 of CAZJGT010000016.1, forward strand.
ATCGCCTCTTCGGCAGCCATGAAGGCGCCGTGGACGGCACACGCCTCGTCGCGGCCACACGGGCCGCCGCGGAGCACGCACGTCTCGCGGCGGCTGGTGCCCTCGACGGCCTCGATGATGCTGAGCAGACTGGTCTCCGACGCGAGACGCGAAAGCCTGTAGCCGCCGCTGCGGCCGGTGACGCCCTCGACGAGGCCGCCGCGCACCAGGTCGGCCATGACCTGAGGCAGAAAGCGTGGGGGGATCGCCATCTTCGTGGCGATCGACCTGGCGCTGAGCAGGCCGTCGTCGTCGCGCGTCAAGGCGATCATCGCGCGCACGGCGTAGTCGCCGCGCTTGGTCAGCTCGAGCCTCATGGCGCCAAGCTGCCGCGGGCCCGGCCGGCGATCATGACCTCGGGCCGGGTGTCTGAGCGTGATCACCCTCACGCAGCGGCAACTTCGTCGCGGCGAGCGTGAACACCAGTGCCCCGAAGCAGATCACGCCGCCGGCGACGAGGTACTCGACCAGGCTCGGGTGATAGAAATAGCTCAACATGAACGAGGTCGTTCCGGTGGGCTGTGCCGTGCCGATCGACACCCCCGGAGGGTACGGCACGGTCGCGTAGGAGAGTCCGTTGAGGACGATGTTGACCCGGTGGATGAGGATACCGGCGACCACGAGCACGGACGCCGCCGCCACCCAGCGCACATCGGCGCGCAGGCGCCGCCAGGCCAGGAGTACGAACGGGATCACCAGCCCGGCGATCACCTCGAACCAGAAGAAGCCGGCGTAGGGGCCCGTGAGGAGACGTCGGGCGGGGTCGGCCTCGAAACCCGCCCCAGGATAGGCGGCGGTGAGCATCTCGGAGAAGACGAGGAACGCCTCCACCGCGACAAAGACGGCGAGCATCCCTCCGAGATAGGAGATCAGGTCGTCCTTGAACGACACCTTGCCGGCGCGGCGCACGATGAGGGCGAGGAGGATCATCAGTCCGGTACCCGACACCAGCGCGGAGGCGATGAACAGCGGAGCCATGATCGCCGAGTACCAGAAGCCGCGCGCGATCTGCAGGCCGAAGATCCAAGCCGTGATCGAGTGCAGCAGGATGGCTGCCGGCAGGCCGATCGCCGCCAGGACGCCCTTGAGCCTGTCGTCGCGCTGCGCATCAGCAAGCGAGACACCCGTTCCCAGCGCGAGCCGGCTGCCACGGCGCGCCAGGTCCGCCCGCGTGTACACCCACACGTAGGTCGCCGAGATGAGGAAGTACACCGTGACGATGGTCAGGTCCCAGATCAGCGGCGACGTGACCTGCGGGTAGCGCAGCAGGTGCCAAGCCCGGTCCGGTCGCCCGATGTCGGGCAGGAGCAGCAGCGCGGCGATCATGACGGCGACGGTGGCCTCGAGCACGGCGATGCGGACGACAGGCTTGAGGCGCGTCGCGCCGAAGAGCCGGCCGGCGGAGGCGACGATCAGGCCTCCAGCCGACAGCCCCACGAAGTACATGAAGAGCGTGATGTACAGGCCCCACATCATGGGGTTGCGCATATTGGTGACGACGAGGCCCCGGGAGAGCTGATAGACCCATGCGCCGAGACCCAGCGCAAGTCCCACGACCAGCAGCCCGATCCAGGTGCGGAACGCGCGGTCCCCGGAGCGAGGCTCGGCGGTGGAGCCGGTACCGACGACGGTACTCATGTGTCCAGCCCCCTCTTTCGGCGAGGCGGCAGGTAGAACACGCGCGGATCCGTGCCGCGCTCCTCGAGCAGCTGTTCGCCGCCGCGCTCGCGGATGAGCCGGCTCACACGGCTGTCGGGATCGTTGAGGTCGCCGAAGACCCGCGCCTGCGTCGGGCATGACCAGACGCACGACGGGATCTGCCCGTCGGCGAGCCGGTGGACGCAGAACGTGCACTTCTCCATGGTCCCCACGGGCCGGGGGGCGACCATGCCGGTGTCGAAGTCGGTCGGCCGGTCGGGCTCGCCCCAGTTGAAGACGCGCACGCCGTAGGGGCAGGCGACCATGCAGAAACGGCAGCCGATGCAGCGCTGCGCGTCCTGCATCACGGCGCCGTCATGGCGCAAGTACGTCGCCTCGACCGGGCAGACCTTGGTGCAGGCGGGGTTCTCGCAGTGCTGGCAGGCGAGCGGCATCCAGTGCATGTCCAGCTCGCCGTGCACCCTCCGTGGCGTGTCGAGCGCTTCGCCGACGGTATCGATACGATTCCACCACATGCCCAAGGGCACGTCGTTCTCGGACTTGCAGATCACGCAGCACGACCAGCAGCCGATGCAGCGTTCCTGGTCGACGACCATGCCCCAGCGCGGACGGTCGGAGACAGGGCCGATCTCTCCGTATGCCCGAGACGCCGATGACAGCGCCTCGATAGGCGAGACCTTGTCAGACATGGGAGACCACCTCCTCGGCGAGGGACGCGGCGGATGTGGAAGCGGCGACGTCACCGTCGCCGACCCGCGTGACCTCGCAGCGGCAATCCTTCCAGCCGGTAGACGGCGCCCACATGTTGGCCACGTTATGGATCTCGTGGATGGGATTGACGTCCGAGGACGTGAGCTCGTTCACGCTCTTGCCGCCGCCGAGCTGTCGGCTCCACCAGCCCTCGAACAGCGTCGCGGTCGCGGGCCTGGCCGCCTCGGTGATGTGCGCCCAGGCGCGCACGCTGCCGCGCGAGTTGCGGAGCTCGACGAGGTCGCCCTCCTGAATGCCGCGTTCGCCCGCGGTGGCCGGGCTGAGGAGCACGGACGCCCGGCCCCCGGTGATCTCGTTGAGCCAGGCGACGTTGGCGTAGCTCGAGTGGATGCGCCACTTGGAGTGCGGCGAGAGCAGCGCTATGGGGTAGTCACCCGGATCGTGCACGCCGTCGTCGTGGGGCGGCTTGTACGTGGGGACCGCCTGACCCAGGTCCAGAAAGCGGTCCTCCTCCTTGTAGAACTCGGCCCGCCGCGTCGGGATGAAGACGGCGGTCGCCTCGAGTGGCGCCGGCAGCGACTGGGGCGGGAAAGGCACGAGCTCCTCGATCTGGCGCACGAACGCCACGTCGGGGTCGGGGACGTCGAGACGCACCGGTCCGGCCCGCAGTTGCTGAAGCGTGATGCCATCAGCAGCACCACCCTGGGCGAGGATCGCCTCGATGGCGTCTTCCGCACTCATGTCGAAGTGCTTCTCGAACAACCCCGGATCGATCCGCTTGATGATCTCCTGCCACATCCAGACTTCGGAACGCGACTCGCCGACCGGCGGGATGGCCTGCTGCTGGATCTGGAGATAGGGATGCAGTGGCGTCGCGGTCAAGTCGGTCTTCTCGTACCAGGTCGCGGCCGGCAGCACGATGTCGGCCCACTTCGCCGTGTCCGTCAGCTGATGGTCGACGACCACCACGAGCTCACAACCGTCGAGCGTCTGGTGCAGCCGGTTCACGTCCATGGCCTGCAGGAACATGTTGGCGAAGGTGCAGATGAGCGCTTTGAAGCCGTTCTTGGGATACGGGACGGTCTCGTTCATGGTGTCCGTTCGTCCGCGCACGAAGTAGACGCTGGGGACGATCTTCGCCTTGACGTCCCCGAGGGACCACCACGGCGAGGTGTCCACGCGGACCTTGTACTGGCCGACGTAGACGGAGAAGCCGCCACCTGAACGGCCGATGTTGCCGGTGAGAGCGGCCAGCAGCGCGAAGGCGCGCCCGGTCAGATCCCCGTGGTACCAGTGGTTGCCGCCACCTCCCATGATGATCGCGGCCGGGCGCTCGGCGGCGAAGCCGCGCGCCACCCGCTCGATGGTGGCGGCCGGGATACCGGTGACCGCCTCGGCGCGCGCGGGCGTCCACTCATCCAGTCCCGCGCGCACGAGGGCGAAGCCGGGAGTCACCTCGACCCGGGAGCCGTCGGCGAGCTTGACCGTGAACACGCCCTCGAGCGCCGGCCGCACGCCCGCCGGGATCCCGAGGCGGTCGGTGCCGATGACCACCGGCGCACCGCGGACGGTGTCCCAGGCCACGTAGCGCTCGTTGGGAAGCGGGGCAAGGCCGTGTCCCGAAGCCGCGTCGGGAGTCTCGGGGGTCGTCCCCGCCGCAGGCGCCCCGCGCCCGTATTCGCCGAGTCCGATACCCGCGGCCGGGCCCGGATCGCGGGCCTCACCGCGAGCCAGTTCAGTCGCGCGCAGCCGTTTGCCGGTGTCGGCGCGCACGAGCAAGGGCGCGTCCGTGTACGTGTTCATGAAGTCCCAGTCGGCCTTGTCGTCGGAGATGATCTGCCGGCACAGGGCCAGGCCGAGAGCGGCGTCCGTGCCGGGCTTGATCTGCAGCCAAGCGTCTGCCTTGGCCGCGGTCGACGAGAACGTGGGATCGACGACGACCAGGCGCGCGCCCTTCTCCACAGCATCGTGGACGAAGTGCACGTCGGGGATACGCGTCTCGAGGGGGTTGGAGCCGATGAGCAGGATGAAGCGACTGTTGGCCCAATCCTTGGACTCGTGTTCGGCGTTCTGCACACCGAAGGTGATGGGCATGCCCATGGGCAGGTCGCCGTTGAAGTCGAAGCTCGTACCGTGCGTCATGCCGAGGGCGGCGCAGGCGCGGTAGGCGGCGCCCTTCTGGATGTAGCCGGAACCCGGTACCTGGCTGAAGACGTGGACGGAATCCCACCCCCATCGTTCGCCGATCTGGTGGAGCTCGCCGGCGATGCGCTCAAGGACCTCGTCCCAACTCGCCTCACGGAACTCACCCGATCCTCGCGCGCCCGTCCGGATGAGTGGGGTCTGGATGCGATCGGGCCCGTGGATGAGGAGGTGGTACGACAACCCCTTCATGCAGCCACGCGGATTGTAGGCCGCGTCCGGGTAGTCGGATGCCTGCTGGACCTTGACGACCTTCCCGTCGCGCACGAAGGCAAGCTGTCCGCACGATCCAGTGCAGTTCGGGGAGCAGGTCGTGCGCACCACGCGGTCGACGGGGATGGACGCCGCCGGGTCGTCGCGGCTCGCCGCTGCGCGCGAACCGGTCGCCGCCGCAGCGGCGGCGCTTCCCGCCACGACCCCGGCGCCCAGAAGGAACTGCCGTCGTGTGCTCGTCATGCGCCCGCCCTCCGCGCGCGCTCGGCGGATCGACGGGCGGCGGCCTGCACGGCCTGCTTGCTTGCGACGGCCTCAGGACAGGCCGCGTCCAGCGTCGTGTGGGCGAGCGAGCCGCAGCGTGCGCAGCGTCCGGCGCTCCTTCCCACCGACCCCGGGCGTAGTACGGGGGCTGCGGCGGCGATCGCCGGATCCACCTTCCCGGCCACCCGGGCAGCAAGTGCGCCGAGGGCGGTCAGCCCGGAGGCCACCACGAATACTCGCCTGGTCACGGCCATCGGATCCCTTCCTCCTTGTCAGATCGCCGCCCGGCTCCCCTGCGATCACGCCGAACGGCCACTACGGAGAAGAATAACCAACACTGAGTTACTCAGCAATAATATATCAGCCGCGTGGTGGGCTTCTGCGACCAATGGAGGCGGCACCTCATCGCTGTCGCGCTTGATTCCGCCGGGAGCGAGCCGTACAGTGTGAGTGGAGAGCGCGTCAGCCGCTCCGCGACCTCATCGCGACAGCGTCGCGTTCACGGATAGGAGATTGCGACATGCCAAATCTCGGTGCGCCAGAACTCATCATCATCGCTCTGGTGATCCTGCTGCTCTTCGGCGCCACTCGGCTGCCCAAGCTCGGCAAGTCCATGGGCCAGAGCATCCGCGGCTTCAAGCAGGGCCTCGGCGACGATTCGGACGACGACGAGATCGTGGACGTCAAGCGCGACGCGGCGGCCGAGGACAAAGACGCCAAGGCTTCCTGACCTTTCGTTGCGGCAGAGAATCCCCCCGACGGCCCGCCTCCGGCGGGCCGTCGTCGTTGGGGCACGATCGTTGGCGCCGAGGCGCTCCTGAGTCCGCGCCGCTCGCCGGGCGAGGTCAGCGGCGCAGAAGACAGACGGCGTGGGCGGCGATACCCTCCCCACGCCCCTCGAAGCCCATACCCTCCGTGGTCGTCGCCTTGACGCTCACGGCATCGACGACGACGCCCAGGGTGGCGGCCAGACGCTCGCGCATCTCGAGCCGGTAGCCCGACAGCCGGGGACGCTCGCAGACGATGGTCACGTCGGCGTTCTCGACCTGCCACCCGGTCTCGGACAGCCGCGTCATCACGCGTTCGAGCAAGTCCATGCTCGAGGCGCCGGCGAAGGCGGGGTCGCTGTCGGGGAACAGATCGCCGATGTCGCCGAGGCCGGCGGCGCCGAGCAGCGCATCCATCAACGCGTGGACGCCGACGTCGGCGTCGGAGTGCCCGGCCAAGCCGCGGGCGTGGTCGATCTGTACGCCACAGAGGACGAGCTCACGTCCGTCGGTGAAGCGGTGGGCGTCGTAGCCGCCGCCGATCCTATACGTCGGTCTCGACCTCCCAGGAGAGCAGCGCTCCCGCCAACGGCAGGTCGGTGGGGGTGGTTATCTTGACGTTGGCGGGAGCGCTGCTCTCCTGGGAGGTCGAGACCGACGTATAGGAT
>CAZJGT010000017.1:0-17168 GCA_964545565.1 uncultured Thermoleophilia bacterium
AACTGACGTACGGCTGCAGGTGGTGCATCTCCAGGCCCACCGCGGACCACTGCTTGAAGCCCTTCCATGGCGTCCCGTAAGGCTGGACGCTGTAGTTGTTGCTGTTGTTGGAACAGGTCACGACGTCCAGGTCGCGCCAGCGCGTGAACGTGATCGGCGGCGCGGGGTTGGCCGGCGTTGGCGCTATGATGTGACGATCCGTTGAGATGGCGTTGGGAGGGGGTCTCATGAGCGGGTCGGTTCCAGCCGGAGAGACGCGGGGAGTGCTCGGCTTCTTGCGCAGGTTGCTGCACGCATCGGGTATCCTCGCCGGGATGCAGGGCGCGCTACTGAGCGGGGTGGCGCTTCTGGCGCTGGCCGTCATCGCGGCCGGCTGCGCGTGTGACGAGGAGAAGCCGGCCGGGAGCACGGCCACCAGCCCCGACAGCGCGGAGACGACCGCACGCCCGCTCGCGGTCGACAACCCGACGCTGGTGGGACGAGCGGTCGACGCGATCGCACGTCCTGCCATCACCGGAGTCCTGGGCGAGCCGGTGCTCACGCGCGCATCGGACGAGGAAACGTTCATCGTCAACCTGACCTACCAGGCGCCCGCCGCCGCCGCGGAAGGCGACGGAGACCGGCTGCGCGACGAGTTCGTCAGCCGCGGAGCCACTATCGCCGCCGGGCAGGCCGACATGGACTACCACAGCGGCGAGGAGTTCATCGTCGAGTACGATACGGGCGACCCGGCGTTCAAGACGATCCGTGTGCTGATCACGCCGGGCAGCAACGACGTCTACGTGAACGCCGACAGGTCCGAGTAAGACCTCCGCCCACTGGCGACGCGCAGCCATCCGGTCGCCGGCAGGCTGCTGCGCGCTTCGGCCTCACGAAGGGAAGCGACATGGCCGACTTGATACTTGCGTGTGGGCGACGGAGGGCCGGGGCCGGCGACGAAGCGGCCTCGGGGATATCTCGCGACCTGCTGCGTCGGGCGGCCCTGTTGCTGGCGCCGGCGGGCACCGAGCCGCACCCTCCTCACGTGGTCGAGGCCGGCGGGGTCCTGGTCGCGATGGCCAATCCGCAGCCCGGTGGTGGGGAGTCCGCGGTCGCGGACGGATGTGGCGGCGTCTATGTGGGTGTCATGTACGAGGCAGCGCCACGATGGAGGCAGATCGGCACTGAGGCGCCCGACGGTACGTACGCCCTGATGCGCTGGGACGCCGGCTCAGTCGAGCTTCTTACCGACGTCTGCGCCAGCCGCACACTGTGGTTCGTGTCGACGGAGGACGTCTTCCTCGCCTCTACGTCGCAGCGGGCTCTGGTCGCGCTGTTGGGCAGCTACGAGCACGAGCCGGAGGCGGTGGCCTGGATGCTCTCGTCGGGGACGCTTGGTCCCGAGGTCTCATGGGACACGCGTCTGCAGCGCGTGGCGCCGGACGCGCGTCTCACGTTCGACCGCGCAGGGTGGTCTGCATCCGAGCATCTCCGTCCGGCGCGATTCGAACCCTGCCGGGGCGATCGTGCGGCGCACCTCGCTCGCGTACGCTCCGCGCTCGTTGCCTCCTGCGCGGCGTTCACGCCGGACCTCGACCGCTGGCCGCTCGCCCTCTCCGGCGGCGTCGACAGCCGGGTGCTGCTCGCCGCTTTCGCGCAGCTTGGTCGGCGTCCCCGCTGTATCACGTGGACTACGCGGGAGGCGCTGCGCGATCCCCTGTCCGACGCCTCGATCGCCAGAGGAGTGGCGCGTCGTCTCAAGGCCGAACACGAGATCATCCTGCTGGACCCCTGGCCGGGCGGGGCGGATGAGGCGATCAGCCGGTTCGTGGCCGCCGACGAGGGGCGCAACGACGATATCGCGGCCTATCTTGACGGCATGGAGATGTGGCGCCGGCTGCTGACGGCGGGCGTCGCCGGCGTGCTGCGCGGGGACGAGTGCTACGGCGTCACCTGGAACCCGCCGGCCCACGAACTGACGCGTAAGATCGTCGTCGGCCCTGTGGCCGGCGATTACCCGCAGGGATACGCCATCCGCGACCTCCCGCTGGCCCCGCAGCACGTTCCGGAGCGTTTGATGCCGGCGCCCGATGAGGACCGCGTTCGCTACCGGGTGCGCATGATTCAGCAGGGCTACATCGCCTGCGCCGCCTCCGGGCTGAACGGGCTCAAGGCGCGCTACGTCGAGGTCGCCAACCCTCATCTGTCGCGCCGCGTCATCGACAGCGTTCATCTGCTTCCGACGGAGTTGCTGCGAGGAAAGACGGCCATGGTCGCGCTTGCCCGCACGGCCACGCCGCTCACCATGGCCGCGCGCTCCGGGTCGACGCCCTCGGCGGGCGAGTTCATGGCGTCTGAGGAGGTCGCTGCAATCCTGGTCCGGGAGCTCACGGACCCCGGCATCGAACGGGTGCTGCCCGGCGAGGGCGCCTTGCGCGTGCTCGCCGCCTTGGTCGCCTCGGCGCCGGAAGACCCCTCCCTGAGCGCGCGAGCCAAGCGCATGGTGAAGAAGGCGGGGATCGTGCTGCCCACGAGCCTTCTGCAGCGTGTCAAGCCTCCGCAGAGGGAGGTGCGACTGCCGGCGCCGAGGCTCGCTCTTCGCGTGCTTCTGGCCAGCCGCACGATGCGCCGTTTGGAGGAAGACGCGCGGGCGCTGCGCGGCTGATCGAGTGGCTCCGGGCTACAGGCGCACCTGCGGTCGAGCCAAACGGCTGCGCTTCGACGCAGCGCTATGATGTGGGCAGCCGTTGGGAGGAGTGTCTCGACCAGGAGGTATGGCATGGACTACGAGATCAGCGAGAAGGACATCGCGCCGCAGCTCGCTCTCACGCGTCGCGAGACGGTGACGATGAAGACCATCGGCGACGGCCTCGACGCCGGCTTCAAGACCCTGAAGGACCATGCCGCCGCGACGGGAGCACAGACGGCCGGACCCCCGTTCGTCTTCTCGCCGGACTTCGGCAAGGACGAGTTCGACCTCATCATCTGCATGCCCGTGGCGGCCGGTGAGGCCGGCGAGGGCGTCGCCGTGGAGGAGATCCCCGGCGGCCACGTGGTCTTCACCATGCACCAGGGCGCGTACACGGGGGTCCCCGACGCCTACTCGTCGCTGTTCAAATGGGTCGAGGAGAACGGCCGCAAGCCGGCCGGGGCCGCTCGCGAGACGTACCTCAACGACCCCAAGGAGGTTTCCGAGAGCGAACAGCTCGTCGAGATCGCCATACCGCTCGCGTGAACCATGACACCCAAGGAGGTATCGGCATGGGCGATACAGCTGATCGTGCGGCCTACACGGCGGCACACATCGACGATATCCCGTTTGAAGAGGGCGAGTCACCGACCACCGAGTGGAAGCCCATCCGGCGTTTCTTCGGCATCGGCTCGTTCGGCGCCAACCTGGCTCGCGCCACCGAGGCGGGCGACACGCTGACGCACGACCACGATGAGGTGGCCGCCAACCACGAGGAGCTCTTCCTGATCGTCTCGGGGCACGCCACATACCGCGTGGGTGGCGAAGAGATCGATGCTCCGGCGGGCACGTTCCTTTACGTGCCCGACCCGACGGTGGTGCGCGGCGCGGTAGCACGCGAGGCCGGTACCGCGATGTTCGTCATCGGAGCGGAACCCGGCTGCGCATTCACTCCTTCGGAGTGGGACACCAGGCCGCTGCCTGACTGAGGCGCGGCGGCTCGGGTTTTCGGGAGTCACCGCCAACGGCATCACGAGCCTATACGGATGATAGGATGAGCATATGAGTGTGCGCGAACGCATCAACGCTTCGCTCGGCGAGATCAGGGCACGTGGCCAGAAGCTCGTGCAGCTCAACGTCGAGCTGCTCAAGGCCGAGCTCAAGAAGAAGGCGCAGGAGTACGGTGGCGCCATCGGCATGCTGGTCGCGGGCGGCCTGCTCGCACTGTATGCCCTCGGCTTTGCGCTCGCGACCATCGCCGTCGCCCTCGCGCTGGTCCTCCCGCTTTGGCTCTCCCTGCTCATCGTCACGCTGGTGTTGTTCCTCCTCGTGGCCATCCTGCTTCTGGCCGGACGAAGCAAGCTGCAGAAGCTCCAGGAGGCTCCTCCGGCGCAGGCCGCCGCCGAAGCAAAGACCACGGCGGCTGCGGCCAAGGACGGAGCCGGCAAAGTGGCGAAGGCCCTCCGGCCGACCAAACGGACGGCGTCAGAGGCAGCGGCGCCGGCGACCCAGGTCCCCGAGCCCGCCTCGCCCGCTACGTCGCCGCCTGAGCCCGAGGCTTCGCCTCCGGGATCTCCACCGAGTGAGGCGGGAGTCTGATGGCTGAGGACAAGACGATACCGGCGACGGACGCACCGACGCCGGACAAGACGACGCCGACCCGCTCCCCCGCGGAGATCGCCGCTGAGATCGCTACCGAGCGCGAGCGGCTTGCCGCGGCGTTCGATGCCGTGGGCGACGAGGTGCAGCAGGCGGTCGACGCCGCGGCCGAGAGGGCGCGGAAGGTCGGCCGCAAGGCTCTTGTCGTCGTGCCGGCCGTCGCCGCCGGTGTCGGCGCGCTGGTCGCCATGAGCGCGCTGGTGCGCAGGAAGCGTCGCGGCGACAGCTGACCCCTGTCGCCAGGGCGCTTCGCGCCCCCATCGGCTGCATCCGCGAGCACGGACGATCCCAGGCGCAATGAGAAAAGACCGGGCGGCTCGGAGAGCCGCCCGGTCTGCAAGTGGCGCTATGCTGCCGCTGGGACTACGACTTGACGCGCACGTTCGTCGCCTGCGGCTTGTTGTTCTTGCCGGTGCCCGGCTCGAACGTCACTGCCTGACCCTCGTCGAGGGACTTGAAGCCCTCGCTCTGGATCTCCGAGAAGTGAACGAACAGATCGTCGCCCTCGGCCTGCTCGATGAAGCCGTAGCCCTTCTCAGCGCTGAACCACTTGACCTTGCCTTCTGCCATGATTCTCAATCCCTCCGCCCTCTATGGGGCAAAAAAGAAGACGTGACAACCGCGTCGAAATGCGGTGTGTCACGTCGCAATTCCGCGGGCCCACTCGACCCGTCCGTATCAGTGTAGCAGATTGCGGGCCGAGATGTCGACGCCGTCGGGGCAGGACGCCTCGCGGCGGCGACCGGTCGCAGCACCGCCGCCGCCGGCCTGCTACACTGGTCGTCTCGCGGCGCACGTCGCCCGACGTCGCCCCGGTCGCAGAGGGCGCCCGCGTCGCCCGCCGCGAGCACGGGGTGCCGGCTCCCGGCGCCCTCGCGATACCGGAGGTCCCCTCAGCCGGGGGCAGTAGCGTCGGCAGGAAGACGGCACGTGCTCCCATCCGCTTCACCAGAGAAGTCCGGCTCCCCCCCGACGGCGCTGATCGACTGCGCCGAGGTCGTGTGCCTCATCCAGGAGGGGCACGAGTTGGGCTGCCTGAGCAATGCGGAAGTGGCGGCAGCCCTGCAGGACGTCGAGGTCACGGCGACCCAGGTCGAAGAACTGCTGCTGGCGCTGACCGACATGGGCATCGAGATCGTGGAGGACGACGCTCCCGCCGGCGCCGAGCCGGGGGGGCACACGAGCGACGAGGTCGAGTCGGTGCCCAAGCTCGACCTCTCCATGAAGACCGTGAGCAGCGATCCCGTGCGCCTGTACTTCCACGAGATGGGCAAGGTGCCGCTGCTGACGGGAGTGGAAGAGGTCGCACTCGCCAAGCGCATCGAGCGCCACGACGAGGCGGCGCGGCAGAGGCTCATCGAGTCCAACCTGCGCCTCGTGGTGAGCATCGCCAAGCGGCACGTCGGCAGAGGCATGCCGCTCCTCGACCTGATCCAGGAGGGCAACCTCGGCCTCATGCGGGCCGTGGAGAAGTTCGACTACCGGCGCGGCTTCAAGTTCAGCACCTACGCCACCTGGTGGATACGCCAGGCCATCACGAGGGCACTCGCCGACCAGTCGCGCACCATCCGGGTCCCCGTCCACATGGTGGAGAACATCCACACGCTCGTCCGCGTGCAGCGCATCCTCGTGCAGGAGATCGGCCGTGAGCCGACGCCCGAGGAGATCGCCGCCGAGATGGACATCACCCCGGTCAAGGTCCGGGAGATCCAGAGGATCAGTCAGGAGCCGGCGAGCCTTCACCAGCAGGTCGGTGACGAGGGCGACTCCCAGCTCGGCGATTTCATCGAAGACACGCAGTCCACCGCGCCGGTCGAAGAGGTCGCGGACATCGTGCGGCGGGAGGAGATCGTCGACGTGCTCGGCCTGCTCTCGCATCGCGAACGCAGCGTGCTGAGTCTTCGTTTTGGTCTGGAAGACGGCCGCCCGCGTACCCTCGACGAGGTCGGCCGCGTGTTCGGCGTGACGCGCGAGCGGATCCGCCAGATCGAAGCCAAGACGCTCGCGAAGCTCAAGGCCTACCGCGAGGCCCAGTGTCTGCAGGAGTACCTCGACTGAAGCTCAGGCGTCGTTGCCCACGAGCTTGAGCGACTCCCTCCGCCGCCGTCGCGCACGCTTCACCTCGTACATGCGCTGGTCGGCGCGCGCGAGGAGCTCATCGATGTCGTCGAGCTCGGCATGGTTGGCCACCATGGTGCCGACGCTGATCGAGAAGCCGTAGGCGTCACCGAGCGTCGTCCGCATCGTCCGGATGGCCTCCTGCAGGCGGGCCTCGATCGTCTGGCAGTCGAGGCGCTCGTCGTGGTGACGGCCGAGCACGGCGAGCGCGACGAACTCGTCGCCGCCCAGGCGAGCCATGACGTCCTTTTCTCGAAGCGCCGTGCGCAAGACGTCGGCGGCGGCCACCAGCAGTCTGTCCCCCGCGGCGTGGCCCAGCTCGTCGTTGACGCGCTTGAGGTCGTCGACGTCCAGGTACATCAGCAGGACCTGTGAATCGGTGCGCCGGGCGCGACGCCTGACCTCGTCGACCCTGGTGAAGAAGCCGCGCCGGTTCAGCAGGCCGGTGAGCTCATCGGCGTCGGAGAGGGTGCGCAGGAACCCTTCCAGCTCCTTGTGCGCGGCGATGCTGCGGCTGACGGTCAGGCAGAGCCGGCGCCCGCCGATCTGCACCAGCCGGGCGCTGACCTCGACGGGCAGACGCTGCAGGTCACTCGTGATGTGCACCGTCTCGTACGCCAGACTGCCGGCCTCGCTGAGCGCCGGCGTGCGCGCCTGCACGTTCTGCCGCGCCTCAGGCGCGTGGACGTCCTCGGCGGTCATCGCCAGCAACTGGCTGCGCGAGTAGCCCAGCCCGAGGCAGGCCGCCTCGTTGACCTCCACGAGCTGCCCCGGTCGGCCGTCGTCCTCCAGGCGGTAGACGAGGATGGCGTCGCTGCAGGCGTCGAACAGGGCGCGATAGCGGCGCTCCCCCTCGAGCTGCTCCTGGTGCACGGCGTTCAGCGACCTGAGCATGGTCCGTTGCGAGTGGACCGTGAGGACGACGAGCCCGAGGAGCAGCGCGCTCAACAGGCCCTGCATCGCGGACGGCACGAGCCACTGGGTGATCGCCACGCCCGCCACACCGGCCACGAGGACGATCTCCATCCAGCGCTTCATGGCCCTGCCCCCGGCAGCGGTGCGCGTACGCCCCTGTTCACGTGCCCTGTGCTCATGTCCAGTTCCCGCTTCCCGTGGGTCCGCGAGCTTGTGTTCTCTGAGTCGTCCATCGGCCGCGGAGGAGGTTCTGCAAGCCCCCTCTAGACGCATGTACCGAGCGCGCCTGTAGCGGGCGGCGACGGCGTTGGCCCACGCTCCGCGGAGGTCGCCCAGGGGCAAGCGCGCGCTCCGGGTAGCAGAGCAAGTTGTGGATGCGGCCAGCGCCGAGGGGCGAAGAAGCGCCACCGTACGTGCCGGCGCGGGGATGTGATCGCGGATGGGGTCAACGAACCACGAGTTGGCCACGCTCATCGATCTGGAGCGCGTACAGCGGCTGTGCGACAGCCTCTCCGCGGCTCTCGACATCGCCTTGGCGGTCCTGGATCCGGACGGCATCGTGCCCGTCGCCACGGGCTGGCAGGACATCTGCACCTGCTTCCACCGCGAGGATCCCGAGACGCTGCGCGGCTCAGCACCGCCGGAGAAGCGCTGGACAACGCGCTCAAGCACGCGAAGGGCGTGACGTACCAGGTCTTCGCCCGGGGTCGCCAGCTGCAGGTGGCGATCGTGGACGAGGGCCCGGGGATCGCCTTCAAGACCCTGCCCCGGGCCACGCTGGTGCCCGGATTCTCCACCGCCGCCAGCCTCGGGATGGGCTTCACCATCATGCTGCAGCTGTGCCGCCGCGTCCTCCTCGCCACGCGACCGGGGCACACGGCCGTGGTGCTGGAGCTCGACGCGGCACGCGAGCCGGCGCTTCGGTGAGCGCGGTCGCGAACGGGCTACTGCACCCCGATCTGGGCCGGCGCGGACCATGGCGAGTAGCCGGCCTCGCCTACGACACCGAGCCGGGCGAGTCAGACCGGCTTGCTCAGACGAGGGGCGGTAGCACCGTGAACCCCTCCAGGAGCGCGGCGGTGCTCAGCCGCTCGTCGAGGCAGACGAAATGCCGGCCCCCAGGCCGGCCGCGGGCCCAGACCAGCGCCGCGGCGAGCTGGAGTGCGTCGGCGGCGCGGAGCGGATGTGTGGCGAGGAGCCGCAGCGCCGCGTCGGAGAGCTCATTGCCGGGTTGAACGGTTTCCGCCGCGCCCATGGCGGCGGCCAGTCTCGTGAGCAACTCCGCAGCCTCGGCAGGCGCGAACGCCCCCTCGCGCCGCAGGCGATGGACGGCGCTGCCGCACTCCACATGGGTGGCCCACCAGACGATCATCGTGGGGTCGTGGGCAACCAGATCCTCAAGGGCGGCGGAGTGCGTCTCCTGGACGAACAACGGCAGGATCGCGGAGGAATCCCAGAACCTCACCGGCCGCTCTCACGCTCCGCGAGCAGGGCGGCGAGCAGGCGCCCCTCGGGGTCGGACGGTCTGGGCCGCCGCCAGAAGTCCGCCGGCAGGCCGCCGTGAGAGCGACGCACGCGGCCTGCACGCACGAGGTCGTCGATCTCGGAACCGGCCGGCTCGTACGGGACGATTCTCGCCACCGGCCGTCCGCGGTCGGTCACGACGACCTCCTCACCAGCTCTGACGCCGGCGAGGAGCTCGCTTAGGGATGCCTTCAATGTGGCAATCGTAGTCACAACCATATGACCATAGTGGTCATGTTATTGCGTGTCGTCAAGTGCGGACTTCAAGTGACACCAGAAGTGGTGTGCCGATGTGAGCAAGCGTACGACGCGCTTGACGACTGCGGGAGACCCGAGATGGGACGGCGCGGTGACGATGCCGAGCGCTGCGAGATGACATTCGCCGTGACTGCACGTGTCTTCGTCGCAATGGTCGCGTGCTCGTGCTTGGCGAGGATAGAAGCTATGCACGGACTGGACCCGGTCGCCGGAGCGTTGAACGGCGAGAACGGCGATATGCTGGCGGTCAGGCGCACAAAGGGGATGGCATGAGTGGATCGCGCGTTCGACCGCGCGGCGTGGCACGCACCGTGGTCGGTTGCATCCTGATCGTGGCCGTCGCCCCCGTCTTTCTGCTCGTCGTTCCCGCTCACGACGACGTCGGCGTGGTGGCGACCGGGACGGCGGCGTTCGCCGTGCTCGTCGCCGGGGTCGTGCTCGCCGGCGGCTGGCTGGGCCTGTTCGGGCGGCGCCGGCAGGGTCCGGTGGCGCAGCAGGGCTGTCTGCAACTGCTGCTCACGTTCGTCGTGCTGCTGGCCGCGGCCGTCATCCTGTACTACGTGGTGTTCTACGGCGCCGGCGCGTTTCTGCGTGCCGAGGCATAGCTGCTATCCTCGTGTCCATGACCGGATCCGACAGCCACCGCCCCGGATGGCGCAGGCTCGCCCCCCACGCCGGCATCCGCGTGCAGCTCGTGGCGGCGGCGCTGGTGTGGCTGGTGGGCACGAGCATCCTGCTGGTGCGCGGCGTCACGTACATCCTGGCGCCGGACGAGTTCGAGCGCTTCGGCTACGGGGTCGTGCTGATCGCCCTCATCGCCGTGGCCATCGGGCTCGTCAAAGCGCGCCTCATCCTGATCAGGTACGCGGGCAAGGCGGTCAGGCGCATCCGCACGCGCGGACATGCCTCCTTCTTCGGCCTCTTCGCGCCGAGCTCGTGGCTGTTCATCGTCATCATGATGGGTGGCGGGGTGCTGCTGCGCCAGTCCGCCCTCGTCGACTCCTGGTGGGGGCGCACCTTCCTGGGCATCCTGTACGTGGCCGTGGGCACCGCCTTGGCGATCGCCGACGTGGTCTTCTGGCGCGCGGCGCTCGCCCCGTCTACCGCGCCCGTGGTTGTGGCTCCACAGCCGAAGGAGACGGCTGCGCGCGGCAGTGAGTGATCGGCATGGAGGGCGCGGGTCATTTCGCGATGATCGTCGACACCGAGGGCAACACGGTCGGGCTGCACTCGCGGGAGTGAGGCCGGGCCTGGAGGCGCTGCCTTCCTAGACGAATTGGCAAGCGGCGCCTCTACGGTCGCGGCGCGAAGCTGCCGATGATTGCTTTCATGGCGCTCTTGCACGCTGCCGATTCGGCCGTACATACTGAGTCCGGCGGGCTGGCCCCGGGCCGCAGCCGTCTTCTGCGGTCACCGGCCAGTGCGTTTCTCGTCGTCGGTGGGGCGCTGGCGCTCGTGGCCGCGTCCGGGGTACTCGGTGTTGGGGAGCCCGTCGCGCTGTTCGTCCTGGGCGTCGCGACGCTCATCGCGCTCGTGACGTCCGTCGCGATCCGTCGACCCTCGCGGCTCGGACCCTGGATTGCGATCGCCTCGTCCTTCGCGTTGTTCCTGGCCGCCGGGGTCACCCGGAACGAGCTCCAGAACATAGGCGATCTGTCCGTGAGTCGTTCCCTGCTCCCCGATCTGCTTTCCCTGCCGGGCTATGCCTTGCTGGCCGCCGGCCTTCTCGGCTTCTCGAGGGCAGGCACGAGAGACGCCGACCGCCAGTCCGGCGTGTTCCTCGACGGCCTCATCGCTGCGCTGGCCCTGGCGGTCCTCGCCTGGGTGTTCGTCATCGAGCACGTGGTGCAGCAGACCGGGATGCCCCTGCCCGTGTTGGTCGTCATGATCGTGTACCCGTGCACGTCCATCTTCATGGTCGTGGTGACACTGCGCATCGTGTTCGACCCGCGGAAGGACCGTGCGCCTGCGTTCTGGCTGTTGCTCGCAGGGATGACGTTCATGTTCGTCGGCGACGTCGTGTACGTTCTCGCCGACCTGAACCTCGCCGTCGTGCCCGCCGAGCTGCGCGACCTGCCCTACTCTCTGGCGTACCTCGGGGCCGGCGCCTGTGCATTGCACGCATCGATGCGCCGGCTCACCGAGTCGGGGCAGGAGCTGCGCCCGTCGACGTCACGATTCCGCATCGCCGTCGTGGCGGTCGCGCTGCTCATCCCCGCGTCGCTGACCCTGAGGGCCCCGAGCGCGATGCCGTCCGCTCGGCTGGTGCTGGGCGGTCTCATGTTGGCGATGACGGTCGCGGCCGCACTGCGACTCACGCAAGCACTCCGCACCGTGGAGCGCTCGGAGCAGCGCCTCGTCTTCCAGGCGCACCACGATACCCTGACCGGTCTGCCGAACCGGCGCCTGATGGAGAAGCACCTGTCCGGGCTCCTGGAGCAGCCGCCGGTCGACGGCACGCACGTCGCTTTGCTGTACCTGGATCTCGACCGCTTCAAGCTCGTCAACGACACCCTCGGGCACAGTCACGGCGATGACTTGCTCGTGGAGGTCGCCGAGCGGCTGCGCAGGAACGTGCGGCCGGACGACCTCGTCACCCGCATCGGCGGCGACGAGTTCATGATCGTCCTCGGTCGCGTCGTCAGCGTCTCCGAGGCTCTCGACCTCGCCAACCGGCTGCGCGCCTGCCTCGGTGCGCCGTTCGTCGTCCATGGGATGACCTTCTACGTCTCGGCCAGCATCGGCCTCGCCTTCGCCTCAGGCGACGACCCGGACGCCACGGCGGAGGCGCTCGTGCGCGATGCCGACACGGCGATGTATCAGGCCAAGGACGCCGGCCGCGATGCGGTCGCCGTGTTCGACGAGTCGATGCGGGTGCGCATCGCCGAGCGCGTCGACCTGGAGCGCGATCTGCATCGCGCGCTCGAGCTCGATCAGCTCCATCTCGTGTATCAGCCGATCGTCGACCTTCCCGCGGGCACGGTCTCCGGCATGGAGGCTCTGGCGCGCTGGGCTCATCCGGTTCACGGTGTGATCCCGCCGGCCAAGTTCATCCCGCTGGCCGAGGAGAGCGGCCTGATCGCGAGGGTGGGGGAGTGGGTCCTTGAGGAGGCGGTGGGTCAGTTCGCCGCGTGGCGTCGCCAGTCGCCGGACATGGCGGACCTCTACGTCTCGGTCAACCTCTCCGGGCTGCAACTGCACGACGAAGGGATCGTGCGGCGCGTGGCCGACGTCCTCGCCATGAACGGATTGGACGGCTCGTCGCTGTGTCTCGAGCTCACGGAGTCCGTGGTCATGGACGAGCCCATCGCCGCCGCCAGGATACTGGACGAGCTGCGCCGGCTCGGCGTGCGCATCGCGATCGACGACTTCGGGTCGGAGTACTCTTCCCTCGCCCACTTGCGGCGGTTCCCGGTGACGATGCTGAAGATCGACAAGTCCTTCGTGGACACGCTGGCGCGCGACGACAGTCCCGACGCGACCCTCATCGCCGCGATCGTGGCGATGGCGCAGGCCCTCGGCATCGCGACGGTCGCGGAGGGCGTCGAGCACGAGGCCCAGGTCGCGCGCCTGAAGCAGATCGGGTGTGACGCCGTGCAGGGCTATCTGTATTCGCGCCCGGTGGGCAGCGACCGCTTGCCGGAGGTCGTCGCGTCGATCGGCCTGCGGCGGTTGCGGCTCGTCAGCAGCTGACGACGCCGCTGGCGGCAGCGGCCTCGCCGGGGCGGACGACGTAGCTGTCGGCGGTCGCGAGGTCGACCGGTCGAAGCGCCGCCTCGAGGCCCACGCCCTGGACCAGGACGGCATGCAGGTCGGGGTCCTGCTCCGCGAGCCGCCGCTCCGCCTGCGTCACATCACACCACGCGGGGAGGCTGGCGTCCGATCCGAGATAGGGCAGCGGCCCGATCCCTTCGTAGCCGGCGAAGATCATGCACAACTTCCAGCGCACGAGGCGGAACACCGGCATGTCGAAGATGGCGATGAACCAGTCGATGCCGCAGTGGAAGGCGGCGAGCGTGAGCGTCTGATAGAGGCCCATGCTGACGAGCCCCCCGGATGCTCCGGCGCGGTAGTCCGCGGCGACGGCGAGCGTGGCGATGTCCCAGGTGCGCGAGGTGTCGAGAGCCAGTCCCGAGCGCTCGATCAGCTCGCCCGCTCGGCATCCCCACACCGGCTCGATGTCGTCGAGGCTCTTGAACCCGGCGGGCGACGGCGCGAGCACGCGCATGCAGCCTACGGGGACGGAGCGGAGGTGATCGACGACGCAGATGAAGAAGCTGCTCGCCTCGTAGCGTCTGTACTCGCGGGCGAAGACCTCGGGGGTGTTGCCGAACGCCTCGAGGAAGACGGCCTGCTCGAGATGTCTGGCCAGGTCGGCCCCCGGGCCGTCGCATCCGAAGACGTAGGCGCCGAACGGCTGCTCGGCGTCGGGCCGGACGACCTGCCTCGTGAGGCGTCTGACGTCGGCGTCGGCGAGCGGCGCCCTTGTACGAACAGTATCGGACGACATGGCGCGATGCTATCAGACCGGCCGGCCGCGGCGCGATGGTCTGCGGTCTATTCCACGAGGCCGCCGAGCGCGCTGCTGAGCTGCCCGCTCAGGCCCTTGAGCAGCGATTCCACGCTGTCGACCGTCGACTGGACGCGTGTTCTCGTCGTCTCGGAGGTCTCCACGCCCTTGTCCAGGGCCGCGGCGAGCTTGTCCACCGCGGTCTGCGCACCCTCGATGCCCACGAGCACTGCGTCGTGGATCGGCCGTAGTGTCTCCGGCGGCTGCAGCGCTTCGAGGGCGGTCGCCTCGTCGCCGAGCTGAGCGGAGACGCCTTGCAGGTCCGCCGCCGCCGTCGACCAGGTGTCGTCGGGCTTCCGACTGAGACCCTGGACCGCGTCAGGCAGGGCGGCGACCGTGGTGCGGACGCTCGAGAGGACGCCCTTCACGCCGTTGAGGTAGGCCTTGCCGGCGGCGGGGCCGGCAGTCGGAGAGGACTCCGGATAGATCGTCGACGGCGCCTCGGTCGGGCTGGTCGCTCCGCAGCCGGCGAGGCCCGTAGCTATGGTGAGCGCGGCGATCGCCGCCGTCACGCTGATCGTGCGCGTCTTGCCTTTCACTCTCTTCTCCTCGATAGGCGCCGGGCGTGTCTCGCCTACTCTACAGGGACGGCTGCGCCGGTGCCCTACCGCCGCCAGAACGCCGGCGAGAAGAAGATCAGCACCGTGAACAGTTCGAGCCGTCCGGCAAGCATGCAGAAGGTGAGCAGGAGCTTGCCGGCCGGGTGCACCCAGTCGTAGTTGTCGAAGGGCCCCACGTCGCCGAGCCCCGGTCCGATGTTGCCCAGCATGCTGGCGATGGCGGAGATCGCCGTCGCGAAGTCCATGCCGGTGAGCGAGATCGCGGCCGTGCCCGCCGCGAGCATCAGCAGGTACAGGCCCATGAACGCGGATACCGAACGCATCATGTCGGCGGTCACCACCCGGCCGCCGAGACGGGGCGGCGAGACGGCCCCGGGGTGCAGCGTGTGGAAGAACCCGCGCGTCGCCTGCTTGAGGAAGAGCTGCACGCGGACGACTTTCATCGCTCCGGCGGTGGAGCCTGCGCACCCGCCCATGAACATGAGCAGGAAGATGACGAGTTGCGCCGCCGGGAGCCACAGCTCGTAGTCGGCGGTCGCGAATCCGGTGGTGGAGCCGGTGGAGACCACCTCGAACACGCCGGCGCGCAGGCTGGATGCAAACGAGGCATCGGTGGACACCCAGGCGAGGACGCCGACCGCCACGCCGAGAGTGACGAGGGCGGCGGTGAAGAAGCGCCACTCCGAGCTGCGCAGGAGCCTCCCCGGCTTGCCGGTGATGACCGCCCAGTGGAGCGAGAAGTTGGTCGCGCAGAGCCACATGAACACGATGGTGATCCAGTCCACGTAGGCGCTCTCGAACCCCGCGATGCTGGTGTTCCTGGTGGAGAAACCCCCGGTCCCCAGCACGGCGAACATCTGACACAGCGACTCGAAGAGGTCCATGCCGCCGACGAGATACATGATCGTGAGGACGACGGAGATGCCGAGGTACATGAGCCAGAGCACGCGTGCCGTGCTGCTGATGCGAGGTCGCAGACGGTCGACCTCCATGCCCGGCGCTTCCGCCTGATACAACTGCATGGCGCCGACGCCCAGCAGGGGAAAGAGCGCCACGTACAGCACCACGAACCCCATGCCTCCGAGCCAGTGTGTGAACGAGCGCCAGAACAGGAGACCTCGCGGGAGCGCCTCGACGTCCGCGATCACGCTCGCGCCGGTGCCCGAGAAGCCGCTCGTACACTCGAACCAGGCGTTCACCGGGCCCAGAGTGCCCGACAGCACCCAGGGCAAGGCGCCGAGCAGGCAGACCATGAACCATCCCAGGGCGACGACGGCGAAGCCTTGTCTGCGGGAGACACCGGAAAGGTCGGTGCGCAGCAGGAAGATGCCGCTCGTGCCGAGGGCCGTACCGATGAACAACGTCGTCGTGAAGGCGCCGACGACGTGGCCCTCGCCGTTCAACGCCGCCACGACAAGCGGCACGACGAGCGCACACGACACACCCAGCAGCAGCATGCTCAGCAGGTAGAGGACGCGTCGGGCTCCGCTCAGGGCGCCTGACCGTTCGGCGACGACGAGGCGGGCACGAAGCAAGGGCGGCATCAGGACGATCGGCGTGTCATGCGGGCGCCAGCAGTCGCTGCATACGGGGGATCAGCGCGGGTCGCGCGAACAGCACGACGCGGTCGCCGGGCTGGATGACGGTGCCGCTGTCGGGGATGACGACCTGGTCGTCGCGCACGATGGCTCCGACCAGCGACCCGTGCGGCATATGCAGCAGCGCCAGCGGCAGGCCGACGATGGCGGCGCCTTCGGCGGCCACGAACTCGATGCCCTCGACCAGACTCGAGCGGAGCGTCTGCACGGCGACCACGTCGCCCCGCCGGACGAACTGCAGGATGGGGTTCAGCGACGAAAGAAGCGGGCTGAGGACGATGTCGATCCCCATTGCGGACGCGAACGGCATCCGGTCCGGCGTGTCGATGAGCGCCGCCACGCGCCGCGCGCCGAGACGCTTTGCTTGCAGCGCCGTGAAGAGGTTGTCGTTTTCATTGCCGAGTGCGGCCACCACCATGTCGGCACGGGAAACGCCTTCGTCGGCCAGCCGGCGCTCCTCCATGGCGTCGCCGTTCAGCACCAGCGTGTCGCCGAGCAACTCGGCGATCTCGTCGCAGACCGCGGGGTCGCGTTCGATGATCTTGGTGTGGATGCCCTCGGCGGCGAGGCGGCGGGCGATCGCGACGCCCTCCCATCCTCCTCCCGCGATCAGCACGTGGCGCGTGCGCACCCAGCGCTTGCCGAGGCTCGTCATGGCGCGCCGCACCGTCGGCCGGTCGGCGACAAGGAAGAGGACGTCGCCGGCCGCCAGGCGGATGTCACGGCTGGGCGGGTTGACGGTCTCGCCGCGATAGATCCCGGCGACGAGCAGCGGTCCTTTGGCGCGACGGGTGAGCTCCCTGATGGGCCGCTCGATCAACGGGGAGCGCTCGCCGACCTCGACGCCGACCGCCAGCACGCGACCGCCGGCGAACTCGAGGACGTCGGTCGCGCCGGGGATGCGCGCGAGTGCCACCACTGCCCGCGCCACCTCCTCCTCCGGGCTGATGACGAGGTCGATGCTCAGTGTGCTTTGGTCGATGATGCCCTCCGCCCCGAGATACGCCGGGTCGTGGATGCGGGCCACGCGCACGATGCGTGCGGCGGCCGTCTCGGCGATGAGGCAGGCGACGATGTTGATCTCATCACTGCCGGTCGCGGCCACCAGGAGGTCCGAGGAGCGCAGTCCGGCCTCGAGCAGGACGGACGGTGAGCTGCCCTTGCCCACGACGACCCCGACGTCGAGGGCGTCCTGGGCGCGGTGCAGCGCCGCTTCGTCCTCGCCCACCACGACCACGTCGTGGCGCTCTTCCGAGAGACGCCGGGCGACGTTGAGCCCGAGAGCCCCGGCGCCGACG
>CAZJGT010000017.1:17268-27153 GCA_964545565.1 uncultured Thermoleophilia bacterium
GCGCTCTTCCGAGAGACGCCGGGCGACGTTGAGCCCGAGAGCCCCGGCGCCGACGACGATGATCTGCACCCTGTTCACACCTCCCGTCGGCGGCTCACGCCGTTCACGAGCCGAACACGTCGATGCCGGATTCCGCCTGGACGTCTTCCGGGCGGCGGCCGGGCAACAGGCTGCGGATGAGGTCTTTCTCCTTGCCCGGCGCGAGCAGGCAGAGCACCTGGTCGCCCGGCAGGAGCACCTCGTCGCCGCGCCCGAGCAGGGCCGAATCGCCGCGAAGGATGGCCGCGAGCAGGACGCCGTCCGGCAGGCGGAGGTCGGCGATCGTCAGATGTGCAGCGGGGGATTCCTCGCTGATCTCGATCTCGACGAGCTCCACGTTCTCCCGGCGCATCGAGAGGAGCGGTACGAACTGGTGATACGGCAGTTCGTGCTCGATCATCGAGATCACCATGGTGGACGCGCAGACGGTGGCGTCGACGTCGAGAAGGTCGAACGTGCGCTGGTTGCGCGGGTTGTTCACGCGCGCCACGACCTTGGGGACGCCGTACACATGCTTGGCCAGCTGCGCGATCACGACGTTGTCTTCGTCGTCGCCGGTCACGGCCACGACGAGATCGGCCCGCGTGATGCCGGCCTCTTCGAGGACCCACATCTCCGTGCCGTCTCCGAACAACAACTGCTCCTCGTCGAACTCGGGCGCGATGACGTCGAAGGTCCGGCGTCGCTGCTCGATCAGGATGAACTCGTGTCCGAGCTGGGAGAGGCTGCGAGCGACGTTGACACCTACCTTGCCGGCCCCGACGACCACCACGAACATCGTCACCCCTCCTTTCCTGCAGCCGGGCACGAGCGGACCTCATCCACCATGAGCACCCGGGCGTCTTCCGTCGGGCACACCGTGCGCAGCCCGAGCCTGGCGAACGCGGCGGCCCGCAGCGGGTCGTACACCCGGGCGACGGCGCATGGCACTTCGAACTCCCGGGCGGCGATGAGCGCGCAGACGATGTTGGTGTTGTCGCCCTTGGTCACCGCGGCGAATGCGTCGGCGCCCTCGATGCCCGCCTCCACGAGCACACCCCAGTCGATTGCGGCGCCGACGAGCCGCCGGCCGACGAAGCGTTCGCCGAGGAGGCGGAACGCGCCTGGATCCTCGTCGATGACGACGACGTCGTGACCTTCCTGGCTCAGCTGCTTGGCCATGGCGGACCCGACACGGCCGCACCCGGCGATGATCACGTACATGGGCGTATCACCTTCCCACCGACCCCGAGGCGCCGTCGGACGCCCCGGTCTCCTCCCCCGTCTCGGGTGCGGTCTCCTCCAGGGGGTAGTCGTGCGGAACGAGGTTGAGGAGCACCTCGCCGGGGGCGTGGCGCATCACGTAGTCGACGGTCGCGCCGACGAGCGTGGCGTCCCCGCGGTGCTTGCGCGGCGCGCCGATGACGACGACGTCGCAGTTCCACTCCTCGGCCGTCTCGACGATGGCACGACCGGCCCGCCTCGCCACGACGAGGTGCGGCCACGCCTCCACGCCGAACTCGGCGGCGACCGCCATGGCGACGTCGAGAACCTGCGCGCCTCGCGTCCTCTCGTGCTCCATGGGGGCATCGAGCGGCAGGTTCATCGGCACCTCCACCACGAAGACCGCGTCGATGATCGCGTCCTTCTCGCTCGCCAATTGGCAGGCCAGGACCATCATCTCATCGCTCAGACGTGTCCCGTCGACGGGCACGAGGATGCGCTCGTAGTCCACATCGCTCAGGGCGGATGCCGGCAGCGACGTCTCTTTGGGCTGGCGAAGCAGTGGACGCCCCGTGCTTCGCCGGTAGACGGCGTAGAACAGCAGTCCTGCCGCCATCCAGCCGAAGCCCAGAAGGCGCGCTCCGGGATGCAGGACGACCATGCTCAGCCAGATGGCGGCACAGGTGACGGCGCCGACGATCGCCGGCGCCGGCAGCAGGGCGCCCCGGAACCTGACGCCGAACGGCACGACATACGGGCGTGGCAGAGAGCGTTCGCGGTAGCGCAAGGCGATGACGGACAGATGGATGAGCGTGAAGGCGATCATCGCCCCGAAGCCGAAGAAGCCGAACAGCCTCAGCGGGTCTCTGGGGATGAGCAGAGCCCCGACGACGACGCCGAAGAGCACGATGCCCACGTAGGGCGTCATCCGGGGGATGCCGATGCGCCCCAGCAGCGCCGGTACCTGCCGGTGCCTGGCGAGAGAGTACAGGATGCGCCCTGAGCCACCGACGATGGCGTTGGCCGCGAGGATGAGAGCGAGAGAGACGACCGTCGCCACCCATACCCTGAGCGACGGCTTCAGCCACCCGAGGTTCTCCGGCAGTTCGTCGACGATGCCCATCACGGGATCGCGCAGGTAGTCGCTCCCGAGCCGCGTACCGTAGAGCCGCGTCACCGCTCCGCCGTCCTGCTCGAACACCGGACCTGAAGGTCTGCGGGAGGGGATCACGTACTCGTTGCCCCTCTTGCGCACCGGGACGTAGACCGTCACAGAGGGGTCGTCGGCCATGACGAAGGAGTTCTCGCCGTCGGCGGGGATCACCGTCACCGGTACCGTCCGCCCCGTAGCGGCGTCGACGGGGACGACGTTGGTCTCCACCGGAAGGACCGAGATGGCGACGAGTCCGAGTCCGACGCTGAGGGCCACGATCAGCGGGGAGACGATGCGGATGGTGCGTGGCACGTCGCGGTCCGGGTGCAGGGCGCTCTCGGCGCGACTCGACACCGCATCGAGTCCGAGAAACGCGGCGGCGGTCAGCGGCACCACCCACAGGAGGCCCGTCCACGTCGGCGCGACGCCGACGTCGATCTGACTCCACACGTCGCCCGGACGTAGCATGACCACGAGGCCCACGGCGAGCAGCAGCACCAGCGTCGCCAGCCCCAGGACCGCGGCAAGCGAGCTCAGGCGCACGGATTCCTGCAGCCCGAGGACGTTGAGCGCGATGACCAGGACGAGCACGGCCGCACCCACGAGGAGGTCGTACGGCCGTGCTTGAAGCTGCGGCCAGATCGCGCCGAGGTAGTGCGGCACCGCCATGCACGCGATCGCGACCATGATGGCGGAGTCGAGCAGGATGGCCCAGGCGGCGACGAACCCCGTCATGGGATCGAACGCTCGCCGCGCGAAGCTCGTCACACCGCTGGCTTCAGGCAGGGCGCTCGAGGCCTCCGCATAGGACCAGGAGGTGACGATGAACAGCAGCCCCACGGCGAGAAGCAGCACCGGGGTCAAGCCGAGCGCATGGAGCGCGATGGCGCCGAGGACGAGGTAGATCGACGTGCCGACGTAGCCATACGCGGTGCCGAGCAGTCCACCGATGCCCACGACGCGCCTGAGTGACTCCTGACGTCTTCTGCGCGCCACTCCGTAGATCCCCTTGCCGTCCGTCGACCGCAGCGGCCGCATGCGTCCGGTCACGCTAACACTGTAGAAGCCGTCGCTCAAGAACGGTCGGACGGAGGTCGCTGCGGCTAAGATAGGGGGAGTGTGCGCCGGCGGACAGGAGAGGGCATCACGATGCGTCCGGGAGTCGGGGTGGGGAGGGTCGGAGCGCTGCGCAGTCTCGGGTTTCGCGGCGTGATCTTCGATCTCGACGGCACCCTCGCCGACACGCTTGAGGACATCGCCGATGCGATGGACCGCGTCCTGGCCCTCGAGGGCGCGCCGGGACACTCCTATGAGGAGTACCGCTACCTGATCGGCCACGGCATCCGCAACCTCGTCGCGGAGTCGCTGCCGCCGGCACTCCGCGACGAGGCGACGATCGCGCGCTGCTACGACCGCATGCTGGCCGACTACGGCGAGCATGCGCTGGTCAAGACGCGCCTGTACGACGGCGTGCCCGAGCTCGTCGGGACGCTGCGCGCGGCGGGCGTGCCCCTCGCCGTCCACTCGAACAAGGCCGACGCACTGACCCGGGACATCGTCGCGGCGTTGTTGCATCCGGCCGACTTCGTCGTCGTGGCCGGGGCGCGCTCCGACGCCCCCCTCAAGCCCGATCCGGCGGTAGCGCTGGCGATCGCGGCGCGCTTCGGGCTACCTCCTGCGGAGGTGGTCTACCTCGGTGACTCCCTGGTCGATATGCGTACGGGAACGGCCGCCGGCATGCTGACCGTGGGCGCCTCCTGGGGCTTTCGCACGACCGGCGAGCTGCTGGAGAGCGGCGCGCGCGCGGTCATCGACCATCCGCTCGAGCTGCTCGGCCTGCGCCCCTGAGGCAGCCCTTCCCGCGGCCGTCCCCCGTCGTTCATGCGAGTGCGCCCGCGGCGTGCAGCAGCTCCTTGAACGCGGGCATGAGCGCCGGGGGCGCGGCCACGACGGCCGGCCCGCGCCCGTGCGCCGCCGGGACGAGGTCCGCTGCGGCGCCCGCCTCACGGGCCACGAGCGTACCGGCCGCGTAGTCCCACGGGGAGAGATCGAGCTCCCAGTACGCGTCCACCTCGCCCGCGGCGACGTGGCAGAGATCGAGCGCCGCCGTCCCGCCGCGGCGGAGGTCGCGGACGCGCCCCAGGACGGAGGCCACCGTCGTGCCTTGGCGCACGCGCTGCCCGGCGTCGTAGGAGAAGCCGGTGGCGACGAGCGCCCGCGAGAGGTCCGTCTGCGCACGCGCGTGGATCGGACGGTCGTCGCACACGGCGCCATGGCCGGCGACAGCCCGGTAGAGGCGCCCGGAGCTCGAGTCGAGCACGACGCCGGCGCGCACGTCGCCGTCGATCTCGACGGCGATGGAGACGGCGTAGGCGGGGTAGCCGTAGAGGTAGTTGGTCGTCCCGTCCAGCGGGTCGATCACCCAGCGCACGCCGCTGGACCCGGTCGCCGCGCTACCCTCCTCGGCGAGGAGCGCGTCGTGGGGCCTCTCCGCGCCGAGCCGCTCGACGATGAGGCGCTCGGCCTCCCTGTCCACCTCGCTCACGAGGTCCGTCGGCGACGACTTGGTCTCGACGTTCAGCGCACGCCGCCGGCCTTCTTCGTGAACGCTGCCCGCCTGCCGCGCGAGCTCGCCGGCGAGGGCGAGCAGCTCACGCAGTCGCTGTGGCGCGGTGGCGAACGGATCGGGGTGGTGGACTATCGCGGGGCTCCCTCGTCTCGGCGCGGCGGGCTGACGGAGTGACGGCGAGCGGCGCGAGGACGTGTGCCGACGCCGCTTGTGGACGGTACCAGAGGCCTCGCCTGCCCACAAGGAAGCGCCGGGTCGGGGCGCGGTCCTCCGAGCTTCCATCGGCGCGTTGTGCCGGCGGCCGCGACGGTGCTACAGTGTGCGGGCTGAGCCGGTGCGAAGCAGCCCGGGCGAAAGCCGCGCGAGAGTCCGTCCTCCGGGCGGACGCCGAAGGGGCAAGGCGCCATGCGGCGCCGAATCTCTCAGGCCAACGGAGCACGGCCGGACGGGCCCCCGGATGACATGGCGCCGCCGCCGCGGCGCCGGCCGTCAGACAGGGTGGTGATCCCACCCTGTCTTTTCTTGTTGCCGGCGCAGGAGCGGCGGCGCCCCGGTCGCGTTTCTGGAGTGCGCGACCCGGGCAGGGTTGAAGGTCGACAGTGTGCGTTGCCAGCACCGACGGGAGGCACGATGGCCGAAGAGACGTATCCTCAGGAACTGCGGTACTACAGGGAACACGACTGGGTGCGTGTCGAGGGCGAGGACGCGGTGTTCGGCATCACCTGGTTCGCGCAGGACGCGCTCGGGGAGATCGTCTACGCCGAGCTGCCGGCGGTGGGCGACGAGGTCACCGGCGGCAAGCCGTACGGGGAGCTCGAGTCGGTCAAGGCAGTGAGCGACGTGTTCTCGCCACTCACCGGCGAGATCGTGGAGGTCAACGACGCGCTTCAGGACGAGCCGCAGCGGGTGAACGAGGACTGCTACGGGGACGGATGGCTCATCCGCGTCCGCATGACGGCTCCCGGTGAGCTGGGCGAGCTCATGGACGCGGACGCCTACAAGAAGCTCCTCGACGAGGCCTGAGCGGCGTGACCGCGACCAGGTACGTCCCGCACAGCCCCGGCGACCTCGCGGCGATGCTGGCGGCCGTGAGGGCGTCCAGCGTCGACGATCTCTTCGCCGAGATCCCGGAGGCCGTGCGCCGGCGGGAACCGCTGGCGCTGCCCGCCGGCCTCAGTGAGGCGGAGGTCGTCGCGGAGCTGCGTCGCCTGGCCGGCAGGGACATCCCCGCAACGCAGCTCGTCAGCTTCCTCGGCGCCGGCGTCTACGACCACTACGTGCCCGCCGTCGTCGACGCGGTCGTCAGTCGCGGCGAGTTCCTGACCGCCTACACGCCCTACCAGCCGGAGCGCAGCCAGGGCCTGCTGCAGACCATCTTCGAGTTCCAGACGGCGGTCTGCGAGCTCACCGGCATGGACGTCAGCAACGCCTCCATGTACGACGGCAGTACGGCGCTGGCGGAGGCCTCCGTGCTGGCCGGCGTGCAGACCCGCCGCGGCGACGCAGTCCTCTCCGCCGGCGTGCACCCCGAGTACCGGCAGGTGCTCGAGACGGAGTCGGCCGGGTACGGGCCGCGTCCGCGGACCGTCGGTCTGCGGGCGGGCGCCGCCACCGACCTGGACGCGCTCGCGGCGCGCGTCGGCGAGGGCACCGCGGCCGTCGTCGTCCAGCAGCCCAATTTCTTCGGCGCGCTCGAGGACCTGCCGACCGTCGCCGAACTGGCGCACGCGGCCGGCGCCCTGTTCGTCGTGGTGGCCGACCCGGTCTCGCTGGGGCTGCTCGAGGCGCCCGGCCGGCTCGGCGCCGACATCGTCGTCGGCGAAGCGCAGGCGCTCGGCAACGCCATGAGCTTCGGCGGACCCGGCGCAGGCTACATGGCGGTCAGCACCAAGCTCATGCGCCGCATTCCCGGGCGGCTGGTCGGTGAGACCGTGGACCTCGAGGGCCGCCGCGGCTACGTGCTCACGCTGCAGACGCGCGAGCAGCACATCCGTCGCGAGAAGGCCACCAGCAACATCTGCTCCAACCACGCGTTGAACGCCCTGGCCACGCTCGTCTACCTGAGCTGGCTGGGCAAGGAGGGACTACCGGCGCTGGGTGCGCACTGTGCGCGCAAGGCCGCCTACCTGCGGGAACGCCTGCTGGCGCTCCCGGGCGTCACGGCCTTCACCGAGGGCCCCATCTTCCGCGAGTTCGCCCTGCGGCTCCCGCTGCCCGCGGTGGACGTCGTCGAGGCGCTGGCGCCCGAGGGCTTCCTCGCCGGCGTGCCGGCGGGCCGCTTCGCCGGCCGCTTCGCCGGCCTGATCCCGCTCGCGGGCGCTGCCGCGGGAGCGCAGGGCGGCCCCGCCGCCGGGGCGCCGGGAGCGGCCGCCACGGCGCTGGACGACGTACTGCTCGTCGCCGTCACCGAGAAGCGCACCCGCGCGGAGCTCGACGCCTTTGCCGACGCCCTCGGCCGCGTCATCGCGCGCGGGGAGGTGGCCCGTGGCTGACCGTGGCGAAGCCTCCGCCTGCCGGCCGGCGACCATCGACCGGTCGACGATCTACGAGAAGTCCAGCCCGGGCCGCCGCGCCTTCACGCTGCCCGACCCGGGCGTGCCTGAAGTCCCGGTGGACGAGCTCGTGCCGGAGGCGCTGCGGCGCGCGGCGCCGGCGCGCCTTCCCGAGGTGAGCGAGATCGACCTGATCCGCCACTTCACCGGCCTCTCCACGCTCAACTACGGAGTGGACAGCGGCAGCTATCCGCTGGGGTCGTGCACGATGAAGTACAACCCGCGCGTCAATGAGGCAGGCGCCCGCCTCGAGGGCTTCGCGGGTCTCCATCCCTACCAGCCCGAGGCGCTGGTCCAGGGGGCGCTCGAGCTCCTGTACGACCTCCAGCGCTGGCTGGCCGAGATCTCCGGGCTCCATGCCACCACGCTGCAGCCGGCCGCCGGCGCCCACGGGGAGCTCACCGGCCTGCTCGTGATCCGCGCGGCGCACCTCGCCGAGGGCCGCGCGCCCACGCGGATCATCATCCCGGACACCGCGCACGGTACGAACCCGGCCAGCGTGATCATGGCCGGCTTCGAGCCGGCGCCCGTGCGCAGCGACGCTCGTGGCGGCGTGGACATGGACGCCCTGCGCGAGATCGTCGCCGGCGGCGACGTCGCCGGGCTCATGCTCACCAATCCCAACACGCTCGGGCTGTTCGACGAGAACATCGTCGAGATCGCCGATGTGGTGCATGGGGCCGGCGGCCTCCTCTACTACGACGGCGCCAACGCCAACGCCGTGCTCGGCATCAGCCGACCCGGCGACATGGGGTTCGACATCGTCCACTTCAACACCCACAAGACGTTCAGCACGCCGCACGGCGGCGGCGGACCCGGCGCCGGGCCCATCGTGGTGCGCGACACCCTGGCGGCGTTCCTGCCGGTGCCGCTGGTGGAGAAGAGCGGGGACGGTCGCTTCTTCCTCCAGTACGACCGTCCGCAGTCCATCGGCAAGGTGCGCACCTTCTACGGTAATTTCGGCGTGCTGGTCCGCGCCTGGACGTACATCCGGAGCCTGGGCGCGGAGGGACTGCGCGACGTGAGTGAGACGGCCGTGCTCAACGCCAACTACGTGATGGAGGGCGTCCGCGGCCTCCTCGACCTTCCCTACGGGGAGCGTCGCTGCATGCACGAGTTCGTCGGGTCGGCGAGCCCGCTGCGGGCCCACGACGTGCGGGCTCTGGACGTGGCCAAGCGGCTGCTCGACTACGGTGTGCACCCGCCGACCACGTATTTCCCGCAGATCGTCGACGAGGCGCTCATGATCGAGCCGACGGAGACGGAGTCCCGGGATGCGCTCGACCGCATGATCGACGCGCTTCGCAGCGTGGTGACGGAGGCGAAGGACCAGCCGGGGCTGCTCCACGAGGCGCCGGTGACGCTACCGGTGCGGCGGCTCGACGAAGCGCAGGCCGCCCGTCGCCCCGTCGTCAGGCAGCGGTTCCCCGAGGATACGGAGGGCGGCGCCTGAGGGGGCGCCACGCGCCGCCCGCCGCCGCCCGCCGAACCTCAAGGATCGCCGTGAGCGTGGTCAAGATCCTCCCCGATCTGCGCGCGGGCGCCGGCGCCCAGATGGCGCTGGACGGCGGGCTGCTCGAGACCGCCGACGAGGTCGTCGCGCGCCGGTACACGTGGGCCCCGCCGGCGCTCTCGATCGGCAAGTTCCAGCAGCTGCGGGCCGCGCCCGATCTGCCGTTCGAGATCGTGCGACGGCCGAGCGGCGGCAGGGCCGTGCTGCACGGCGAGGCCTTCGAGTGGTCGTTCGCCGTGGCGTTTCCTCCCGGCGTGCCGGCCGGCGGCCCGCGCGCCGCGGTCGACGTCGGCGGCCCGTACGGCATCGTCGCCTGCGCCTTCGCCGCCGCGCTCAGGGAGCTCGGCGTGACGCTCGACGGCAGCGGTGAGACACCGTACCAGCGCAGCGCGCTCTGCTTTGCCGGAGCGCTGCGCTACGACCTCTGCGCACGCGGCGAGAAGATCGTCGCCATCGCGCAGGCCAAGAAGGAGGGACGGACGCTCGTCCACGGGTCCGTCCTCATGCAACGGCCGCCGGACCGGCTCGTCCTCGCGGTCGAGTCCCTGGTCGACGAGCTCTGGCAGGGTGAGGGGCTGGCGGGCGCCGGCGTGGCGCTCGCCCCGGAGACGCTCTGGAACGCGACGCTGCTGCATCTGGAGGCCGCCCTGCGAAGGATCGCGGCCGGATGAGGAGGTACCCATGACCAAGATCCTGGTGCTCGGCGGAGGGCCCGCCGGCTATATCGCCGCCGGCAGGGCCGCCCAGCTCGGCGCCCAAGTCACGCTGGTGGAGGAGCGCGAGATCGGCGGCACGTGCCTGAACCGCGGCTGCATCCCGACCAAGGCGATGGTCGCCGGCGCCGCGCGCCTGCACG
>CAZJGT010000018.1:0-26955 GCA_964545565.1 uncultured Thermoleophilia bacterium
AGCGCGCCCGCAAGGCGCAACGGAGCGCGGAGCCGCCGGAGCAGCTCGCCCGCGGGGCATAGTCGCGGGCATCCAGCGAGGCGGCCTGAAGGCATGCGGACTTGAGCGTGGAATGCAGACCTGATAAGGTTTGATACAGACGACGGGAGCCGGTTCTTCCCAGGCGCGCTGCGCCGGGCTTCCTCCCGAGGCAGACCCCCCAGACATTGTGACGACCGGGCAGTGTTCTGAACGCAGAAAGGAACACCAGTCCCCAGTCAGTCTGGTCGCCCCGAGGGCGATCCCCCGCAAGACGAACTCCCGCGCACACCGTTGATTCCCGGCGAGCACTCACGCCCGCAGGCGGACGACGACGGTCACGCGCGTACGGAGCCGTCGAGGAAGAGAGAATCCGTGACCCCCACCACCACCGACACGACCACCACAGGCGCCGGCTCCGGCGCCTCCGAGACCGCCGTGGGCGCACAGAAGCGCCGTCGCGGCGGACGCCGCCGCCGCGGAAGCGGTACGCCTGCGGACGCAGCGAGGTCCGGCGCCCCACAAGGGCCGTCGGGCGCGGCGCAGACGGCGCCGGCTGAGGCCGGCTCCGGCACGAACACCGCGCAGTCCGGCGCCGAGCGCCGCGAAGGCGGCCCGCGGCGCGACGAGCGCGAGAGGCGTGGCGGCCATGAGCGCGGCGGCAAGAGCCGCGGCGACCGCGACCGCGGGCGCGACCGGGGACGCCGCGGTGACCGCGGCGGTCAGGGCGTCGACGAGACCTACACGGAGCGCAAGCACGTCGAGCGTCCCGCCGGCCCCGCACCCGAAGTGGACATCCCGGCGTTCGCCGCCCTCGGCCTCAAGGGCGAGCTGCTCGCCGGCGTGGCCGCCATGGGCTACATGGACCCCACGCCGATCCAGGAACAAGCCATCCCGCGCGTCCTCGCAGGACGCGACGTGGTGGGCTGTGCGCAGACCGGTACCGGCAAGACGGCCGCTTTCGTCCTGCCCATTCTCCAGCGCATGACAGGCCCGACCGTCGCCGACGGCCGCACCGCCCATCCCTCGGCTCTCGTCGTCACTCCCACCCGCGAACTCTGCGGGCAGATCGAGGAGGTCGGCGAGACGCTGAGCACGTACAGCGGCCGCAGCGTCGTCGCCGTGTTCGGCGGCGTGCCGTACGACCCGCAGGCCAAGCGCGTGCGCAAGGGCGTCGACCTGCTGGTCGCCACGCCCGGTCGCCTGCTCGACATGCTTCGCCAGGGCGACATCCTCCTGGACAACGTCGACACGCTCGTCCTCGACGAGGCCGACCGCATGCTCGACATGGGGTTCTGGCCCGACGTCAAGCGCATCATCGACGCGATTCCCGCGAAGCGCCAGAACCTCTTCTTCTCGGCGACCATGAGCAAGACCGTGCTCAGCATCATCGCCGACACACTGCATGACCCGATCTTCATCGAGCTGGGCGGCAGCGCCCAGCCGGTCGAGAACGTGGAGCAGAAGGTGCTGCCCGTCAATCACGAGCAGAAGGTCGACCTCCTGGTCGAGTACTTCCGCCACCACGATCCCGACCGCACGCTGGTCTTCACGCGCACGCGGCGCCGGGCGGAGCGTCTGGCGCGCACGCTCAACAAGGCGGGCATCAGCTGCGAGGCCATCCACGGCGACCGCTCGCAGGGCCAGCGCCAGCAGGCGCTCGACGGCTTCAAGAGCGGCAAGATCGCCGTGCTCGTCGCCACCGACGTGGTGGCGCGCGGCATCGACGTCGACAACATCACCCACGTGATCAACTTCGACATCCCGACCAACCCCGAGGACTACGTGCACCGCATCGGGCGTACCGCCCGGGCGGGCGCCAGCGGCATCGCCGTGAGCCTGCTCACCGCGGAGGACGTGCACGAGCTGGTCGCCATCGAGCGGCTCATCGGCGCCACGCTGGAACGTCACGACCTGCCGAGCTTCGACTACGAGAAGCGCGTCATCCTGGAGAGCAGCCAGGTGCAGCCGCGTCCGGGCAAGCTGCTCTGGAACGGCGGCGCCCGGCGCTCGTGGAACAAGACCGGCGTCAAGCGACGCGTTCCGGGCAAACGGTCGCGCTGAGGCACTGAAGCAGGTCGCGGCGCGGTGTGACGGCCTTCGGCTGACACCGCGCCGCGACCTTGCTATACTCCCGGTCCTGCGTGGGCGACTAGCTCAGTTGGGAGAGCGCCTGCTCGACAAGCAGGAGGTCGTTGGTTCAATTCCAACGTCGCCCACCACCTCTGCTCGTCCGCGGTCTGTCGACGGCTTCTGCCCCCTGGGGTAGGAGCCGTTTTCCGTTGCGGGACCAGGCGGGGGAGGGAGCCGGCCGCTCGGCCGGCGTCACGTGGTGCGCTGCCCCGATGTCTCGGCGTGGGCCGCACCCTCCTGGTCGGCGCGTTCCACGGCCAGGAAGAAGTCACGCAGTTTGGTCGGGTCTTTGATGCCGGGCACCCATTCGACACCGCTCGAGACGTCCACGGCCGCCGGTTCGAGCGCGGCGATGGCGGCGGGGACGTTGGTGGACTTGAGCCCCCCGGCCAGGACCAGGCGCTCGCGCGGCGTGGCGAGATCGGCCGCGAGCCGCTCCCAGTCGAGCTTGCGCCCGCCGCCGCCGTACACTCCGGGGGAGCGGGCGTCGACGAGGATGAAGTCGGCGAGCTCCGCGTCGGGCGTGTCGGCGGCGGCGATGACGAGCGGCGGCGGCGCCACATCCGCCAGCGCCGCCCTGAGGTCCGATACGGTGGGGCCGTCCGCACCGGCCGTCAGCTGCACCGCGCGCAGGCCGGCGGCGGCCACGACGCCGGCGATCCACGCCGGCGTCTCCGTGCCCACGACGCCGACGGTGAGCGCGTCGCCGGCCGCCGCCGCGAGCTCGCCGGCCTGGGCGCGGTCGACGTGCCGGGGGCTCCCCGTGAGCACGAAGCCGACGGCCCAGGCGCCGAGGCCGACCACGGCGCGGACGTCTTCGGCGCGGGTGAGCCCACAGATCTTGACGCGTGTCATGGCGGCCCTCCAGGGTCCTTGAGTTCGGCGGCGAGACGTAGGAAGTTGGCCAGCAGATCGAGTCCGACCTCGGTGAGCACGCTCTCGGGGTGGAACTGCACGCCGTGCACGGGAAGCTCCCGGTGACGTACTCCCATCACGATGCCCTCGTCGTTCCAGGCCGTGAGCTCGAGGCGATCGGGGAGCGCTTCGTCGACGACCAGTGAGTGGTATCGGGTGGCCGTGAAGGGGTCCGGCAGGCCGGCGAACACCGCGCGCTCGTCGTGGTGGATCCGGTCGGTCTTGCCGTGCACCGGCGCTCCGGCGCGTCGCACCACGCCGCCGTAGACCTGGCCGATGGCCTGATGGCCGAGGCAGACGCCGAGCACCGGGAGGTGCGCGGCGCCGAAGTGGGCGATGGCCTCCATGCTGATGCCCGCCTCGTTCGGCGTGCAGGGGCCCGGCGAGACCACGAGGTGGGTCGGCCGGGCAGTCTCGATCTCCGCGAGCGTCACGCAGTCGTTGCGCTTCACCGTGATGTCCGCGCCCAGCTCCCCGAGGAACTGGACGAGGTTGTAGGTGAACGAGTCGTAGTTGTCGATCATGAAGACTCGGGCGGCTTTGCCGGGTCGGGGCATCCCCTTCGTCGTTTCCGGCCCCAACGGTCAGCGATCGCCGGGGGTCGCGGCGATCGACTCGCGGATGAGCCGCACGCCGTGCGAGGCATCGGGGGCCCACAGATCGGCGCCGGTCCAGATGTGGGTCTGCGCATTGACGATGCCGCCGCCGATGATGATCGGCAACGGCCGGCCGAGCTGTCTGCCGGCACGGCGCACCGCCGCGACCGTCGCCTTCATGCCCTCGGTGGCCACGGTGAGCAGGCCGGAGAGGCCGAGGACGTGCGGTCGCAGTTCGACCACCTTGTCCGCGACGTCGGCCGGCGACACGTCGACCCCGAGGTCGTGGACGACGATGCCGTATGACCGCAGCATCATCGTGAGGATGTTCTTGCCGAGATCGTGGATGTCGCCGCGAACGGTGCACACGATGACGGTGCCCCGTTCGCCGTCGCCCGTCGTTTCGGGAAGCAGCGGGCCCACCAGCACCATCGCCTCGCGCAGGATCTCGCCCGCCATGATGAGGCCGGAGATGAAGTACTTGCCCGACTGGTAGTGCTCTCCCACCCAGCGCATGCCGAACTGGCACTCCTCGATGATGGCGAGCGGGTCGTCGCCGGTCCCGATGCGCGCCGCGACGATTCCGAGGGCTCCGCGTTCGTCGAGGTCGGCGATGCGTCCGGCGAGCGATGCGGGATCCGGGCCCTCGGACCCGGTCATGTGCGCGTCCTCCTCGCGCCGGTCTCTCCCTCGGGCGCGGGAGCGCCCACGCCGGCGCGGAACGAGAACAGGCCGCCGCTGCAGATGAAGCAGCCCCAGCTCACGGGCTTCTCATCGTAGCCGTAGAAGACGTGCTCGAGCACCCAGGCGGCCAGCCCTGGGCGCAGGTGCAGGCGGCCGGCCTCTTCGATGGTCAGCGCCGAAGCGTGGATGATGAGCTCGCCGCGCTTCGGTCCGGTGGTCGCGCCGCCCTCGAACAGGTCGCGCAGGGCAGTGACGTCGAGCTCTGATTCGATCGTCGGTCGCGTCGGGTCGTAGGTCAGCGACTCGCGATGGTAGATGAGGGGTTCACCGGCTCGGTCGAGGATACGCCGGATGGAGATGACGGAGGTACCGACGGCGACGCCAAGGCGGGTGGCCGCACGAGGCCCGGCGGGCAGGATGCGCGCCTCCACCACCTTGGCCGTCACTGCCGCCTCCGCAAGGAGATCGTTGAACTCGCTGAGGTCGAACGTCGCCGTCGCCAGGCGCAGCGGCTGCACGAACGTGCCTCGTCCACGCGTCGTACTGACGACACCCTGATTGAGCAGCATGCCGATCGCGCGCCGCACGGTCATGGGACTGACGTCGTACGCGGCGCAGAGCTCCGACTCGGTGGGCAGCTGA
This sequence comes from uncultured Thermoleophilia bacterium, assembly GCA_964545565.1. Classification (GTDB taxonomy): domain Bacteria; phylum Actinomycetota; class Thermoleophilia; order UBA2241; family UBA2241; genus CAIXSE01. The sequence goes on from CAZJGT010000018.1 coordinate 4,989, forward strand.
TCGCCCGCCTGGTACTGCCCGCTGGCGATCATCCGGTGGAGGATGTTGACGAGCTGGACGTACGCCGGCTCGTACGACGAGCGATCGATGCCGCGACCCGCTTGTGCGGGCACCGCTCTCCGGGTGTTCCGCGCCGCGCTTGCCATGGACCGCATCATATCAAGTGCGCGCCGGACTGACGCTGAATCGCATCTGCGCGCCTCGGCCACCTGGTGAACGTGGCCTATACTGACGCCGACGGTCTGGCCGGGAAGGCAGTCGTCATCGTCGGATCGGCCAGACTGGGACCGGGGAGAACCACGTGTCGGCGGAGGATTGGACCAAGCTCACGCCCGATCAGCGCCTCGAGAAGCGCATGGACGTCTGGCAGGCGCCGGAGGTGGAGTTCGCCTCAGCCGAGGTGGCGCAGGCGTACAAGGACCGCGTCCAGTTGTTCAGGGACGCCGTCAAGCTGAACAAGCCGGCGCGTGTACCCATCGCCCCGTGGGTCGGGCTGTTCCCGGCGCTGTGGGACGGCATGACGGCGCGCGAGGCCTACTACGACTTCGCGCGCCTCGACGTCGCCTGGCAGAGGTGGCATGCCGAGTTCAGGCAGGACGTGCTGGCCTTCTCCATCAACATCGCTCCCTGCGAGATGTTCGATGTCCTCGACTACAGGCTCTACGACTGGCCGGGCCACGGCGTGCAAGATACGGCAGGGTACCAGTGCGTGGAGAGGGAATGGATGACGGCCGACGAGTACGATCTTCTCATCGCCGATCCTTCCGGCTACTGGCAGCGCTTCTACCTCCCACGGGTCTTCGGCGCCCTGCAGCCCTGGGCCATGCTCTCGCCCTTCACCGACCTGGTGGAGGCGCCGCTCAGCGGTCCGTTCTTCGTCCCGTTCGGCGCCCCGTCCGTCCAGGAGATGCTTGCGCGTCTGCTCGAGGCGGGGAGAGTCGCGCTCGAATGGAACCGCTCCATCGGCGCGATGGACGCCAAGGCGATGGCCACCTGCGGACTGCCGGGCATGGCGGGTGGCGCCACCAAAGCGCCGTACGACATCCTCGGCGACACCCTTCGCGGCACACGCGGGCTCATGCTCGACACGTTCCGCCGTCCCGAGAAGGTGCTGGAGGCGTGCGAGCGGCTCGTGCCGCTGGCGATCGACTGGGGCGTGCGAGCTTGCGATGCGAGCAGGCACCCGCTCGCCTTCATGCCGCTGCACAAAGGCGCCGACGGCTTCCTCTCCGATGAGGAGTTCCGCACCTTCTACTGGCCGACGCTCAAGAAGGTGCTGCTGGGCCTGATCGAGCAGGGCGTCGTACCGCTCTGTTTTGCCGAGGGCGCCTACAACGAGCGGCTCGCGGTGATCCACGACCCCGAGATCCCGGCCGGCACGATGATCTGGATGTTCGACGCCACCGACATGTGCGAGGCGCGCAAGCACCTCGGCGGCTATCAGTGTTTTGGGGGCAACGTACCGGGTGCGCTCATCACGACGGGCACACCGCCGGAGATGGACGACTACGTGCGCCGGCTCATCGCCGACGTGGCCGGCCCCGGCGGTTTCATCCTCGGATCCGGCATCGTGATCGATGAAGCCCGGCCGGATTGCATGAAGGCCTTCGTCGAGGCAGGTCTCAAGTACGGAGCGGAGGTCTGAACTCCCGGGGATCAAGGACCGCGGGGACGGGGAGCCATGCATGGAGTTCCCTGGGGTCATCTGAGCGATGAGCCTCTTCGACCGCATCGGCCCCGAGGATGCGCACCGGCGCCGCTGGCAGCTCCTCGCGCTGACCTCCGTCGGCGCCTTCATGGCGCCGCTGGACGGCTCGATCGTCTCGGTCGCACTGCCGGCGATGGGCCCCGACCTCCACCTCAGCTACGCGGCGGCGCTGTGGGTCCAGGCGGCGTATCTGCTCACCACGGCTGTGCTGCTCATCCCTCTCGGCCGGTTGGCCGACCAGCACGGCCGCGTGCGTTTCTACCTGCTGGGTATCGCCGTCTTCACGGTCGGCTCTGTGTTCGCCGCGCTCAGCATGAACGACGTTTGGCTCATCGGCAGCCGCGTCGTGCAGGGGGCCGGCGGCGCGCTCATGGTCGCCACGGCCGCCGCCATCGTCACGTCCGTCTTCCCCCCGCAGGAGCGCGGGAAGGCCCTGGGCATCAACGTCATGGCCGTGTATATCGGACTCAGCGTGGGTCCGCCTCTGGGCGGCATGCTGGTGGACGGTTTCGGCTGGCGCTCCATCTTCCTCATCAACCTGCCGATCGGGCTCTTCGTGCTGGTCTGGGGCTGGATGATGCTGCCGCGCAGCGAGCGCGTGCCGGATGCGCCGCGCGTCGACTTCGCCGGCGCGGCCCTCCTCGGCACGTTTCTCATCGCCCTGCTGGTGCCCCTTACCTTCGCCACCGAGTGGGGCTGGGCGTCGCCGCTCACCCTGGGTCTGCTGGCGCTCTCGACCGCGGCGCTCGTGGGCTTCGTACTGGTCGAGCGCCGCGTCAAGTCCCCCGTGCTCGACCTCAGCCTGCTCACGCACAACCGCCTCTTCGCGACCGCCAGCCTCGCGGCGCTGCTCAACTACATGGCGCTGTACGCGATCGCGGTGCTCACCGCCATCTTCCTGGAGGTCGTCCAAGGCCGCTCCGCGTCCGTGACGGGCTGGCTGATGCTCAGCCAACCGTTGCTCATGGCCGTCCTCAGCCCGTTCGCCGGTCGCCTGAGCGACAGGATCGGCTCGCGCGTGCTCTCCACCGCCGGCATGGCGACACTCGCGACCGGCATGGTCCTGCTGGCCTCGATGCCGACGGATGTGCCCGTGTGGCAGGTGGCGCTGTACCTCGGCGTGGTCGGGTTGGGCATGGCGGCGTTCAGTGCTCCCAACACCTCCGCCATCATGGGCAGCGTGCGCCGCGACCAGCTGAGCCTGGCGAGCGCCTTTCTCGGCACCATGCGCACGGCCGGTCAAGCGCTGAGCGTGGCCGTGCTCGGCGGCATCGCCGCCGGCCAGCTCGGCAGGCTTGGCGGCCGCCTGCTGTTCACGCACGGGCAGGCCGCGGGGACCTCCGGCCTCGCGGCCCAGGCCGTGAGCGGTTTCGCACAAGGCTACCGGTACGCGATGCTCACCGGCGCCGGGCTCGCGCTCCTCGGCGCCGCCGTCTCGCTGACGCGCGGACAGCACGAAGCGACTGGTCCTGACCGCCTCGACGCGCCGACCGCCTGACGCCTCAGGCCCTGACGGGCTTGTACTGCGAGTCGCCGAAGCCCAGCACGAGGTACATGATGGGCGCGAAGAGCCAGAGCAGGATGCCGTAGCCGGCGCCGTGCCCGAAGTTCTCGGAGACGCCCAGCGAGACCACGAGCCAGATGATGATGTTGACGATGGGGATGAAGAAGAGGATCAGCCACCAGCCGGGACGCCCGGCGATCTTGATCAGGAGGTAGGTGTTGTAGAAGGGGATGATCGCGCCCCAGCCGGGCTTGCCCGCCTTCGTGAAGGTCTGCCACATCCCCGCGATCACGAGGACGATCCAGACGATCTCGATGACCAGCCACGTGCCCGAGAACCAGGCTTCGGTCCAGCTCTGTGTGTCCATGGAGAGTGCTCCTTTTCTTGTGGGAGGGCCGGGGCTGCACTGCAGCCCCGGCCCTTCGGTCGGTCCAGACGATGACGCCGCGCTCTACTGCAGCGGAGGCGGCGGCGGTGGCGAGCTCGACGGCGGCGCCTCGGGTGCTTCCGGCGCCGCCGGAGGTGTGACGGGCGGCTCGGGGACGGCGGTCTCGGCCGTCCTCGTCGCTTCTGTGACCGGAGGCTCGGTGTCTGCGGCCGGCGCCTCGGTCTCCGTGGCCGCCGTGTCGGCGGGCGGGGCCGCCACCGGCGCTGCCGGCGGCGTCACCGGAGCTGCCGGTGTGACGGCCGGCGTCACCGGCTGGGTCGGCGTCACTGGAGCCGCGGGCGGCGCCGGCGGAGCCGGAGGAGCCGCGTAACCGCCGGCGGGCGGCGGCGGGGGCGCTGTGCCAATGCCGCCGGGCTGGCCGACGCCGGCCGCGGCGGGGCCGACGTACTGCGCGTCGCCAAACCCGAGGATAGGCGCGAACACGAAGCTCAGCAGCCACAAGCCTATGCCGTAGCCGGTGCCCTTTCCGAAGCACTTGGCCATGTCGAGGCAGCCCATCAGGAACAGGACGAACATCATGATGCTGAGGACGATGTTCACGATCGGCAGCCAAGCCAACAGGATGGAGGCCAGAAAGACCCAGAACCACCAGCGCGGCCTACCGATGATCTCGACCCACACCCACCAGTTGTAGACTGGGATGATGGCCGCCCAGCCGGGCCTGCCGGCTTTGACGTACATCTTCCAGAGGCCGATGACTGCCACCACGTAGATGGCAATCAGGACAACCATGTAGAGGGCGAACAGTACGCCGAGCCCACCTGCCTCGACGTTGTACTCGTAGTTGTAGTCCATGGTCTCCTCCTCGATGCTCGTACGCGCTCTCTGGCGCTCGCGTGGGTGTTCCCCGCGCGAGGCGTGCATCCTGCATACGGACGGTATCGGCTCGGTCGGGAGGAATCTGTACCTGCCGGCGTCTCTCTTCGGGCAGCGGGCCACCGGGGCCGATGTGGTGACATACTGGTCGCTGCAGTCGGCGCGGAAAGGGGCAGTCATGAGGAGGGTCATCCCGACGCCGGTGGCGAGCGGCGTGTATCGACTCGGGCTCGGCGCCGTCAACGTGTTCTTCGTGGAGGACGAAGGCGGCGGGCTTTGGCTCATCGACGCCGGGATCGAGTCCGGAGCGGAGCGTATCGGCGCGGCCATCCGGGCGCTCGGTCGCGCGCCGGGGGATCTCCGCGGCGTCGTCGTCACGCACCTTCACGGCGACCACACGGGCGGGCTCGCCGCCGTCAAGCAGCACACCGGCGCTGAGGTCTGGATGCACCCGGCGGACGCTGTGGCCGTGCGTGAAGGGGTGCGCGGCCGAGAGCTGGAGCCCGGCCCTGGCCTGATGCGCGGGCTGATCGTGCGGGCGATGCGCGGAAGGGCAGCGCGTAGCGCGGCCGAACCCGTCGCCGTCGAGCACGAGGTCGACGACGGCGAGCTCCTGCCCTTCGGCGCGACGGCCGTCCACACGCCGGGGCACACGCTCGGGCATCTGGCGCTCCTGTTGCCGCGAGACGACGGCGTGCTCATCGCCGGCGACGCGGCGACCCACCTTGGGCGCCTCGCCGTGGGTCCGATCTATGAAGACGTCGACGAGGGTATGCGCAGTCTGCGCAAGCTCGCGGAGCTGCAGTTCGAGACGGCGCTGTTCTCGCACGGGCGGCCGCTGGCGCCGCGGGCGGCAGAGCGCTTCCGGGCGCGCTTCTCGCGAGGCTGATCGGAGCGCTCAGTTCGCACAAGGATGGCCCGTTGACGGCCGCGCTCCGCGACGTATCGTGAAGCGACGCATCGGCACGCCGGTTGACGTGAGGCGAAACGCGAGAGGAATGGGGCGAGATGAGTGAAGGGCGGGGAGTGGGAGACATCCGCTGCCGCCGGTTCGAGGGCAAGGTCGCCCTGGTCACCGGCGGCGCCTCGGGGATCGGGCTGGCCACGGCGGAGCGGCTGCTCGAAGAGGGAGCCGCCGTCGTGATCGCCGATCTGGACGGGGTGGCGGCGGAGGCCGCGGCGGCCGCGCTGCGCGGCCGCGGCCTGGAGCTCGCCGAGGCCGCGCGCTGCGACGTGACGCGCGGCGACCAGGTGAAGGCGCTCGTGGAGGGCGTGGTCGCACGCCACGAGCGCCTCGACGTGCTCTTCAGCAACGCCGGGATCTTCGAGCCCGGCGAGGTCCACGAGGTCGACGAGGAGGCCTGGGACCGCCAGCTGGACGTCAACCTGCGGGCGGTCTACCTGGTCGCCCGCCATGTGGTGCCGGTGATGCTGGCGCAGGGCGGCGGCGCCATCGTCCACAACGCCTCCGTCGCCGCCCTCGTCGGCGACCGCGCCGCCGCGGCGTACTGCGCGAGCAAGGGAGGCGTGGCGCTGCTCACCAAGCAGATGGCGCTCGACTACGCCGCCCGCGGCATCCGCGTCAATGCCATCTGTTGCGGCGAGATCGACACGCCGCTGTTCGAGCGCGAGTCGTACCAGATCGGCATGACGCCCGACTCGTACCGTGAGGTGCTGAACGCGGCGCATCCGATCGGCCGCATCGGTCTGCCGTCCGAGGCGGCCGCGGCGGTCGCGTTTCTGGCCAGCGACGACGCGAGCTTCGTCACCGGGGTGCTGCTGCCGGTCGACGGCGGCTACGCGGCCCAGTAGGAGGAGCCATGCGCGGACTGGAAGGCAAGGTCGCCCTCGTCACCGGCGGGTCCTCGGGTCTCGGCGAGGCGATCGTGTACCGGCTGGCGGAGGAAGGCGTCAGCGTCGCCGTCGGCGGCCGGGACGCCGAGAAGACGCGGGCGGTCGTCGCGCAGGCCATCGAGCGGACGCGCGCGAACGACCATGCGGGCGAGCACTCGGTGGTGCTGGGCGACGTCTCCGTGGTCGCCGACTGCGACCGCCTCGTCGCCGAGACCGTGGCGCAACACGGCCACCTCGACATCCTCGTCAACTCGGCCGGCGTCTGGCTCGAGAAGTCCATCCTCGACACGAGCGAGGAGGACTGGGAGTGGTGCGTGGGCATCTGCCTCAAGGGCGCGTACTTCATGTGCAGGGCCGCGCTCCGGCACATGGTGCCCCGGCGCAGCGGAGTGATCGTCAACCTGGCGAGCGACTCGGGCATCCACGGAGAGCCGGGAGCCGCGGTCTATTCCGCGGCCAAGGCCGGGGTCGTGATGATGACCCGCGCTCTCGCCGTCGACCACGGTCCGGACGGCGTGCGCGTCTGCAGCGTCTGCCCGGCGATCTTCGACACGCCGATGCTGGCCGCCGCCATCGCCGCGGCGCCGGACCCGATCGTGTACGCCGACGGCATGGAGGACGCCTATCCGCTCAGGCGCATCGGGCGGCCGGAGGAACTCGCCGCCGCGGTCGCCTTTCTCGCCAGCGACGACGGCAGCTTCGTCACCGGTCGCACGCTCGTCGTCGACGGAGGCGTGACCGCCTGACCCGCGCCGTGGGCCGGCCGAACGCCGCGGTCGTGGGCCGGCCGACGACGGTCGTCCGGTCGCGGCGCTGCTGCAGTCTCAGGCTTCGGCCGCCACACGGTCGATCTCGGCGAGCAGCTCCGTCTGCCGCTCGCCGGGCAGCAGGGAGGCCGTGATCGAATTGCGCGCCAGCTGGGCCAGGTCGGCGCGGCTGAGGCCGAGGGCCTCCTGCGCAGCCATGTAGTTGTCCAGGAGATAGCCGCCGAAGTAGGCGGGGTCGTCCGAGTTCACGGTGACGACCAATCCGGCGTCGAGCAGGCGCTTCAGGGGGTGCCGGGAGAGATCCGGCGTGACCTGCAGCTCGAGGTTGCTGAGCGGGCACATCGTGAGCGGGATGCCCGCTCGTGCAAGGCGGCGCTGCAGGGCGGGGTCCTGGGCGGCCGCGACGCCGTGGTCGATGCGGAGCACCTGCAGCGCGTCGAGCGCCGCGGTCACGTACTCGGGCGGGCCCTCCTCGCCGGCGTGCGCGACGGCGACGAAGCCCGCCGCCCTCGCCGTCTCGTACACCTCGGCGAACGCCTGTGGAGGATGGCCGAGCTCAGCCGAGTCGAGCCCCACGCCGGCGATGACGTCACGATGTGGCATGGCGAGCTCCAGCATCCGCATCGCTTCCGCAGCAGGCCGGTCACGCAGGAAGCACATGATGAGCCGCCAGCTCAGGCCGTACTCCGTCTCGCCTTCCCGCAGTGCCCTGGTGAGGCCGCCGATCACGTCGTCGAAGCGCACGCCCCTGGGCACGTGGGTCTGCGGGTCGAAGAAGATCTCCACGTGACGGGCGCCGTCCGCCGCGACCCGGCGGAGATATGCCAGGGCGAGGTCGTGGAAGTCCCGCTCGGTGATGAGGACGGCGACCCCCGCGTAGTAGATGTCCAGGAAGTCCTGGAGGTCGCCGAAGCGGTACTGGGCGCGGCACTCCTCAGCGGAGGAGCACGGGAGGTGGATGTCGTTGCGGCGCCCGAGCTCGAGCAGCAACTCGGGCTCGAGCGTCCCTTCGATATGCAGATGCAACTCCGCTTTGGGCAGGCGGCGAACGAACTCGGCGAGGGCCGCTTGCGCGGTGGTCCGGCTGGGGTCGGTGGCGTCTGACACGGTTCTCCTTGGGCCGTCGGTTGAGGCCCTTGTACCCGTTGGACGCGATCGTCCCCCGTCGGCTATCGCAGCGGGTGGCGCATGAGGTACAGCGTCTCGGCCAGAGACGCAGCGTCGATCGGGACGAGGCGGCGGCGATCGCCGGCCACTGCGCGTGCCCTGTCGGCGATGGTGGCGCAGCTCAGCGGGACAAGCTCGGCGCCGAGGTCCGTGAGGAACCGCTCGCTCTCGCGCGCCAGCTCTCCCGGCAGCGGGACGCCCAGCAGTGGGAGCTGGAGATCGGCGGCGGTCTCGAGCGCCCATCGGGCCCATGCATCGTCGAGCGTCCGCGCTCCGTACAGGCAGAGGGCGCCTGTGCAACGGCGCAGACGCGCCATGAAGCTCGCGCGGACGAACTCGCCCCGCTCGCTCGCGAACGGCTCGCTCGAGAGGCCGTGGTCGAGGAGCAGCGCGCCGTCGGCCCGCAACCGGGCCGTGACCGGCCGTGCACGGGCAAGATCACCGGCGGCGAAGGTCAGGAAGACGCGCTGTCTGTCGCTCGGCTGGGTGCGCACGATAGCTCCCGCTGGCTTCGTACTCGGGTATGCCATCGGCATGTTCGCCGCGGGCCTGCAGGGACCTGTGTCGTCTGGCGAGACGGCAGTCAGTCCTCGCCGGGCAGGCGCACGTCGTAGAACCGCCGCACGGAGCGCATCAGCGAGATGAGGACGATCAGCGCCCCGATGACGCCGAAGACGATCTGCAGCGCGTCGTAGGGGATGATCGTGATCTCGACGAGGATCCAGATCATGAGGCCGCAGCCGACCACGAACGCGGCGTACCAGGCCCACGTACGGCGCAGCCAGAGGCCCACAGCGGCGACGAGCGGCAGCACGCCCAGGACGAGGAGCAGGATGAGGCCCGGGATCAGGAAGTCGCGGAACGGCGACCCGTCGAGGTACGAGACCGGTATGCCCATGATCGAGCCGTCCGGCCTGATGCTGAGAAGGAACCCGCCGCCGACTCCGCCGAGACCCTGGATCACCACGAGGAGCAGCAGGACCCACGCGGCGGCAGGGCGGCGGGTGCGGTCTGTGGTCGGCATGACGGGTCCTCCGTTGTCCGGCAGGGACGAGTGCGCAAAGCATACTGCGTGAGGCCCGCCGTGATCCGCGGACGTCCGGTCGCACGACGGCTCGATTGCCGCTAAAGTGTGTCTCCGACCTCGATTCAATCGACAGCGACTCACAAAGGAGACGTATGGGGATCGTGCACGTGCATCGCGGGCGTTTGGCGCTTGCGCTCTTCCTGACGCTGGCCGCGCTTCTCGTTCTGGGCGCCTCCCGCGTCACCGAACCAGCCAACGCGCAGCGGACGTTCACCGCCTGCGCCAGCTGTCACGACTACGCCTTCAATGACGATTTCCACAACGCCACGACCCATGCGCTGCAGAGCTGCGCCAAATGCCATCCGGACGGCGCGTCCAAGCCGCCGGCGCCCTCAGCGTGCGCGAGCTGTCACGGCGGAACGACCGCCATCCTGGCGGGAGACGGGCACGTCGCCGGCGCGTGCGGCACGACGCCGGGCTGCCACGGTGTGCCACTGCCTGCGACGACGGTGTCCCTGAAGGTCGCCCCGAAGACGATCAAGCTGCGCAAGACGGTCACGGCCTCCGGCAAGACCACGCCCGCGGCGACGCTGGCCGGCAAGACGGTCGCGCTCAAGGCTGAGATCAAGAAGGGCAAGAAGTGGGTCAAGGCCAAGTCGGGTAGCGCCAAGGTGAGCGCCGGCGGTGCGTTCAGCTGGAAGTACAAGCCCGCCAAGAAGGGTTCGTACCGCGTCACCGCCTCCGTTGCGGCATCCGCGACGTACAAGGCGTCGAAGTCCAAGGCGATGACGTTCACGGTGAAGTAAGACCGCACCCGGCCGCCACGGCCGGATTGCGAAGACGACGAGGGCGGGTGTCCGCAGGGGCGCCCGCCCTCGTTCGCTTCTACAGGTCGACGCCTTCCGGCGCCTCGCGCGGGTCGGCGAACCACTCCCGTTCGGCGAAGGCGCCGTCGGTGATGTCGTCGAGCGACCGCTTGACATACCTGCCGCTCGCCGCTGCGGCGACGCTGCCGTCGGCGAGCAGGATCTCGCCCCTGCCCTCGAAGAGGCGGCTGGTGTCGCGCGTGACTCGCGCCACGCAGCGGATCTCCTCGTCCAGCGGCAGCGGCTTGCGGAAGCGGATGGTGAGCTCGGCCGTGACGCCCCACGCGCCGGGCTGCACCAGCAGGATGGCCCGGCCGATGGTCTCGTCGAGGATCGCCGCGCTCACGCCGCCGTGCAGGAGGCCCGGGTAGCTCTGGTGCTCCTCGCGCGGCGTGAACACGCCGAGGAGCTCACGGCCCGCCGCCGGGGCGGGCGCGCCGGCGCCGGCGGCCGCAGGCTCGTCCGGCGCCAGCTCGTAGAAGCGGGCCCGCAGCCCAAAGGGGTTGTCGCGGCCGCAGACCAGGCACATGCGGCTGATGTTCTGGGCGCCGTCGATCAGGCGCTGCCGGCGTGACGTGGCGGACTCCTTCATCGAGGGGCCGGGCAGTGCCAATGATACGCGACCGTCGGCTCGAGGGAGCGCGTCTCGTCGCCACCGCGGCGTCGGCCCGCGTCCGCCGCCGCCCGTCGTCAGCCGCACCAGGTGACGACGTACTCGACGCCCGGGCCCGGTACCGGGAGGCCCGGATCATCGACGGTCCAGCGGCCGTCCCGTCCCTGGTCGCGGGCGACCAGCTCGAAGTGACACATGGCGATGCCCAGGTCGACGCGCTGCAGGTCGGCGATGCGCAACACCGTGAACAGCACGCTCCCCTTGCCGTAGCCACGCGTGCGCACGAGGTAGAAGTGCCAGCGGTCACCGCGGCGCACGATCCGCCACGGCTGCTTGTTGGTGGCCGAGGGCGCCATGCGCACGGCCTCGAGCGCGGCTGCGTAGCCGTCGACGCGCTCGAGGCCGAGGGGCTCGCCGAAGTCCTGGTGGAAGAAGAGCTCGCCGGCGGGCAGGCGACGATCGCCCTCTTCGCGCCGGCGGATGCGCTCCGCGCCGTCGTCGCCGGCGTTCCCGATCGCGGCGACCGCCGGGATCGTCTCGCCACGCTCGACTCCGCCGAACCGCCTGGTGAAGGTGCTGCGCGTGAAGGTGCCGCCCAGCCAGCAGGTGCCGAGCCCGATGGCGGTGGCATGAAGGATGACCTCCTCGAGCAGGTAGCCGTAGTCCTCGAGGTCGTTCGGTCCCCGATGCACGGCTCCCACGATGTAGCCGGTCGCCCCCTTGATGAACCCATACGTCCCCAGCCTTCGGAGAGCGCCGGCGTCGTCCGCCGACGCCGCGATGAGCCCGAAGCGTACTCTGGAGCCGAGCGGACCTGTGGTCTTCGTCGTCATGACGTCGCTGAGCGCGCGGCGGTCCTCCGCCGAGATCGGCTCGTCCAGATAGGTCCGGCACGAATAGCGTCGGTCGATGAGTCCCCTGTGGTCCATGGCCCCGATACTGTCACAAGCGAGCCCGGGCGCGCAGCCCGGGGGGCCGACCCGGCGAGGTGCGCCGGACGCCGGGCTGCAGACGTACTACGCCGTCGCGGTCCGCCGGCGGCTCTGTTCACGCCGGGGCAACGCCACGCGGAACGTTGTGCCGGCCGGCGAGCCGGCCACGGAGACCGTCCCGCCGCCGCGCTCCACCGCCGCCTTCACGATCGCCAGCCCCAGACCGTTGCCAGGATACGCGGAGGCGTTGCGGGCGCGGTGGAAACGCCCGAAGACCTCCTCCTGCTCGTCGGCGGGGATGCCGAGGCCCGTGTCGGCGACGGTCACCACGGCGAAGGCGCCCTCCGGGCGGGCCGAGAGGGTGACCGTGCCACCGTCCGGCGTGAACTTGAGCGCGTTGTCGAGCAGGTTGGCGAGCACAGCTTGCAGGCGCGAGTGCTCCACGGGGACCGGGAGCGGGGCATCGGCGATGTCCAGCTCGAGCTCGATGCCCGCCTGCTCCGCGCGCGAGGCCACGCCGTCGGCGAGCTCACGGGCCACCGCGGCGAGATCCGCGCCCGGATCCTCGCCCGCGGGATCATCCGCCTCGAGGCGTGAGAGCTGCAGCAGGTTGTTCGAGAGACCGGCGAGACGGTCGGTCTGGCCGAGGGCTCTGCCGACGAGCCGCCGCGCATCGTCGCTCGTGGCCTCACGCTCGGCAAGCTCGAGATCGGCCTGCAGCGCCGTGAGCGGCGTGCCGATCTCGTGGGCGGCGTCGGCGACGAAGCGCCGCAGCGACATCACCGTGGCCTCGACCCGGGCGGCCATGCCGTTGAAGGACTCGCCGAGGCGCCCGACTTCGTCGCCTCCGGCGACGGGGGCGCGGGCGCCGAGGTCTCCGGCGGCCATGCGGTCGCTGGCGCGCGTGAGCGCGACGACCGGCCGCGCGATGCGCGCAGCGATGAGGTAGCCCGCCAAGGCCGCGAGGCCGACGGCGAGCGCGGCCGCGAGGACCCACGCCAGCGCCGCGCTCACGAGCGCGTCGCGGCCGGAAGCCGGTCCTTCGGAGAGGCTCACGTAGGCGCCGCTTTCCATGTCCATCCTGAGCGTGCGGCTCGAGCGCGCGCCGCCGGCGCTGCCGAAGAGGCCGCCGCCGAGCGGATTGGGCAGACCGTCACGGTCGTGCCGCTCGCGGCCGAAGCCGCCGCGGCCGCGGCCGAGAAGCGACTCGGCATCCAGCGTGTTGGGCGACCCCGAGTCCACCACCAGCGTGTCGTCCCGCGAGAAGACCTGCACGCGCGTCTGCGTGGTGAGAGCCGCCGCCTGGGCCCACGCGGTGAGCTCGTCGACCGTGGCGAGCGGCGGCGGATTCGCGACGATGAGCTGGGCGCTCGCCTGCAGGTAGTCGTCCTCGGCGCGCGTGTAGTGGTTGCCGAGGACGGCGAGCAGGATCCCGCCGAGGATCACCGCCGTGAGCAACGCCATGCCGGCGTAGGTGAGCGCGAGCCGGAGACGCAGGGAGCGTGTACGCATGCGAGGGACCCTATGTCGCCAGCCGGTACCCGATACCGGGCACGGTGAGGATCACGGAGGGGTCGCTCGGCTCGTGCTCGATCTTCTCACGCAGGCGGCGGACGTGGACGCTCACCGTCTTGTCGTCGTAGAAGTCGGCGTCGCTTCCCCACACGTTCTCGATGAGCTGTCCGCGGCTGAAGACCTGGCCGGGGTGCTGGGCGAGGAAGACCAGGAGGCGGAACTCGGTAGGCGTGAGGCTCAGAGCGCGACCGTCTCGGGTGACGGTCGCGCGGGTGCGGTCGATGGTGAGGTCGCCGGCGTAGAGCACGTCCGCGTCCGTGGAGGCGAGCTCCCCGTAGGCGCGCCGGAGCAGGGAGCGGATGCGGGCGATGAGCTCGCGGAGGTGATACGGCTTGGTCAGGTAGTCGTCGGCGCCCATCTCGAGGCCGAGGACCTTGTCCATCTGGTCCGACTGCACGGTGAGCATGAGGATCGGCTGGCGCAGGCCCAGGTGGCGCATCTGCCGGCAGAAGTCGAAGCCGTTGCCGTCAGGGAGGCGGACGTCGAGGACGATGAGCTGTGGCGAGTGGTCGCGGGCGAAGGCGACGCCGTCGCCCCCGGTCGTCTCCCAGTGGACCTGGTAGCCCTCGGTACCGATGCCCTCGACGAGGGCTTCGCCCACCGCGGGGTCGTCCTCGATGACGAGGATGGTCTGGGCTCGGTCAGCCATGCCCGGAATCGTAGCACGGGGCACGGCCGCCTCTGCCGGGAGAGGCAGAGGCGGCCGTGCTGCACCGCACTCGCGTCAAAGCTGCAGTGACTGCGGCGTGGTGGACGGAGCCGGCGTCGGCAGGATGCTCGGCGCCTGCGGCGGGCCGTAGCCGTCGCAGTCGCCGTCGTGGTCCCAGCCGCGGCCGAAGCCCTGGCCGCCCTGGCGCATGCCGGGGCCCGCGCCTTGGCGGGCGCCGTTGTCGCCCCAGCCGTCGCCCCAGCCGCGACCCTGCCCTCCGCCTGGTCCCATCATTCCTGGGCCGTACTCACCACGGAAGTCGCCGCGGTCGTGACCGTCGATGGTGGTGCCGATGGCCATGCCGCCGAAGAAGAGGATCACGGCGGCCGCGACGGCGCCGCCGATCACGGCCCAGCGCCGCCGGTACCAGGGGCCGCCCGTGGCGGCCGGAGCGGCGGCTGGGGCGCCGGCGGGCGCGGTCTCCGGCGCCGGCGCGGGCTGCGCCAGCGTCTGCGCCTCGGCTGCATCCATCGCCGGCGCCGTCGGGGCATCGCTGGTCGGCTGCGCCGCCGCAGCCTCTCGCGCCTCGCCGGCTGGCGGGTTCTCCGGCGGGGTGGCGCCGGCGCTCTCGTTGGTCGGGTCGGTCATCGCGCACCTCTCTGACGGGTCATGCGCCGGCGTGGGGCCGGCATCCTGTGTCCACTATCCCCGAGCCATGTTGCGACCCGTGTGCGCCGGGGCTACAGGTCCGTAACCCGGCCGCGCGGTGGTTACGGACCTGTAGTCGCCGCTCAATCCCGGCTTCACATCCGTCTCCTACAGTGACCGTGGCCGTCATGAGGCGGCCGGCGGAGGACGACCCCCGACGAAAGGAGCGCCCATGACCGTGCGAGCCCGCCTCTGGCTCGACCTCGCGCTGTTCGGCGCGCTCTTCGTCGCTTACAACCCCGCGTGGACGGGCGTGGCGGTGCACGAGTGGCTGTGCGTGGTCACCATCGTGCCGCTGCTCTTCCATGTGATCGTGAACTGGGACCAGACGCTGCAGATCCTGCGGCGCTTCGCCGAGCTCCTGAAGGTGACGCCCAGGGTCAACCTGGTGGTGGACGCCGCCCTGTTCGTCGCCGCGGTGACGGTGATGCTGAGCGGCCTGCTGATCTCGCAGTCGGTCGCGAGGACGATCGGGATCACGATCGCGCCGGATGCGCTTTGGGCGAGCACGCACTCGTGGTCCGCCGACGCGAGCATCCTCTTGCTGCTCGTGCACTTCGCGCTGCACTGGCGCTGGATCGTGACTGTGGCCCGCAAGCTCGGCCGCCCGCGCCCGCAGGCGCCCTCCGACCCCGTGGCCGCGATCCGCCTGGCTACGCGCCGGCTCGACGCCGAGGCGCGCGGCCGGCGGGTCGCCACCGTGCCGGCGCCACTCGACGCGCGCCCTCGCCCGTGATGCCCCCCATCGAAGGAGAACGATGAAGAACCTGCCCAGGAACACCGCAGCGGTCCTCGTCATCACGCTGTTCACCGGTCTCGCCGTGTTCTCGGCGATCCAGCTCGGCGGCCGGCTGTTCGGTACCTCCACCGCGAACGCGCAGTCAGTGAACACGCAGGTGACCGGCCAGCCGGAGGGCTCGGCCGGCGGTGTGGAGAGCGCTGACGGGTACTACCACGACGACGGGTCCGGCGGCTACGGGAACGGCTACGGCGGGTCGAGCGGCGCGGATCCAGGCAGCGGAGGGACCACGCAGACGTGTCCGGCGACGGGGTGCAGCGCCTCGAGTTGCCACGCGACGCAGTGACGACTACCCGTCTCTACCTGCCCTTGAGGATCGTGCCGAACAGGCCGCGGGCGATCGACCGGCCGGCCTGGCTGCCCACGGCACGGATCACGCTCTTGCCGAGCGCCTCGGCCATGCTGTCGCTGCGTCGCGCGGGGGCCTTCGCCTGACGCTGCTGGGGCGCCGCCCTGGGCCGCGGCGCCGGCTTGGCGGCCTGCTCCCCCTGCTTGGCCGCCGCCTCTGCGGCCGCGGCCTGGCCGGCGGCGGCGACCGCCGCCTGCGCGCGCGCCGCCAGCACCTCCTCCGCCGACTCGCGGTCGATGAGCTGCTCGTAGTGCCCGGCGACCAGCGAGGCGGCCACGACCTGCTGCCGCTGCTCAGGCGCGATGGCTCCGATGTGGCCGTGCGGAGGCACGATGAGGGCGCGCTGAACCATCGACGGGCTGCCGTCGCTCTCGAGGAGCGAGAGCAGCGCCTCGCCCACGCCGAGGTCGGTGACCGCCGCCTCGACGTCCAGGTCGGGGTTGGGTCGGAACGTCTCGGCCATCGCCTTGACGGCCTTCTGTTCGCGGGGGGTGAAGGCGCGCAGCGCGTGCTGCACCTTGTTGCCCAGCTGGCCCAGCACGGTGTCGGGGATGTCGATCGGGTTCTGGGTGACGAAGTACACGCCGACGCCCTTGCTGCGGATCAGGCGCACCACCTGCTCGATCTTGGTGAGCAGCGCCGGCGGCGCGTCGGTGAACAGCAGGTGCGCCTCGTCGAAGAAGAAGACGAGCTTGGGCTTGGGCAGGTCGCCGGCTTCGGGCAGCCGCTCGAACAGCTCGCTGAGCAGCCAGAGCAGCAGGGTGGAGTAGACCTTGGGCGCCATCATCAGCTTGTCCGCAGCGAGGATGTTGACGTAGCCGCGGCCCTGGGCGTCGGTCTGCATGAAGTCGAAGAGGTCGAGGGCGGGCTCGCCGAAGAACTTCTGCCCGCCCTGCTCCTCCAGCGTGAGCAGCGAGCGCTGGATGGCGCCGACGGAGGCGGCGGAGACGTTGCCGTAGGTGGTGCCGATCTCGGCCGCGTTGTCGGCGACGAACTTGAGGATGGCGCGCAGGTCGTCGAGGTCGAGCAGCAGGAGGCCGTTGTCGTCGGCCACGCGGAAGGCCACGGTGAGCACGGCCTCCTGGATGTCGTTGAGGTTGAGCATGCGCGCGAGCAGCAGCGGCCCTACCTCGGACGCTGTGGTGCGCACGGGGTGGCCCTGCTCGCCGAACACGTCCCAGAACATCGCCGGCGCGCCCTCGAACGGCCAGGGGGAGAGGCCGAGCTGCGCGAGGCGGTCGTCGACCCTGGCGTTGCCGCCGCCCGGCTGGGTGACGCCGGAGAGGTCGCCCTTGATGTCGGCGGCGAAGACGGGCACGCCGGCGCGGCTGAACGCCTCAGCCAGCACCTGCAGGGTCACCGTCTTGCCGGTGCCCGTGGCGCCCGCCACCAGCCCGTGACGGCTGGCCATCTGCGGCAACAGGTGCAACTCGGCGGCGTTCTTGGCGATCAGCAGGCCTTCAGCGGTGTCGGTCATGGCGCTCCTTCCCCCGGGGAGTGATCTCGGCCAGAAGCATACCCGTGACGGTCGAGCTCACCCGTGGGTCTCGGCGACCTGGTCGATCGCAACATGCCGACCAGTACCGGCTTCAGGATCGACGTGACCGGCCCGGTCACCGCGACGCTCGATCACGTGACGGTGCAAGAGGGGGCGCTCGCCGATCGCACGGCGCTCCCGCGTGCCGCGGATGGCGTGGTCAGCCCGCGGCCGGCGCCTCCCAGAGTGAGCGCACATCGGCGCGGATGGACGCGGTGGTGACGCGCCCGAGCGGGCCCTCGTCGTGCTCCGACCGCTCGGGCCCGGTCTGGACCTCCTCGAAGTGGGCGACCACCGGCGGCGTGAGGAACCGCGAGCGCTGCGCGTAGCCGTGGGTGTCGGCCTTGGCCCACGGCTGCGTGTAGTAGCGCAACGGGTGGCACACGTAGAGCTGGTCGCGGGCACGTGTGCAGGCCACGTAGAGCAGCCGCCGCTCCTCGTCGATCTCGGCGGCGCTGCCCGTGGCCATGTCCGAGGGGATGTTGCCGTCGGCGGCGTGGATGACGTACACGACGTCGAACTCGAGACCCTTGGCGGAGTGCATGGTGCTGAGGACGAGGTAGTCCTCGTCGAGCAGCGGCGGGCCGGCGAGTTCCTGCGTGTACGCCGGCGGGTCGAGCACGAGGTCGGCGAGGAACTGCGAGCGCGTCCGCGAGCGGGCCGCGAGCCCCTCGATCTGCTCGAGGTCGCGCAGACGCGCCTGGACGTTGTCGTAGCGGCGCTCGAGCAGCGGTCCGTACACGCTGCGCACGGCGTGGACCTGCGCCGGAACGTCATCCGCGCCGGCGCCGGCGAGTGCCGCGAACAGCTCGACGACGGCCGGCCAGGCGCCGCGGGCCGGCTCGGGGACGCGCGCGCCGGCCCACGCCGTCGCGAAGTCGCCGCCGGCGGCGGAGAGACTCTCGAGCAGTGCCGCCGCCGTCTTCGGCCCGATGCCGGGCACGAGGCCCAACACGCGCAGCCCGGCCATCGCGTCCCGGGGGTTCTCGGCGAGGCGCAAGAAGCCGACGAGGTCCTTGACGTGCGCCATCTCGACGAAGCGCAGACCGCCGTACTTGCGAAAGGGGATGGTGCGCCGGGAGAGCTCGATCTCGAGCGCCATGCTGTGGTGCTGCGCGCGAAAGAGCACCGCCTGCTTCTTGAGCTCGGTGCCCTGCTCGCGGTGCGCGAGGACGCGCTCGCAGACCCACTGCGTCTGCTCGTCTTCGTCGCGGCAGGTGGCGAGGACCGGGCGGCCGTCGCCGGTCCGCTCCGTCCACAGCTCTTTGTCGCGGCGCTCGGCGGCCTCCGCGATCAGCGCGTTGGTGGCGGCGAGGATGGGCGCCGTGGAGCGGTAGTTCTGCGTGAGCGTGAGCACCTCGGCGCCGGGAAAGCGCTGCTCGAAGTCGAGGATGTTGCGTACCGTGGCGGCGCGGAAGGCGTAGATGGCCTGGGCGTCGTCGCCGACGCACGTGACGCCGGTGCCGTCGGGTCGCAGCAGCGAGACGATGTCGGCCTGCAGCGCGTTGGTGTCCTGGTACTCGTCGACGAGCACGTGGTCGAAGCGCTCGCGTACGCGTGCGCCCCCGGCCGGGTCGGCGAGGAGGCCGCGCCAGAACAGGAGCAGGTCGTCGTAGTCCAGCACCTGCTGCTCCTCCTTGGCGTCCGTGTACGCGGCGAAGAGTCGCGCCAGGCCCGCCTCGGCCGGCAGGCACCAGGGGAAGGCAGTGCGCAGCACCTCGTTCAGCGGCAGCTGCGCGTTGACGCAGCGCGAGTAGACGTCGAGGCAGGTGGACTTCTGCGGGAAGCGCGTGCCGCCGCGGCCCAGCCCCAGGCGCGTGCGCGCGACGTGCATGAGGTCTTCGGAGTCGCCGCGGTCCATGATCGTGAAGTCCGGCTCCATGCCGATGTCGCGGGCGTGGATGCGGAGCAGGCGGGCGGCACCGGCATGGAAGGTGCCGCCCCAGACGCGCTCGGACGCGCCGCCCGTGGCGCGGCCCCGCGCCGCGAGCACCGCCTCGACCCGGCGCAGCATCTCGGCGGCGGCGCGGCGCGTGAACGTGAGCAGCAGCATGCGCCGAGGGTCGGCGCCGCGCTCGATGAGGTGGGCGGCGCGGTGCACGAGCGCGGCCGTCTTGCCGGTGCCGGCGCCGGCGACGATGAGCAGCGGGCCGTCGCCGTGTCGTGCGGCGGCGAGCTGCTCGGCGTTGAGCTCGACGAGCATGGGGAGTCCTCCTCGTATGGGCCGTCGCAGGCTAGCACCGCGTGCGGACGGATGCGAACGCGTGTTCGCTCGAGGTGGCTCCGGTCGCGCCGGGATCAGCCGCCCGGCTCAAGTCCCGATCGTGTTGCTGATCGCGGACTCGCTGTGCGCGTGCGCCGCGTCCTGGTGGACGGCCTGCACGCGCCACTTCTGCCGGTAGTATCTGGGGAGGCTCACGTACACGCGGTAGGCGCTGCCGGAGCCGGCGTCGGAGACCTTCACGCGGAGCGTCTTGTAGCGTTCCCAGTCGTGGTAGGGGCGCATGCGGTAGATGACGAGCGTGACCGCTCGACTGCCGGCCGCGTGTCGCGGTCGGAGCGTCCCCGTGACCGTGCAGCGGTCCGGGAGGGTGATGGGGACCGGTCTTCCGGGAGTGCGACGCAGCTTCGGCCGGCTGAGGATCGCCGTCGGTTTGATGGTCACCGTGCCGCCCCAGGCGGGGAGATGATCGGCGTCTCCCGGATACCACACCCGTACCGTGACCTTGCGCTTGATGTGGGAGAGGGCGGTGGTGTACCAGCCGTCGTAGGCGGCGTCCAGCGTCACGCGCACAGAGCGCGTCGGGCCGTAGCCGGAGACGCGCACCACCTGGCCCTCCGGGTGATCCGCCGTGAGGATGCCCCTCACCTTGGCCGTGCCGTTCCAGGGCGGGGTGATGGTCCCGCGCGGCACGCTGAGGGAGGGGAAGCGGAGCTGCTCGCAATCGTAGACGTGGCTCTGCCCCGAGCGAGCGTCGCTCCACACTACGCGCTCCGCGCGGATGCGCGGCTCGCTCTGGGCGCCCGTCTCGGTGCACACCGGTCTGCTCACACCGGTACGGCCCTCGCGCACCCAGATGTCGCCGGCGTCGTGGCGAGCGTCCACGTAGACGATGGTGCCGGTGCGACCGCTCTGCGGCTGCGCGTCGATGCACGGCGCCGTCTGATCCGCCTTGTGCGTCGTCAGGCGGCGCTCCTTGCCGGTGGCCAGGGTGCATTCGTAGATGTCCCAGTTGCCGTTGCGGCGGTCCTGGTAGACGACCTTGCCCTGGCCCACCTCGGGCGCCGTCTGGCTCGACCGGTTCGTGGTGAGGCGTTTGACCGTACCGGTCTTGAGGTCGCGCGCGTAGATGTCCCAATTGCCGTTGCGCCTGTCGGCCCAGGCCACCCAGCGGCCGTCGGTGGAGGGATCGGCCTGCACCGACGCGTTGCCGGTGAGGTACGTGGTGACGCCGCTGGAACGATCGTACAGGGCGATGTCGCTGTTGCCTCGCCCATGGTCCTCGTAGACGACGATGTCGCCGGCGAGCGCGGGGTCGAGCTGGTCGCCGGCGCCGGAAGCGATCGGCGACGCCGACGGTAGGGAACCGGGGACGGATGGGACGTCGATCGTGCACAGATACAGATCGGCATCGCCGGTGGCGTCGTCCTCGTACGCCACGTAGTGCTCGCCCCGGGACTCGCCGACGGCCGGGTGCCGCTGGTGGCCCTGGTCGTCAGGGTCGGCAGGCACGAGAGTCTGGTGGCCGCCCCAGATGCCGACGACGACGTTCCACGCGTCGCCGGCGCCGACCTCCCAAGCCGTGAGGCGGGCGGAGAGCTGCGGCCCGTCTCCCGGACCCAACCGGTACTCTTCAGCGTAGCTCGGGTAGGCGAGCGCCGCGCCGGCCGCCGCGAACGGCGCGGTGAGGGCGACCACGACGAGAACGAAGATGACAACGGCTCGAGTCATGCTGCTCCTGACGAACGGGCTCCGGCCGGGAATCCTAACAGGGCCCGGCCGGCGGCGCCGGCCGGGCCAGCCGGCGCCGGCAAGCTCGGGTCAGCTGAGGTGCGCCAGGCCGGCGAGCTCGAACAGCACCAGCGCCCCGTAGACGGCGAGCAACACGACCGCCGCCGCCAGGGCCGAGCGGTAGCGGCGCAGCAGCCATAGTCCGACGGTGGCGGCGCCGACGATGCTCACCTTGAACGTCGCCGCCGTGGCGGGGCCGAGCTCGAGGAGGTACGCCATCAGCGGATTGAGCTCGCTCGCGCCGAGACGCAGCACCAGGAGGGTGAGTGAGAGGTCGAGCACGCTGAGGAGATTGATGAGCACAAGGAGCTGCGCGAACTGACGCGGGTCGTCGCGCAGGCGCAGCAGCGGCTGCTCAATGGCAGCTGCGAACGGTGAGACGCCGTGAGAGCGGCGTCGCTCGAACCCCGAGCGCCGCTCGACGAGCACCGCCCGGCGCCTCTCGCGCCGTTCGGATCCTCTCCGCTTGAACGCCCCGGAACGCATGCCCACCTCGTCGTCCGACCGACCTCTTGAAGAGGAACATGCCCAGAAGGAACACGATCCTCTCCAGCTCTCTCCGTGGTCCGACGGTATTCGCCGTTGCCCGAGTTGTATCCGTTCCGTGCGTCCGCTGGACGTTCGTCCTATGCGTCA
>CAZJGT010000019.1:0-26817 GCA_964545565.1 uncultured Thermoleophilia bacterium
CCATCGCCAGCGCCCACTGCGCGTTGTGCGGCGCCAAGCTCAGCGCCCGGGCGCTCCGCTACCATGTGGTCTCGCCGCAATGCTGCGAGTCGACGATCACGGTGTGTCACACGTGCCGCAAGGCAGCGCTGGGCGAAGGGTACAGGCCGGCCGAGTGAAGCAGGGCCGGCCCGGACCATCGCCTTCGACGGGAGCCCGCGGGCTCCCGTTTGCTACAATCAGCTTCCCGACCACCCCGTCCCGCCTCACCAGGTGATGCCCATGCGCCTCCTTGATGCCTGTGCCCGCAGACCCGTCGACCATACGCCCGTGTGGCTGATGCGCCAGGCGGGGCGCTACCTGCCCGAGTACCGCGCCATCCGCGAGAAGATGAACTTCGTGGAGATGTGCCGGCGGCCGGACGTGGCGGCGGAGGTCACCCTGCAGCCGCTCCGTCGTTTCGAGCTCGACGCGGCCATCGTCTTCGCGGACATCCTGCTGCCGCTCGAGCCCATGGGCATCGGGTTCCACTTCACCCCGGCGGACGGCCCCGTCATCGAGCGGCCCATCCGCGCCGCCCGGGACCTTGCCGGTGTGCACGGCATCGACGCGGCCTCCGACCTGCAGTACGTGATGGACACCATCCGTCTCGTGCGCCACGAACTGGACGACGACACTCCTCTCATCGGCTTCTCCGGAGCGCCGTTCACGCTGGCCAGCTACATCGTCGAGGGCGGTCATTCACGCAACTACGCGCACGTCAAGAAGCTCATGTACGAGGACCCGGTGACGTTCGGCAGGCTCATGGGCCTCATCTCCGACGTCGTCGTCGACTACCTCAAGGCGCAGATCGCTGCCGGCGCCCAGGTGGTGCAGCTCTTCGACTCCTGGGTCGGCTGGCTGGGGCCGTACGACTACGACCTCCTCGTGTTGCCGCACGTGCGCTACGTCATCGACCACGTCAAGGGGCTGGGGGCGCCGGTCATCTACTTCGGCAACGGCGCCTCGGCGATGCTGCATCTGGTCGGCAAGGCCGGGAGCGACGTGTACGGCGTCGACTGGCGCATCGAGCTCGACCGCGCCTGGGACCAGCTCGGAGACGTCGCCGTGCAGGGCAACCTCGACCCGATCACGCTCCTCGGACCCGTCAAGGCCATCGAGGAGCGCGTCGCCGACGTGATCCGTCGCGCCGCCGGGCGCCCGGGGCATATCTTCAATCTGGGGCACGGCCTGATCCCGCAGGTGCCGCCGGACAACGTCAAGTACCTGGTCGACGCCGTGCACCGGCTCTCGGCCGCGGCCGTCTGAGCCGGGCGGAGGATGACGCCATGACCGACAGCCTCCTCGATGTCGCCCTGCTCGCGTACGGTGGGCCCGAGCGCTCCGAGCAGATCGTGCCCTTCCTCGAGCGGCTGATGGGGCGCGCGCCCGACCCGAAGACGGTGACCGCCGTGCAGGAGCGCTACGCGCTCATCGGCGGCGCCTCGCCGCTTCCCGGCACCACCGTGCGTCAGGCCGCCGCGCTGCAGGCGACGCTCACCGCGAAGCTCCCCTTCCCGGTGCGCGTGCGCCACGGGTTTCTTTACACCGAGCCGAGCGTCGCCTCCTGCGTGCGCGGGCTCGACGCCCACCAGGTGCTCGCCCTGCCGATGAGCCCGTTCTCGTCGCGTCTCACCAGCGGCAGATACCAGGCGCAGCTTACGGCCGCGGAGGACCCTGCCTCCGGCGGTCGCGGCCGCGACATCCCGCTGCTCGAGTGCTGGCATGCGGGCCGCGGCTTCGTACAGACGATCAGCCGCCGCGTGGCGGCGGCGCTCGACGGCTGCGACGCGAATGAGTGGGCCGTGCTCTTCACTGCGCACAGCGTGCCGTCCGAGACCATCGCGGAGGGCGACCCCTACGTGGACCAGCTGCAGATGACGATCTCCCAGCTCATCCCGCAGATCATGCCCGGCGACTGGCGCTTCGGCTTTCAGAGCAAGGGTCGCGGCGGCGGCGAGTGGATGGGGCCCGAAGTCGACGATGTGGTAGGCGGCCTGGCACGGGAGGGCTGGAAGAAGATCCTCGTCGTACCCGTCGGATTCGTCAGCGACAACGTCGAGACGCTCTACGACCTCGACATCGTGCTCCGCGCGCAGATCGAGGACCTCGGCATCGAGTACCGCCGTTCGCAGGCGCCCAACGACGCACCGTTCTTCATCGAGGCGCTCGCCGACGTCGTCGTCGATCACCTCGCGAGCCGGCCGGCCGGGCACGCACTGCGTCCGCCGACCGACCCGCGTGCGCACGGGTGATGAGGGTGGACGAGCCGACGGTGGAGCGACCGACTCCGGCGCGGGCGGGCAGCCTCGGCTTCGGGGCCGGCGCCGGAGAGGACCGGCCCTTCCGCATCGTCGTCGTGGGCGGCGGCATGGCGGGGCTCGGGGCGGCGCGCGCGCTCGAAGCGGCGCGCGCGCAGGACGCGGCGATCGACTGGCGTCTCTACGAAGAGGAGCCGCGTTTCGGTGGCAAGGTCCATACCGTGCACCGCGACGGCTTCGTCGTCGAGGGCGGCCCGGACTCGGCCATCATCGAGAAGCACTGGCCGATCACAGCCGCCCGTGAGCTGGGCATCGCCGACCGCTTTCTCGACTGCAACGAAGCCATCCGCAAGAGCTACGTGTACACGCGCGGGCGGCTGCATGAGCTGCCCGAGGGCATCATCCTCATGGTCCCCACCCGCATGGTCCCCTTCGCCATGAGCGGCCTCATGAGCTGGCCGGGTAAGGCCCGCATGGGCCTCGACCTGCTGCTCCCGCGCGGCGGCGCCGCCACGGGAGGGCCGGAGGGCGCCATCGGCCCGGCCCTCGACGAGAGCCTCGGCGACTTCGTCCGCCGCCGGCTCGGCAAGGAGGCGCTGCAGCGCATCGCCGAGCCGATCGTCGCCGGCATCCACGCCGGCGACCCCGAGCAGATGAGCGTGCGCGCGACCTTTCCCATGTTCCTCGACATGGAGCGCGAGCACCGCAGCCTCGTGCTCGCCATGCTCAAGCGGCGCAAGGCGCGCCAGAAGGCCGCCGCGACGCGCGACGCGCACGGTTTCTCTGCGGGATCCGCCGCCGTCGCCGCGAGGCCTCCCGGTCCGCGCTCCTACTTCTACTCGTTCAAGGGCGGGCTGCAGGACCTCAGCGACGCGGCCGTCGCATCACTTCCGCCGGAGCGCCTGCACGGCGGCATCAGCGTGAAGACCATGACCGCGTGCGGCGGCGGCCGTGGCGCGAGCGCCGGGTCCGGCGCCTACGCACTGGAGCTCAGCGACGGCACACGTGTGGTGGCCGACGCCGTCGTCCTTGCCACTCCGGCATGGGCGAGCGGCGACCTGCTGCGCGCGGTCGCGCCGCTCGCCGCCGCCGACCTCTCGTCGATCGAGTACGTGACGACGGCGACCGCGTCGGTCGCCTTCAGGGCCGACCAGGTGGGGCACGATCTCAAGGGCTTCGGCTTCGTCGTGCCCCGCGCCGAGAACAGGCCCGTCATGGCGACCACCTGGAGCTCGAGCAAGTTCGACGGGCGCGCGCCTGAAGGCCATGTGCTGCTGCGCAGCTTCCTCGGGCGTGCGGGCCGCGAGGCCGCGGCCCAACTGGACGACGACGAGATGGCCGCAGTGGTGCGCGCCGAGCTGGGCGAGATCATGGGCATCTCGGCCGAGCCCGAGTTCGTACAGGTCTTCCGCTGGCCGCGCGGCATGCCGCAATACCGCGTCGGCCACGTCGAACTCGTGGGGCAGATCGAGGCCGCCGTCGCCCGCGTGCCGGGCGTGGAGCTCGCCGGCGGCGCCTACCACGGCATCGGCATCGGCGACTGCCTGCGCGAGGGCGCGGGCGCGGCGGAGCGCGTCCTTGAGCACGTCCGCGGCCTGCCCGAGGACGAGATCCCGCCGCAGCCGCAGGACCTCCCGGCCGGCGACGGTCTGGTCGACTGACGGGGACGCGCGGTCCGGGTACGCGCGCGCGCCTGCGGGAGCGGCGCGTCCGGGGAGCGGCTCGTCTTGGAGCGGCTGGTCCAGACGCGATTTCTCTTGGAGCGGCTCGTCCGGGAGCGCGGCGCCGGGGGGCGGGTACCGTCAATCGCGACAGGTACGCCGGCGCGTACGCCCGAGAGTACGTTCGTACCGTTGGATGTACGCGCGCTCGTACCTCTCCGGCGCGCGTCACCGCATCCCCCGTCGCGGATTCGCGTGACCGACTTCCGCGCGGCGCTCCGTTGAAGGGTTCTTCCCCGCCGCGGGGTACACCCCTCAGTGAGTGACAGCGCCGCCCGACCGGCGGTACCCGTCCGTCAAGGAGGCCCCGTGGACTACGTGCTGGTGGCGACCATCTGGTTCATCGTCTGGGTCATCTGTCTGTGGCTGGTCTGGCGGATGGTCGACCGCAAGGATCTCAACCGCGCCCTGTGGATCATCCTCTGCATCTTCTTCCCCGTGATCATCCTCATCGTCGTGGCGTTGCTGCCGCCCAAGCAACGGTCGGCGCCGCCGGAGACGCTCCCCTGATCTGGCCCGACAGAGGCTGACGGTACGCGGCGGCGGGCGCCGAGAGGCGCCCCCGCCCCGCTCGCGTATGAGAAAGGGGCGGGCGGCGCATCTGCGCCGCCCGCCCCTTTTCACGCGGTCGCGGCGCGCAACGAAGCGCCGCACGCCGCACGTGCACTCACTTCACGTCGGCGTAGCTGCCCGTGTAGATCGCGTTCGCGAGCAGCCGGAACGTGCCCTCCGTATGAGCGCGGAAGGCGGTCATCGGACCGATGAAGGTCACGCGCCCGTCACCGTACCTGCCGTGCACGACGACCGGCTTACCTCCGGCGTCCTCGATGACCAGACCGGTCGGGTCGCCGATCTGCCAGAACCCGGCGAGGAAGTACGGATCGCTGTAGGTCGCGTCGCTCATGACGCCATCGCCGAGATCCTCGAACCAGGTGATGGGGAACCCGAAGGTGTACCCGAGCTCGCCCATCCCCGTGGTCACCAGGCTTGACCCGCTGTACTCGGTGAGGCCAAGGCAGTTGTTGGCCCAGTAGAACGACCAGTCGTAGCCGCCCATGGGCTTGACGTCGAGCAGGTCGCCATAGATGCCGTAGGGGCCGTTGGCGACGTAGGCGCCGCCGTTGTCGACCCAGGACGTGACGGCCTCCATGTCGAGACCGCTGTAGTCGTCGACCACGAGCGCGTCATAGGCGTTCAGGTTGACCTCTGCATCCACGACCTCGGCCTTGAAACCGAGCTCGCGGAGCGAGAAGGCCGTAGGCCCGTCGGAGTACACGGCCACCTTGAGCGGCCCGGTGACGCTGCCCGACGGATAACCCTCGTGATACAGCGGCTGCGTCCCGAAGTTGTCGGTCACCACCGGGACCTCGCTGATGGCGACGTGGAAGCGCATGGCCGTCTCCTCGAGGAAGGCGATGGTGCGTGCGCTCGTCGCATTGACGAGGAAGGCGCCCAGCGGAGGATCTCCGGCGCCGCCTTCCGTCCAGACCACGCGCTCGACCGGGACGCCGTTCTCGACCAGGTGGTTGACGGTCTTCACGTCTTCGTCGCGGTCGGCGAGGACTGCGAACCAAGGTCCGTCTCCGGCGAACTGGCCGGCCGGCTCACGCACGCTGGTGACGCGCTTCATGCCGGCGGAGACCTCATCCATGAGCGTGAAGCGCGTGACGCCCCAGCTCTCCGGGAGCTGCCAGGCGGAGGCGTCGTACATCTGCGTGGCTTGGCTGGAGATGTCTTCCCCGTACCACAGCATCGCGTTGGCGATGCCGCGCAGCGGCTGCTTCATCGGCACGAAGTAGGAGCCGGCCGGCAGCGAGCCGATCCCGCGTGCCGGAGTCGGCGTGATCTCCTCGGTAGTGCGGTACACCATGATCCCGTTGGCGAGGAGGTGACGCACGGCCTTGCGCGCCTTGGTGGGGTTCTCCTGTACGCGCGGGTCGACGGGGATCACATAGGCGGAGGGGTAGGTGATCGGCTCGGGCACGTCGTCGGTGACCGGCTGTGACTTGCCGGCGACGGCGCGCTGGAAGCGCTTGATCTGGTTGGTCAGCATGCCGACGCGATTGGCGGCCGTGTACTTGGCGCCCTCGAGGATGCCGTAGTAGTGAGCGTCGACGCCGTCCTCGGACTTGTACGACGTCTCCATGGTGGAGCCGACCAGCCCGTAGAACATGGCGAACTGCGGGGTGTAATAGGGACTGTAGTCCTCGAACCCTTCGCTCTTGCCGGTGTCCGGGTTGATCCAGTCGCGGTACGGGATGTCGACCTCGACGATGCTGTTGGCCTCGATCGCCTTCTCGATGGCCTCGGCGGCCGGGAGCGCGTAGGCGACGGAGAGGTCCCATTCGTAGTTGGGACCGTGCGGGTTGGTGGTGGGGTCGATGATCATCGGATTGTAGTAGCCGTGGAGGTCGAGGAACATCGTGGGGTGCCACTTGACGACCTGCTTGGCCACGGCCCTGATCTCGGGCTGCGACTGCGTGATCCAGTCGCGGTTGAGGTCGAACCCATTGGCGTTGCGGCGCGTGTCGGTGATGCGGCCGTCAGGGTTCTGGCACACGTTGAACATGACCACGTCGTTGGCGAGGATCCGCTTCGTGGTCGAGTCGTTGGAGAAGGCGAGCTTGCGGATCAGGCGCAGACCGGCGTCCACGCCGGTGGTCTCTCCGCCGTGGATGCTGCAGTTGATGAAGACGGGCGCGCGCAGGTCGCCGCCGTGACGCAGCATGGAGCGTGCCTTGCCCGGGTCTGTGGTCTGCAGCGCGATGAACCTCATCCAGCGCCGCTGCGCCGATTTCGACGCCCACTTCTTCTGGATGGTGACGAGGTAGAGGGGGTGGCCGCCGGCCGAGGTGCCGAACCGCTTGACGGTCATGCGGCGGCTCCGCTTGTCAAGATCCTTGAGGATGGCGCCGAGCTCCGAGTAATAGGCGTAGCTCGGATACGGCTTGGTGGCGCGCTCGCCGGGGATCGCCTGGCGCGGCGCGTACTTGACGGCGCCCGCGACCGGGCGGTCCACGCTCATCGCCTTGCTGAGCGGCGAGGCCAGAGCCGGCGCCGCGGCGACGAGGAGGACGCTCAGGGCGAGCAGGACGACGACCAGTCTCTTCATAGTTCCCCCCATGGCTTGGATGATGGCTGCACTCAGTTCGCGAGTCTGTCAGCGCGCGCCAAGAAGCGCAATACGCCGGGGGGTATGCAGATCGTTCAGTACTTGCCGAGCAGCTTCCAGATCCAGCGGTGCGGGGCGTGCGCGCTGAAGCCGGGCTTGGTGTACATCACGGCGCAGTGGCCGGTGATGACCTTGAGCCCGCGCTGCTCGGCCTCGGCGAGCGCCTCGGGCGTGTCGGTCATCTGGTGGATCCAGATCTGCTCCACGCCGGCGTCGGCTGCCTTGGCCACCCAGCCGGCCGTCTCCTCCTTAGGGAGCTCGAGCACGGCCGCCTCGACCGCGCCGGGCAGGGAGGCGAAGTCGGCGTAGGCGGTGTCGCCCTCGACGGCTCCGCCGTCCGGATCCATCGCGTACACGGTCTTGCCGCGCTCCTTGAGGGCGCCGTAGGTGATCTTGGGGAAGGGCTTCTTGCTGGCCTGGCGGCCGACCACAGCGTAGCTGCCGGCCTCCCAGAAGCGTTCGCACTCAGACGGCATCGGGTCCCTCCTGTGGGTTCTGGTCGGGGGCGGACGGCGCAGCCGGCTCCGCCCCTGCTTCGTTCTCGGCGTAACACTGGCCCGGGGCGACGACCTCCGGGTAGCGCCCCGCGCGGCGCAACGCCGCACGGACTTCGTAGCAGAGGTGACATTCATCCGCGTAGTGTGAGCGCGCCGGGGAGTGGCCAACGGCTTGGGCGAGGGCCCAAGGTCCGCCGGCCAGGATCTCGCGGATGACGGAGCGAGCGTGCGCGTCGTAGGCGTCGAGCACGGCCGCCAGACCGCCTGGGCGAGGGCTCGCGATCTCGTCGGGCGCTGCCGGGCCGTCGCCTCCGGCGAACACGTTGCCGGCGCTGATGCCCTGGCACACCTGCAGCTCGCCGTCCGGGCCCACGTGAGCGCGGCCCGGATCGGTGAAGTCCTCGAAGGGGCAGGTGATGAGCGTCTGGGGCGGCCGGGACGCTCGCGCGGGCGCGAGCGCGACGGCCGCCCGGCCCTTGTGCATCACCTCGCCGACGTCGCCGGAGCAGGCGCCGGGCACGCCGATGTCCGCCGGCGCCCCCACCTCGAGCACGCTTGCGGGGATGCCGAGCTCGCGCGCCGCGAGCACGGCGTTGCGCAGCTGCTCTTCGTTGGCGTCCTCCACGAAGTAGGCGTAGGACGAGAGTGAGAGGTCGGCAAGGCCGAGCTCGGCGAAAGGCGCGAGCCAGATCTTGGCATCGGCGACCGACGTCGCCCAGAAGCAGTTGCTCACGATGCCGACGTCCAGACCGCGCTCGCGGGCGTGCTTCGCCGCCGCGAGCACGATCGGATAGGCGAGGGTGGGCTCACCGCCCTCGAAGTACACGTCTGCGAGCCCAAGCTCCGCGCCCTGGTCGATGACGCTCCTGAGCTGCGCCAGCGTCATCGCCTCCTCCGCCTCCGGGGACCCCCACACGAAGCAGTGGTCGCATGCGTACGTGCACCGGTAGGTGACCAGGAAGTGGATGCCGTCGAGACGGATGGCCATGATGCAAGTGTACGCCCGCGGGAGGGCTTTGACGAACTGCTATGGTATCGTATATGATACCATCATGGCCAGGCAGGTCGTCTTCGACACGAACGTGTTCGTCTCGGCGATCCGCTCGCGTCGGGACGCCTCCCATCGCCTCCTGCTGCTCGTCGACGGACCGGACTTCCAGATCAACCTGTCGGTGCCGTTGGTGATCGAGTATGAGGACGTGGCCAAACGGATGGCCGAGGAGGCGGGCCTGACGTCCTCCGACGTCGACGACGTCATCGATTACCTATGTAGCGTAGCGCGTCTTCGGGAGATCCACTTTCTCTGGCGCCCCGTACTGAAAGACCCGGGAGATGATCACGTCCTCGAGTTGGCGGCGGAGGCGGAGTGCCATGTGATCATCACGCACAACGTCAGGGATTTCGCCGGCGCGGAGCACTTCGGCATCAAGGCGGTCACGCCGGGCGAGTTCCTGAAGAGCATCGGAGGTCGATCATGAGTACCATCAGTCTGCGTCTGCCCGACTCTCTGCACCGGAGGGTACGCGAGCTCGCCAAGGAGGAGCACGTCTCCATCAACCAGCTCATCAGCACCGCGCTCGCGGAGAAGATGTCGGCGTTGATGACGGTCGAGTACATGGAAGAACGTGCGGCCCGAGGCAGCCGGGAGAAGTTCGAGCGGTCTATGACCAAGGTTCGTGACACTGAGCCCGATGAGCGTGACGTCTGACGAAGACCGATGGCAGCCCACTGCTCGCCGGGAGCCGGCCGCCTCAGAGCCGCGAGCGGAACGCCTTGACCTCGGCGGCGTACCAGTCGCCGGCGGCGTTCCTGGCCCCGGTCTTGTCCTTGAAATAGCGCGACGTGTTGGCCGTCGCGTGACCGACGACGTCGGCCTTCTTGATGCCGAAACGTGCCCTCAGATACCGCACCAGCTTGAGCCCGGCGCTGACCTGCTTGCTGCGCCCCAGGATCTGCCGGTCCATCCAGTGACCGTCCTTGCCGGACCTGGCCTCCTGGACGAACTCGATGCCGATCGACTTCCAGTTCATGCCGATGCAGTGGCGGGCGCGCAGGTTGAGCGGCATGCACTGATAGATCCTGCCGTCCTTGTGGATGATGAACTGGGCAGAGACGCCCGGTTTCTCGCCGTTGTAGGCGGTGTTGGCGTTGAACGTGTTCCAGGCGCTCTTCCACGTGGAGCCCGCGGTGTGGTGCAGGACGATGGCCTTGGGCCTGGTCAGCCGGTACGTCGACTGGTGGTAGTGACGCTTGCTGTAGCCGGTGGTCTGGGCCTTGCGGCCGGCGCCGAAGCGAATGTACTTCTTGACGACCTTGGGCTTCTTGACGGACGGCTTGGCTGTGGCGGTCGGGGTCGCGGTGGGTGTCGCGGCGGCCGTGGGCGAGGCCGCCCAGGCGGGCCACGCGATGATGGCCAGGGCGGCGATGAGGACGGCGACGGCGAGAGCTATGAGGCTCGCGGTGCGGATGCTGCGGATGCGCTTCACGTGCCCGAGTATACGCCGCGAACTGCGGGCTCACCTTCGGCGAGCCGTCTCAAGGCAAGCTTCCGCTCAGTAGTCGGGCCGTTGTGCGGCGTCCTCGGACGCTTCAGGCATCTCGACTGCGTGCCGATGCTTGCGACTGCGCACCACGAGAGGAGAGAGGTATGTCACTCACCGACGATCTGCTGGCCGCGAGTGCGGCGCTGCCCGTGCGGCTGCAAGAGAAGAAGGGCGTCATGAGCGGCGAGGCTGTGCTGGCCGAGCGCAAGGCGTTCCTCAGCAAGAAGAAGCTCACGTACAAGTGCAAGGCGCGGGTCGACGAGGGCGCACGCACGGTCCGTTTCTGGGAGATGCTCATCGAGAAGGGTTCCGGCGTCTCGAGCGGCCCGGACGACTTCGGGCCCGGTGTCGGCTTCAAGGCCGGCACCTACAAGACCGGCGGCAAGGAGCGCTCCGGGTCGATCGAAGAGGCCTCGAGCTACCTCGGCAAGGACTACAGCTACCAATGGGACTACGCCGCCGTGCGCACGGCGCTGCAGCGGGTCGCGGCGGGCGCGGGCTACGGCTGGGAGACCGTGCTCAACCCGAAGTCGGTCTAGTCCAGGTTCTCGATCGCGACCGGCTCGATCTCGTCGGCCGGCGCGAATCCGAAGACGCGCCCGTAGAAGTACAGCTCCGCCTCCTCGGCGCGGATGATGTTCTTCGCCTTGCGGAAGCCGTGCTGCTCGCCCTCGAAGGCGAGGTAGGCGAAGGGCAGTCCTTTGCGACTGAGCGCCTCGACGATGATCTCCGCCTGCCGCGGCGGCACGATGACGTCTTCGAGGCCCTGCAGCAGGATCACCGGGCAGCTGATGTCGTCCACGTGGTGGATGGGTGAGCGCTCGCGGTACACCGCGCGCCTCTCCGGATACGGCCCGAGCAGGCTGTCGAGGTAGCGCGACTCGAACTTGTGCGTGCCGCCGGTGGCGAACGTCTCGAGGTCGGCGAGGCCGAAGAGGCTGGCGCCGGCGCTGAAGAAGTCGTGGCGCGTGAGCGCGTTGAGCGTGGTGTAGCCTCCGGCGCTGCCGCCGCGCACGGCGATCCGTGCCGGGTCGGCGTCGCCGCGCGCGACCAGGTACTTCGCGGCGTTGATCGAATCCACCGTGTCGACCACGCCCCACGCGCCACGCAGCCGCTCCCGGTACGCGCGGCCGTACCCGGTCGAGCCCCCGTAGTTGACGTCGACCACGGCGATACCGCGCGAGGTCCAGTACTGGACGTCGAGGTCGAGCATCGCCTCGTGGGCGGAGGTCGGGCCGCCGTGCACGGTCACCAGCAGCGGCGGCAGCTCGCTCGGCGGCGCCACGAAGTCGGGATTGGCCGGCGGGTAGTAGTTGGCGTGCGCGGTGAGCCCGTCCTCCGTGGGGAACACGATGGGCTCCGGACGACTCACGTAGGCCGGGTCGATGGGGACCGGGCGGCCGCGGCGGACCACCGTGCAGTCGTCGCTGCGCGGATCGATCACGGCGACCTGCCGGCCCTGGGTGTGGCTTGCAGCGATGAGGCCGAACCGGTCGCCGAGCGGCGCCAGTGAGTACACGACGGTGAACGGGGAGTCCAGCTGGCGCAGCACGGTGGCCTCTCCGGGCGCCGCCGACATGGGCGCTGGGCCGTCGACGGTCGCCAGGTAGTCGCGACCGTTTCGCGTGTAGCTGAGCGCCAGCGTCCCATCGGCGAGGAAGACGTAGTGCTGGAGGCCGAAGACCCACGGGGCCTTGGCGAACTCGGCGGGGAGGTCGATCAGGTGTCGTTCGCGGTCGCGCTCCCGGTCCGCGCCGGAGGCATCCGCCGGGATCGCGTACAGGCTCCACCAGCCACTGCGGTCGCTCGCGAACCAGAGCTCACCGTCCGGGCTCCAGAGCGGCTGGAGGATCGACTCTTCGGGGCCGCCGGCGACGAGGCGCTCGCCGGAGATCGTACCGTCGCCGGCGAGCTCCGCCGCCCACAGCTCCGTGCCGTCCCACGGCATGCGCGGGTGGTCCCAGCAGATCCAGACGAGGCGCCGCCCGTCCGGGCTGAGCCTGGGGGCGGCGTAGAAGTCGTGGCCGGCGGCGATCACGCGCGGCGGGGCCGACCCGTCGGTGGGCAGGCTGACCAGCTCGTTGACCACCGACCCGTCGGCCTCGTGCCGCTCGCGTACGCTCACCAGCAGACGACCGTCCGGCGTGGCGCGCCCGTCGGCATAGCGGTGGGCGCGTTCGGCCGGCGGCTCGGGCGTGACCGGCCGCGGCGCGCTCCAGCCCTGCGGCCCGCCGGGGACTCCGTCGGCCGGAGCATCGTCGTCCGCTCCGCCGACCGGAGCATCGTCGTCCGCTCCGCCGCCCGCCGCCAGGTCCTGGCGGTACAGGCGCTGGTCGTTCTGGTCGCTGAAGACCACGCTCTCCCCGCCGTCCGCAGACCGGAAGGCCACGTACATGCCGCCGCCGTACTCGTGTACCAGGGTGCGGGCGCTCACGCCGGGCGGCGTCACGTCGGCGATCTCGCCGTCCGGTCCGCGCCGCACGACGGCGTAGCGACCGTCCTCGAGGGGGCGCATCTCGGTCCAGTAGAGGCTCTCGCCGACACTCTGCGGCCACATCGTGCCGACGCCGCCCTCGGCCATCAGCTTGGCCGTCACCGGCGACCGCCAGGAGCCGAACGGTGCGATCTCGCGGGTGTCGTCCGCCGGCGTCGCCGCGTCAGATGGAGCCGTCATCGCGTACCTCACTCGTCTCGCCCACGGGGAGGAGCCGCGCCCGGGCGCGGGTCAGCCGCTAGCTACCCTGATGGGCGCCATGGCAATCGTCGCCGGCGGCCGCCGCGATCGTCGCGGGTCGCTGTGGGCGCGGAGGAGGGGAGCCGGCCGCCGGTGGCCGGAAGGGCCACCGGCGGCCGGCTCGGCCTCATCTTACCTTGATCGTGTACGCCCGCGAGGTCGCGGGGGCGCAGAGGTCGCTGCCGGAGAACTTGACGCGCAGCGTGTGCGTTCCCTTGGGCAGGCGCGTGGCGCCCTGACCGTTCTTTATCTTGACCGTCTTGTAGTTCACCCAGCGACCGCTCGTCTTCCGCTGGAGCTTGGCCGTGCCGCCTGCGTCGCCCGGCCTCACGTGGACCGCGAGCCGGGACGTGCCGGAGAGCCACAGCTTGGCGCTGACCTTCACATTGGCCGTGCCGCTGCCCGGAAGCTCGTTCTCGGTGGCTTCGGTGCGGGCGATGAGTGCGGCGTTCTTCTTGAGCCCCGGTACGACCGCCCTGAAGTGCGCGTAGCCCCGTTTGACCTTGGCCTTCACGGTGTCCACGAGTACCGGCGAGACGGCGTCGACGTACTTGCGGTAGATGCTCACCTCCACGTCCTCGGAGCTGCGCACCATGCCGATGAGCTGCGCCGCACCGCCGTAGCCGACCTTCGTCGGATGAGCCTGGACCATCACCCGAGCCGTGTTCTTCGAGAAGTAGCTGTTGAAGACGTAGTCGGTGGGCACGGTGGTCTGGACGCCGGTCTCCTCGTCCTCGTCCGGGCTGTCCGATTCGCCGCCGTTCGGCTCGTAGGAGACGAGGAGGTCGCTGTTCCTGGGCAGCGCATTGATCTGCTCGACGATCTCGGCGAGCGTCTGTGGCGGGCCGCTGCCGCCGTCATCGCAGCAACAGGAACTGCACCAGCCCCCGCCCCACTGATCCCAGCTGGCGGGGGTGACCGTGAGGCGGCCGTAGAGCGGCATGCCCTTGGGGATCGTGAGCGTCCCCTCCACCGTCTGGAGAGCGGTGGATCCGTAGCGGTAGTAGTCGATGCGCACGCGGTTGTCGCCGGTCGCGATGCCGTCCGGCAGGGTGACGTCGGCGATGCGGGCCGAGCGCTGCGTCGCCGAGACGTCGGCGACCACGTCGACCGACTTGATACGCGGGTGGAGCACGCCGTCCGGGTCGCCCGCCAGCTGCATGAGCGCGGAGGCGGCATCCCTGCCGGCCTCATAGGAGACGTCCCAGGAGCTGGTCCAGAGGTTGTCACGCTCCACCGTGTAGGTGCCGGTGCCGTCGGAGACGACCACGGTCGTGGTCGTGACGGCGCTCCCCGGGAAGGAGTACTGGTCGAGTGCGCCGTAGACGACCTCGCCGACGATGTCGCCGGGCAGCGTCGGCCAGGCTCCGGAGGAGACCAGCCACTCACTGACGCTGGAGTCGTCGTGCACGGACACCGAGCGGT
The DNA here is from genome assembly GCA_964545565.1 of uncultured Thermoleophilia bacterium. Taxonomy (GTDB): domain Bacteria; phylum Actinomycetota; class Thermoleophilia; order UBA2241; family UBA2241; genus CAIXSE01. The sequence continues at coordinate 14,372 of CAZJGT010000019.1, forward strand.
CGACGATGGTCGCCGTGGTCGTCACGGGGAAGAGGTCGGGGGTCTGGCCCAGGCGGGCTTGGACGCCCCAGTTGCGGTCCTGCACGCAGGTGCCTTTGACGTCGCGCGGCGCGATGAGCTTGTAGGGCGTGTAGCTGCTCGCCCAGACGCCCTGGACGTCGCCGCCGGTGAGCACGGCGTCGATCGCGCCGAGCTGATCGAACGGATGCCCGAAGAGCATCGCCGCGTCGTCGTCCACGTAGGTGACGGTGCCGGCGGCGCCGACCCAGACGGCGCCTTGGGAGAAGAGGATGGCGCACGGCGAGCCGCCCTCGAGGGCCGGAGTGGGTGCGCCCGTCCAGGCGCCGTTGCCGCTCGCCGCCTTGACCAGCAGGCCGGTCTTGGCGAACTTGGCGGCGGCCCTCTCGAACGCCTTGCTGCCCGGCCGGGCGCCGCCGATCTCGAGGATACCGAGCGGCGCCATCACGCTCTGGCCGCCCTGGGCGTCGACCTTCGCGGCCGCCTTTGCGCTGCGCGCGACCACGACGCTGCGGACCACGCCCTCACTCGTCTTCACCGGCTCATCGAGCGCGTAGGTGCCGGCGGTCGGTGGCCGCGGGGCCACGAGCGACGCGAGCGCGCCGACCGGATAGTCGTCCTCGATCGCGGCCATGTACTCGATGGGAGTGGCCAGGCCCAACCCGCCCAGCGTGAACCAGTCGCCGTAAGAGAGGGCGCCGATGAGCTTGTCGACGCCGCCGTCGTCCACGTAGATGGGGCTGCCGCTCATGCCGGCGGCGATGCCGCCGATCCGGTCGATCTGCGGCCCTGTGGCCTCGAAGAGGATGAGCGAGCCCCAGGAGTAGTCGACGAGGCTCTGCACCTGCACCGGGATCTCCTCCGGCGTGGTACCGCTCATGGTGGTGAGCAGGTGGCCGCTGAGCGGCCCGGACTCGAGCGCCACGCCGAGCTGCTCGAGGTCCATCGTCGGTTCCGGAGGCGCCGCTGCCGCCGTCTGGGCGAACGCCAGGAACAGCGTCAGCGCGAGCAGCAACGGGATGAACGGCGCCGACCGCCTCACGGTGCGGCGTGACAAGAACGGCATGGCCCCTCCAGACGTTGAGCGTGGCGGCGGATCGCCGCGGCACTTACGAATACTTTACACCTGTTCAGGCCGGCGTCGTCAGCGCGGCCGCGCCTTGCGCGCATGGCTGAGCGCGCTCCAGGTGGTCGCGTTGCCGCCGTAGCCCAGACGGAACGTGGTCGTCCTCGTGAGCTTGTACTTGAAGGCCACCGTCGTCGGCTTGCCGGCGGCGACGGCAACGGTCTTCTTGGCGACCGTCTTCCAGCCGCGCGACGAGGTCTTGGCCTGCAGGCGGACGGCCCGCTTCCCGGCCGAGCCCGTCGTGATCCTGCCCCTCAGCGTCACCCTCTTGCCCGCCTTGACGCGCACGGGCGCGGCCAGCGTCAGCTTCGCCGCGTCCTTGACGGTCACCTTCTGCGCCGTGGTGCGCTTGCCGGAGCAGGCGGCAGGGTCGGCGGCGTTGTTGACCAGGTCGCCGTCCGCACACGTGAGCTCGACCGTGTAGATCCCGGGCTTCGCGTAGGTGTACGAGAGACCCTCAGCCGCCGACGGCATCGCGTGGCTGCCGTCGCCGGCCCACCACTCGTACGTGTTCGGGCTCGCGTTGCCCCAGCCGGCGAGCGCCGAGGCGTCGAAACGCACAGGGGAGCCGACCGTGGGGCGCCTGGTCGTCGTCACGAACCCCGGGTCGTACGGCAGGGCGAGGCGACGGAGCTTGGACTCCTCGCCCTTGATCAGGTCGAGGTCCTGGTTGACCTCCGACCAACCGAACCAGTGGCTGTAGTCGGGGCTGATGTGGTAGGCGCCCTTGAACGTGTTCACGTGGTCGTACTTGTAGGTGTAGAAGAAGAGCTGCTCGATGGCCGAGGTGCCACCGTAGAGCTGCTGGCCGCCGAGGACGAGGGATTGCCCGAAGTTGGGGTTCGGCGCGCGGTTCTCCGGCATCGGGTCGAGCAGGTCGTCCCACCACAGGCCGCGGATGCGCATGACGGGGTCCCACAGCAGCGTGTCGACGTCCGCCTTGATGGCGTCGGCGCCCTCCAGGTTCTTGCGCACGAATCCCCGCGAGTGGCAGTCACCGCAGAGGGCTACCATCTTGTCGCGACGCAGGACGAAGTCCCGCCGGCTGATCGTCCTCATCGGCACCGGGAGCGCCACGCCCGAGAGCCGTGCGCCTTGCGCGACGGTGCCGATGGTGAGGTTGGTCGAGACGTCGTGCGTGAGCGGCTGCCCGCCGCCCTTCTCCATCTCGGGCATGTGGCAGGTCACGCAGGTGGGAGCGCGGCCGGGGTCGCCGCCCGCGCGTTCCTTCTCCGTGGCGTACACGACGCCGTGCTTGCTCTTCTCCCACATGTCGATCTGCTCGTGGTCGGGGCCCATGTGGCAGGTGCCGCACGCCGCTGGTTCCATCGCCTCCTCGGCCGAGAAGACGTGGCGGGTGTGGCAGCTGTCGCACTTGCCCACGGAGCCGTCGCCGCTCAGATAGCCGACGTTGTGACAGCGTTCGCACATCTCGTAGCGCTGCGCCCCGGGCATGACTTTGTAGCGTGCCGCGGCGGTCATGCGCGTCCAGCCCAGGGCGTGCTTGTTGGCGTACTCCCCCGTGGCGTCCTTGTGCGTGAACTCGTCGTACTGCTCGGGGTGGCAGCCTGCCTGGGCGCAGGTGCCGGCGGGCACGTGGCCTTCCGCTGCAGCGATGGCCGCGTGGTCGGCGCCGTGGCACGAGACGCAGGTGACCCCCGCGCCGGACATGGCGCCGCGTTCGTACTGGGCCACGATGCCGGCGTTGAGCATGCTGTGGCAGTCGACGCATTCGGCCGGCGTGTACGTCGCCGCCTCCGTCGCCGGCGCGCCCAGGAGACCGAGCGCGACGAGCGCCAAGGCCGGCAGAACGACAGATCGTCTCATCGGTGCACCCCCACCAGAAGACTACGTTGGGCTGAGTATCCTCCATGCGGCCACGCAAGCCAATTGACTTCCGTCGCGGGGCGTCGCCCGCGTGTCGTCACTCGTCGCGCAGGCGGCGAGCCTCGATGCGGAACACGTGGTGGCGGTTGGCGCCGCGCTCGCAGTCGAAGGCGAGGGTCGAGCGCGAGAGGTCCTTCACCTCGAGCGCGCCGAGCTCCGCCCGGTCGAGGCGGAAGTTGCGCAGGTTGGTGGCGAAGAGGAGGATGCCGCCGGGCGCCAGCAGGCGGCGGGCGGTCAGGCGGATGAGATCGGCGTGGTCGCGCTGCACGTCGAAGGTGGCGCGACCCATCCGCTTCGAGTTGCTGAACGTCGGCGGGTCGAGCCAGACCAGGTCGTACTGCCCGCCCGCCTCGGCGACCCAGCGCAGGCAGTCGGCCTGCACGAGCCGGTGGGCCGCCCGGCCGGCGGGCGCTGCGCCGCCGGGCGCCTGGCCGTCGGCGCCGTTCGCCGCCGGCCACTCCTCGGTCGTGGAGGCGAAGCCGTTGGCCGCCAGGTTGCGCGCCGCCCAGTCGAGATAGGTGGCGGAGAGATCCACGGTGGTGGACGCCGGCGAGCCTCCGGCAAGGGCGTTGACGGTCATGGTCCCGGTGTAGGCGAAGAGGTTGAGGAAGCGTCGCCCGCCGGCCAGCCGCCGGAGCAGGCGCCGTGTCATGCGCTGGTCGATGAAGAGGCCCGTGTCGAGATAGGTCCCGAGGTCGACGAGGTACGTGAGGTCGTCCTCGACGACCGGCACGAGGGCTCCGCGCTCGGGACGCCGCTCGTACTGCGCCGCTCCGCGTTGCCGACGGCGCCTCTTCAGGATCAGGCGGTCCGCCGGCGTCTCGAGGACCGCGCCGATCACCTCGAGCGCTTCGGCGAGGCGTCGCTGCGCCTTGTCGGGGTCGATCTCCGGCGGCGCCGCGTACTCCTGCACGTGCACATGGTCGCCGTAGACGTCCACGACCAGGTTGTACTCGGGCAGGTCGGCGTCGTAGAGCCGGTAGCAGGTGATGCCCTCGCGCTGCAGACGGCGCGCGAGGCGCCGCCGGTTCTTGCGCAAGCGATTGGCGAGGTACTCGGCGCCGCCCCCGAGCATGCCCGGGCGGCCGGCGGCCTCCGGCACGGCGGCGCCCGCTCGGGGCGGCGCCGAGACGGCCTTCTCCTCGCTCGCCCTTCCTGGCGTCGTCCCGGCTGCCGCTTCTGCTGCCGGCGTGGCCACGCCGCCCGCTCCGGCATCGGGCGCCGGCGCCGGGTCGCCGGTCGGCGGTCCGGCCTTGGGCGCCGCCGACCGGGCCGCGGCGCGCGCCGTGCGCGGCGCGGCCGAGCCGGTGGACGCGGCGCCGGCCTCGTAGTAGGCGAGCACGCAGGTGAGCGGGCCGTTGCGGAGGTCCGTGTCGCGTTTGGCGGCGAGCCCGAGGGCGCCGAGCTGCCGGCGGTCGCCGGCGAGCACCACGGCGTTCCAGCCCGGGAACGAGGTCCGCAGGCGCTCGCCGAGCTGCCGGTAGACGGCGTCGGCCTCGGCGGCGAGGCGCTCTCCGTAAGGGGCGTTGGTGGCGAGCAGGCCGTGGGCTGCCGGGGGTGCGGCTCCGTCCACGCTCGCCCGCTCGAAGGCGACGAGGCCGTGGAGCCCGGCGCGGGCGGCGAAGTCGCGCGCCACCTTCACGGCTCGTGCGTCGTGGTCTGAGCCGCGGATGACGGCCCCAGGGCGCGCGGCCGCCAGGCGCTTCATCCCGGCGCTACGGCGATCGCGCGCCTCGGCGAGAAGAGCGTCCCAGAGGGTCGCGTCGTGACCTCGCCAGTGCAGAAAGCCGAACGCCGGCGCGGCGGCTCTCTCGCCGCCGGTCGTCCCGCGCCCAGCTCCGGCGCCGGCCGGCCCTGCGCCGGCCGCGTCGGCACGAAGGAGGCCGGGCGCGACATCGGCCGCCATCAGGGCGGCCTCGATCGGCAGCGTGCCCGACCCGCAGAGCGGGTCCAGCAGGCTGCCGCCGGCGGCAGCCGCCCGGGGCCACGCCGCGTACAGCAGCATCCCGGCGGCGAGGTTCTCCTTGAGCGGCGCCTCGACCTGCACCTTGTCGGCGCGATAGCCGCGCCGGTGCAGGCTCTGGCCGCTCAGGTCGATGGAGATCATGACGCGGACGCCGCTCAGGTGAGCGTTCACACGCACGTCGGGCGCGCGTGCATCGACGGAGGGACGCGTTCCGCCGGCCGCGCGGAACTGGTCGACGATCGCGTCCTTGATGCGTACGGCTCCGAAGCGCGTGTCTCGGATGCGCTCGTTGACGCCGGTGAAGTCGACGGCCAGGGTGTCGCCGGCGCCGAGGTGCCGACTCCAGTCGACGCCGCTTGCCGTCGCGTACAGCTCGTCGCCGTCGCCCGCGCGTCCGCTCTCCAGTGGCAGGAGGACGCGTCCGGCGACCCGCGACCACAGGCAGGCGCGGTAGGCGGTCTCGAGCGTGCCGGTGAAGGACACGCCGGCGTGGACCTGCTTGACGCGCGCCGCACCGAGTGAGCGCAGCTCGCCGGCCAGCAGGGACTCGAGGCCGCGGGGAACGGTGGCGAAGAAGGAGGGGGCGGTCATCACGCAAGGCTACCACGGGGGGATCGACGGCCACCGGCCGCCGGCTGGTGACGACGGCGCCCGCTCAGAAGAGCGCGCCGGGGGCCGAGCCGCCGGAGGCATGCGTGGCGATCAGCGCGAGCAGCGCGTCGCCGTACCGCTCGAGCTTGGCCTGGCCGACCCCGTTGACATCGAGGAGCTCGGCGTACGTCCCCGGCCGCCGCGCCGCCATCTCGGCGAGGGTGGCGTCGCTGAAGACGACGTAGGCCGGTACGTTCTGCTCGCCCGCGAGGCGCTTGCGCAGGACGCGGAGCTCCTCGTAGAGGGCTTCGTCCACCGGTAGGCCGGCGAGCTCCGCGGCCCGGCCGGCGCGCTGCGTGCGCAGGCGCTGCTTCTTGGTGGGGACGCGCGTCCGCGGCGTGGCGAGCACCAGCGTCTGCTCGCCGCGAAGCAGTGGCCGCGCGGAGTCGGTGAGCCGCAGCGCCGAGTAGCGGGCGATGTCCTGGGCGAGATAGCCGCGGTGGATGAGCTGGCGGATGAGGCTCTGCCAGTGGTCGCGGCTGAGCTCGGCGCCGATACCGAACGTGCTGAGCCGATCGTGCCCGTAGCGCAGCACCTTCTCGCCGTCCGCGCCGCGGAGCACGTCGATGACGTGAGCGATGCCGAACCGCTCACCGGTGCGGTAGACGCAGCTCAGCGCCATCTGCGCCTGCTCGGTGGCGTCAAAGGTCTCGGGAGGGTCGAGACAGATGTCGCAGTTGCCGCACGGCGCCGCGTAGGGCTCTCCGAAGTAGCCGAGCAGCGCCTCGCGGCGGCAGCTGAGACCGTCGGCGTAGCCGACCATGGACGCCAGCTTGTGCAACTCGATGCGCACGCGCTCCGGGTCGCGCTCGTACTCCTCGGCGCCGTTCTGGCCGCGCCCGCCACCCTCGATGAGGCTGCGGACGACGGCGGCGTCGCCGAGGCCGAAGAGCAGCAGCGCCTCGGCGGGCAGTCCGTCGCGGCCGCTACGTCCGGTCTCCTGGTAGTAGCTCTCGACCGTCTTGGGCAGGTCGTGGTGCACGACGAAGCGCACGTCGCTCTTGTCGATGCCCATGCCGAAGGCCACCGTGGCCACCACCACCGCGACCTCGTCGCGCGCGAACTCGTCCTGGACGCGCCGCCGCTCGTCCGCCGGCAGGCCGGCGTGGTAGGCGGCGGCGCTCACCCCGTGCGCGCGCAGCTTGCCGGCGACCTCCTCGGTGCGTTTGCGCGACAGACAGTAGACGATGCCGGACTCGCCGCCGTGGCCGGCGAGGAACTGCGTGAGCTGATGCAGCGGCTCGCGCTTGTCGACGACGGTGTAGCGGATGTTGGGCCGGTCGAAGCCGGTGACGTACACGGCGGCGTCGCCGAGGCCGAGGCGGGCGCGCACGTCGTCGCGTGTCTCCGGGTCGGCCGTGGCTGTACACGCCATGATGGGCACGCCGGGAAACAGGCGGCGCAGCTGCCCGAGCTGCACGTACTCGGGGCGGAAGTCGTGACCCCACTGGCTCACGCAGTGCGCTTCGTCGATGGCGAACAGGGCGACGCCGGCCCCGCCCGGAGCGTGGTCGTCGCCCGGGATCAGGCCGTTCTCGCCGCCGCCGCCCGGATCGCCGCCGCCCAGGCTCCGCAGCCGCTCGAGAAAGCCGTCGGTCATGAGCGTCTCGGGCGCGACGTACAGGAGGTCGAGCTCGCCGGCGTGCAGGGCGCGCAGCACGGCGCGCGCCTCGCGTTCGTCGAGCGACGAGTTGTAGGCGGCGGCGCTGACGCCGGCCGCCCGCAGCGCGTCGACCTGGTCCTTCATCAGCGAGATGAGCGGCGAGACGACGACGCCCGTGCCGGCCCTGACCATGGCGGGAAGCTGGTAGCAGAGCGATTTGCCTCCGCCGGTGGGCATGAGCACGAAGGCGTCGCCGCCGGCGACGAGGTGATCGACGATCTCCTCCTGGTGGGGGCGGTACTCGGCGAAGCCGAAGACGCGGCCCAGGAGGGCGCGAGCGGTGCGCGGTGAGGCCTCGGGGCCGGTGGGGGTCGCAGGTTGGAGCACGAGGGCGAGTCTAGCAAGGTTGACGGACGGGAGACGCCGGCGGATCGGGCCAGGCCGGCGGACCGGGTGAGTCGGCGTGTGGGCCATCTCCTCGAGGCCCGCCGTCGGCCTCTCCGGGTAGGATGGGGCTCACGAGGAGGTCCAGGATGAAGTACAGCTCAGCCACGCTCGGCCGCGTGCTCGTCATCCGTCTTGAGGACGGAGACGTCGCGCACGAGTGCATCGAGGAGGCGGCGCGAGCCGAAGGCATCGCGCGCGCCGCCGTGATCCTGCTCGGCGGCGCCGGAGGGGGCAGCCGCGTCGTCGTCGGTCCGGAGGACGGCGAAGCGAGTCCCGTCGTGCCCATGGAGCGCATGCTGCACGACGTGCACGAGATGGCCGGCGCCGGGACGATCTTCCCGGACGAGAGCGGACGGCCGGTGCTGCACCTGCACGCGGCCTTCGGCCGCGACGACCAGGTGACCGCCGGCTGCATCCGCTCCGGAGTCCGGACGTGGGTCGTCGCCGAAGCCGTCGTGATCGAGCTCACCGGCAGCGAAGCGACGCGGCGCGTCGACCCGGCCACGGGGTTCGAGCTGCTCGACGCCTGAGGCGACCGTGTATCATTCGCGCATGGACGCGCGCGGGAGAACCGGCCGATGATCGACCGCAGCACACGGCCTCCTATGCTGCGCGCCGCCGCAGCCGTCGTCTGCCTGCTGGCCGTCTGCGCCGTCGCCGCGGGCTTCGCCGCGCCTGCCGGCGCGGCGCCGTGGGACGGGCGCACGTTCCCGGCCAAGTACGACCTGCGCGCCAAGCACCGCGTCTCCCGCGTCGGCAAGCAGCAGCGCCACAGCACCTGCTGGATCTTTGCGGCGGTAGGCTCTCTCGAATCGTGCCTGCTCCCCGGGACGCGCCTGAACCTCTCCGAGAACCACATGGCGAATCTCCAGGCCTCGCGCCTGCGCTTCGAGGGGCGCGCTCCCAGCACCATCTCGACCGCATACGTCGCCCGCTGGGAGGGACCGGTCCTGGAGCGCGACGATCCGTATCCGCGGCCGGGAGCATCGCGCGAGGGCCTGCGCGCCGTCCGTCACGTGCAGGAGGTCCTCTTCCTGCCGCGGCGCCGGGGAGCTCGCGACCTCGCTGCGATCAAGTGGGCGGTGATGCGGTATGGCCTCGTGGACGCGGCCATGGCCTACGAGACGTCCGCCTTCAACTTCGTGACCGGCGCCTACTATTCGCGCGGCACCGAGCTTGACCACCACGTCGGCATCGTCGGCTGGAACGACGCCTACCCGGTCGGGCGCTTTCGGCGCCGCCCGCCCGGCCCCGGCGCCTTCCTGATCAAGAACAGCTGGGGCGCCACCTGGGGGCTGGGCGGGTACTTCTGGATCTCGTACCACGACCGCATGCTGGGCACGCAGCTGGCGGTGTTCAACGGCGTCGAGCGCGCCGCCAACCACGACGCCATCTACCAGCACGACGCACTCGGCTGGTCGAAGAACATCGGCTTCCAGAGCCGTACGGCGTGGTTCGCCGCCCGATACACGAGCGGCGGCGACGGCAGCGTCACCGCCGCGAGCTTCTACACGGCCAAGCCGGGCGCGAGCTACGAAGTGCGCGTCGCCCCGTCGCTCGCCGAGGTGGGCGTCGCGCCCGTCGCCGGCGCGGGTACCGTGGCCGTCGGCGGCTACCACACGGTCCCCCTCACGGAGCCGATGGCCGTCACGACCGGCGCCGATTTCGTGGTCGCCGTGCGCCTCACGACGCCGGGTTCGCTCGCGCCCATCCCCGTGGAGCACCCCACCAGGTTGCTCGCTCCTCGGGCCGCGGTAGGGCGCTCGTTCATCAGCCGTGACGGCGTCGCCTGGACGGACATCAGGAAGAAGGCCGGATACGGCAGCTCGGACGTGTGCCTCAAGGCGTTCGTGGACTCGTCCGGCGCGGCGGACCGCGCCGCGCCGAGGGTGGCGCTCGAGCGGGCGACGGCGCGGCGCGGAAAGACCGTGCGCGTGCGCTTCACGCTGACCGACCCGGCCTTCTCGTGTGCGAGCGCGGTGGTCAAGCTCTGGGTGCGCGACGCGCGGGGACGCCTGCTGCGGCAGCTTCGCGTCCCGGCCGTCGCCGTCAACGAGCGTGAGACGTGGCGCCTCGTCGCGCCCAAGCAGCGTGGAGACTACCGCGTCTTCGCTCGCGCCTGGGACGTGGCCGGCCACCGGTCGTCGTTGACCCGCACGGTGCTCGAGGTCCGCTGAGCGGCCGCTCGCGCGGAGACGGCCTTTTCGTGTGCCGGGCGTCCTGTGCGACAATGCGGCCAGTCGACTCCGGGGGGTAGCCATGCGCGGCACGAGGATGTTCGTCACGACCGCGGTGCTCGTCGCGGTCATCGCGCTGTGGGCCGCATCCGTCGCGGCGTCGGGTATGGCTGCTTCGCCGACGCCGCTCGCGGCGTCCGCGACGGCCTCACCGGCCGCGACCGATCCGGCGCCCTCGCCGGCCGCTACCCCGGCGCTGACTCTGACGGCCACGCCGGCCACCATCACCGCCGGGGGAACGGCGACCCTGACCGCACGACTCGGCGTCGCCGGAGCCACGCTGCTGCTCAGCCGGCAAGCCGCCGACGCGTCTGACTTCCGCCCCGTCGTCACGCTCGTGACGGACGCCCGTGGCGTCGCGAGGTTCAGTGCGCACCCACGCCTGAACGCCACCTACCGGGTCGAGTTCGCCGGAGATGCGCAGTGGCTGCCGGCGTCGGCCGAGACGGGGGTCCTCGTGCGCCCTCGCCTGTCGCTCTCGGCCGCAGCGCGGGCCTACCGCGGGCGGCGCGTCCGCCTCGGCGTCGCCGTGGTCCCCGCCCATCCCGGCGCCGGCGTCACGGTCGAGGTGTACGCGGACGGCGTCTGGACCGAGTGGCGCAGCCTGACGCTCGGCGGCGATTCGCGGGTCAACGCCGGCTGGCGCGCCGACAGGGACGGCGTCCGCCGGTTACGCGTCGTCATGGCCGAGGACGACGCGCACGCGCGGGGCGCCTCTGCGGTGCGCCGCGTGCGCGTGGTCAAGCCCAATCCCTACCGCGTGCCCCTCGGCGCGAAGCGAGTCGTGGTCGTCGACAAGTCGCAGTACCGTTTGCACGTCTTCTCGTACGGGCGTGAGGTCAAGTCGTTCCGCTGCGTGCTCGGGCGGCCGGGTCTGCCGACGCCGACCGGCCGCTTCAGGATCTACGCCAAGGGGAGATGGCCCGGCGGCCCCTTCGGCGCGCGCATCATGTCGTATCATTCCCCGTACGCCATCCACGGGACCAACGAACCGCACCTCCTGCGCCGGTTCCCGCGCAACTACTCTCACGGCTGTACGCGCCTGGCCAATGCCGATGCGATCTGGCTGTACGACCACGCGCCGATCGGCACCCCGGTGTGGAACGTGCCGTGAGCGCGGCCTCCTCCTCGACGCCTGAGGGCTGAGGCGACGTCGTGAGGGCACGACTCGGCGGGTGGCGCTACGTCGTCGCCTTCGGCGCCGGCCTCGGTTTCGCGCTCGTCGCCTGGGCGCTCGCCGGCGCGCTCGGCGATGCGGAATGGAGCCTCTGGGTCGACTGGGCCGTCGGCCTGATCGGCATCGCCTTCGCCGTCTCGCTGCTCACCGGCATCAACCTCGGCCGCCAGGAGTCGATCCGCAATGTGATGGGCGACGCCGGGACGCTGATCGACGAGGACGCCGGGTGGGATCTCCTCGTCTTCTCCCTCGCCGTCTTCTTCGTCGCGCCGTATCTGATCGCACTGTTCCTGTGAGCGCCCGGCCCGCGGCCGCCGCGGCCGAGGTGTGACGAGGGCGGGGAGTGGAACTCCACTCCCCGCCCTCGTGCGTGCGGGCCGCCGGCTCGGCGACCGGCTCGACGGCGGTCGACGCGCGGGACGGAGCTCCGTCCCGCGCTCAGCCGCCGTTCAGCTCAGATCCCCAACGCTTCGCGCTTGCCGTCGATCCACGCGAGCATGGCGGCGACGGCTTCCCTGGCGTCGGTCTCGACGGCGAGCTTGCCACCGGTGACACCGGGCAGGTCCTGCGTCACGAGCTTGACGAGGTTCGGCGCGCCGGTCACGAACGGCACCGGGTTCACATGCGTGTACAGACCGAAGGCCAGCGCGGCCATGGCGTCGATGGTGGCCTTCTGCTCCATGTACTCGGGAGCCGTGGCCACCACCGGCAGGTCGCAGGTGTCGACGCCGAGGGCGTCGGCGATGGCGCCGACCAGCAGCAGGATGCGACCGGTGTCGGTGCAGGTGCCGAAGCTGAGCACCGGCGGGATGCCGAGCAGCTCGCAGACGGCGGTGAGGCCGGGGCCGGCGTGCTTCTTGGCCTCGGCGGTCTCGAGCCCGGCGACCTGGAGGCCGGCGTTGCCGCAGCCCATCGCCAGCACGAGCACATCGTTCTTGATGAGCTCCTTGGCGATGGCCACGGTGTGGCTGTCCTGATCGGAGTCGCGCAAGGTAGTGCAGCTCACGAGGCCGCAGACGCCCCTGAGCGTGCCGTTCTTGATGACATCGAGTAGCGGGTCGAGGCTGCCGCCGAGGGCGCCGAGGATGCTCTCGGTGCTGAAGCCGGCCACGGCGTCTCCGGTGCGCAGGTCGGGAGTCTCCTGGTCGAGTGCCTTGCGCTTCGGGTAGTTGGCCACGGCGAGGTCGATGAGCTGCTGTGCCTGTGCGGCGGCGTTGGCCGGGTCGAAGACGATCGGCGCCTCGGCGCCGACGATGCTGACGACGTCGCTGACGGGCACGAGGAGCGTGCCGTGGGCGGCGCAGGTGGCGCCGAGGGTCGGCACGGTGCAGTTC
>CAZJGT010000020.1:0-25727 GCA_964545565.1 uncultured Thermoleophilia bacterium
TCAGATCATGGCCTCGTGAGGAGCGACAGATGAATCACCAGTGCCACTGGACCGACGTCAAGAACATCTTCATGCCTCGAGAGGCCACCATTCTGCAGAGCGTGCAGGCGACTCCCACGGAGAAGCACTTCACCCTCAAGATGGCCGACGGGCAGCCGATGGAGTTCGAGCCCGGCCAGATCGTCGAGCTCTCGCTCTTCGGCTACGGCGAGATCCCGCTGGGCTTCGCCAGCTCGCCGACGCGCACGGACACGTTCGACCTCGTCGTCCGCTCGGTCGGGCGGGTGTCCGGAGCGATCTGCGACCTCAACGACGGCGACTCGGTGTTCGTGCGTGGCCCCCTCGGCCACGGCTTCGACCTCGAGAAGCTCCGTGGGCAGGACGTGCTCATCGTGGCCGGCGGCATCGGCCTCTGCCCCACGCGCAGCCTGATCCAGTACATCCTCGACCGTCGTGAGGAGTTCAACCGCTTCATCCTCTTCTACGGCTCCCGCGAACCTTGCCTGCAGCTCTTCACCGACGATCTCTCCTGCTGGCGCGGCATGCAGGAAGTGGAGTACTACGAGACCGTCGACAAGGGCGACCCGACCTGGACGGGCAACGTCGGCGTGATCACGACGTTGTTTCCCCAGGTCGAGCTCAAGCCCGAGACGCGGGCGGTCATCTGCGGTCCGCCGATCTTCTACCGGTTCGTGGTGCGCGAGCTCGACATGCTCGGCATCCCTCGAGAGAACATCTTCGTCGACCTCGAGCGCCGCATGAAGTGCGGCGTCGGCAAGTGCGGTCACTGCCAGATCAACGACAAATACGTCTGCGTCGACGGCCCGGTGTTCTCGTTCGACGAGGTCCAGGATCTCGAGGAGGCGTTCTGATGAGCAAGCCCAAAGTCGCATTCTTCGATTTCACCTGCTGCGAAGGCTGTCAGATCGAGATGACCAACTACGGTGCGGAGCCCTTCCTGGAGCTCCTCAACCACGTCGAGATCGTGGAGTTCCGCGAGGCCATGACCGAGACCACGACCGAGCCCATCGACATCGCCTTCATCGAGGGCAGCTTCACCCGCGAGAGCGACCGCAAGCGGCTCGAGCGGATCCGCGAACGGGCCGCCGTCGTGATCGCCTACGGGCAGTGCGCCTGCACCGGAGGCATCAACGCGCTCAAGAACCATCAGGACGACTATCTGGAGTACGTGTACGGCGACGACGCCGACATGCCGCACCTCGACTCGCAGAAGGCGTACGGCGTCGATGCGGCGATCAAGGTCGACTACTACGCCTACGGGTGCCCCGTCAACAAGTGGGAAGTGCTGCAGATCGTCCTGCATCTGCTGCACGGCAAGCAGCCGGTGATCCCCAACTATCCGGTCTGCGTGGAGTGCAAGCGCCGGGAGACCGTGTGCCGCTACGCCGAGGGCGATCACTGCATGGGCATGGTGGCCCGCGCCGGTTGCGATGCGCCGTGCCCCGCCGCCGGCATCCCCTGTGAGGCCTGCCGCGGGTTCGTCGACAATCCCAATGTGCCGGCGCTGGAGAAGGTGCTCGTCGAACGGGCCGGCTTCACCCCTGAGAGAGCCGCCGAGAAGGGGCTCATGTTCACTGCCAATGCTCTGGAGGCCTCATGACCTCGACCAAGCACATCAACGTCCAGCACCTCACGCGCGTCGAGGGTCATGGCAACATCGTGGTCAACGTGGCCGACGGCGTGATCGAGAAGTGCGAGTGGCAGGTTCCTGAGGCCCCGCGGTTCTTCGAGTCGATGGTACGCGGCCGCCACTACTCCGAGGTGGCGCGCATCACCAGCCGCATCTGCGGCATCTGCGCCGTGGGCCACACGCTGGCCTCCGTCAAGGCCACGGAGAACGCCCTCGGCATCGAGATCAGCGAGCAGAGCTACAAGCTGCGCGAGCTGCTCAAGCACGCCGAGAACGCGGACTCCCATATCCTGCACGCCTACATCCTGGTCGCGCCCGACCTGGCGGGAGCTCCTTCGGTGTTCCCGCTCGTCGAGACGATGCCGGAAGTCGTCGCGCGGGCGCTTCGCCTCAAGCGGCTCTGCCACGAGTGGGGCTCCCTCATCGGCGGGCGCACCACCCATCCCACCACGGTGGTCCCCGGCGGCCTCGCCTCCGTGCCCACCGTCAAGGAGCTTGCCGCCCTCAAGGACAAGCTCATCGCTGCCGTGCCGGACCTGGAGGCGACGCTCGAGACCATCAAGGCGCTGGCGCCCAACATCCCGGCGTTCGACCGTCCCACGGAGTACATGGGCCTCTCCAGCGACGACGACTACGGGCTCTACGACGGCGAGATCCAGACCGTGCTGCCCGACGGCACCAAGGAGCGGTACCAGGTGGCCGACTACAAGCTGGTCACCAACGAGTTCGTCGTCGCCCAGTCGACGGCCAAGTACACGAGGAACAAGCTCGATTCCTACGCCGCCGGAGCCTTGGCCCGCTTCAACAACAACTACGACATGCTGCGGCCGGAGGCCAAGCAGGCGGCCGAGTTCCTCGGCCTGCAGCCGATCTGCACCAACCCGTACATGAACACGGTGGCCCAGGTCGTCGAGGTCGTGCACGACGTGTACGACTCGCTGCGCATCATCGACGAGCTCATCGAGAGCGGCGTCGAGCTTGAGCCGCTCGTGCTGCCGACCAAGTACGGCAGAGGCTCCGGCTCGGTGGAAGTGCCACGCGGCATCCTCTTCCACGAGTACGAGTACGACACCGACGGCATCTGCACGTTCGGCAACTGCATCATCCCGACCAACCAGAACCACAACAACATCCAGCACGACTTCGATGTGCTCGTGCCGGAGCTGCTCGAGGCGGACAAGGGCGAGGACGAGATGGAGTTGGCGCTCTCCATGCTGGTGCGCGCCTACGACCCGTGCATCTCGTGCTCCACGCACGCTCTCGACGTCAAGTTCGTACGCTGAATGAGGTGCGTTATCTGGTCGGTCTAGGCAACTACATGGCCGGCGACGACGCCGTCGGCCCGCGTGTGGTGGAGCACGTCGTGGCCCACGGCCTCGAGCGCGGCTTCGAGGCCGTCAACCTGTCCACCGACGCGCTCAGTCTGGTGGCGTATCTTGGTGACGATACCGAGGCCATGCTGGTCGTGGACGCGGCGCACGTGGGCCTCGCGCCCGGCGAGTTCTGCTTCTTCTCGCCGGACGAGGTCGAGACCCAGAAGGACCTGAGCGGCTTGACCACGCACGAGGGCGATGCGCTCAAGGTGCTGGGGATGGCGCGCGCTGCCGGCTACGCCATCCCCAGCTTCGCGCTCATGGGCATCGAGCCCTACGACATGGAGTCGGGGACGACGATGTCGCGGTGCCTCACCGAGCGTGTGCCGGCCTATGCCGCGGCCGCGATCGAACACCTGTCAGGGCTGTGAGCGGATCCTCTCGCCCGCTGCCCTCACGCCGCCGACGCCGGAGGGACGCTCAGCGTGAAGACGCTGCCCCGTCCCTCCTCGCTCTCGGCGCTGAGGTCGAACCCGTGGAGGCCGGCGATCTCACGGGCGATGGTGAGACCCAGCCCGGCTCCGTCCGGGTGCTGCTTCACCGCGGCGTCGGCCCGGTAGTCCTCGTCGAAGATGCGCGGAAGGCAGCGCGCCGCGATGCCGATGCCGTGGTCGCGGATGGAGACCGCGATGCGGCCGTCGTCCTGCGTCGCGAGGGCGATCTCCACGAGCCCGTCGTCGTGGGAGTAGACCACGGCGTTGCGGAGGAGCTGGGAGAACAGCGTGCGGAGTTGCTCCGGGTCGCAGCGCACGAGGTCGGGCCCGTCGTGGGGCGATCGCCGGATCTCGATACCGCGTTCGCCGGCGAGCGCGGTGTGCAGTTCGATCGCCTGTCCGATCACCTCGGCGAGGTGCACCGTGCTCATCTCGAGCGCATCGCGATCGACGCAGCGCAGATCGGCCAGCATCCGCCGCTCGGCGAGGGCCTCGAGGGCGGAGTCGCAGCGGGCGTGGATCTTCTCCATGATCTCGCGCGTGCGCTCGGGCAGCTCGCCCGTGTAGCCACCGAGGATCACGTTGACGTAGGTCTGGATCGAGGACAACGGCGACTTGACCTGGTGGGAGGCCTGCCGGAGGTAACAGACCTTGTCGTCGGTCGCCCGCTCGATCCCGTCGGACAGCTCGCAGATCTGCTCTTCGTAGGTGCAGCGCTGCCGCTCGAGGAGGTCGCTGGTCCGGCACTGCGCATCGGCGAGGCGAGTGATGAGGCGCATGGACGCGCCGCCGAGCAGGCGGCTGTTCGGGTGTTTGCTCGTCGTGAGGGCCTCGAGCACCTGCGGCTCGCCGGTGGTCTCGAGGATCAGGTCGACGTCGGCGTCGGCAGAGAGCTCGTCGAAGCCGCCGTCGGTGCGACAACTGATGCCGTTCTCGCGCGCGAGCGCGATCCCCGGCGCGGCGGGGTCGGCGTCGAAGACGTAGCGGACCTCGGTTCCCGGGACGCCCAAGAGCGCCTCGAGAACGGCGTGCCCGCGCGTGCCCGCGCCCACAAGGGCGATGATGTCCGTAGCGTGTTCCATCGTGTCCTGTCAGCGAACGATTATGGCTATGATAGCTTGTCGCGAGAGCCCGACACCAAACGGAGGTAAGTCGTGAAGCGGATCTACGTTGTCGACGATGAACAGAGTATCGTGGAGTCGGTCTCGATGATCCTTGAGAGCAAGGGGTATGAAGTCGGAGCGCAGAACGACGACAAGGACGTGGTCGACAACGTCGCCGCGTTCGGCGCCGATCTCGTCATCCTCGACGTGATGCTCCCCGAGGACACCGGGGCCGGGTTCACGATGGCGCGCGCCCTCAAGGCCGATGAGCGTACCAGCGGCCTGCCGCTGCTCATGCTGACGGCCGTGAACGAGGCGGGGATCTACCCCGGCAAGTTCTCCAACAAGGACAGGGACGAGGCGTGGCTCCCCGTGCAGGAGTTCGTGGAGAAGCCGGTCGTTCCTGAGGTGCTGCTGGCGAAGGTCGCGCTTCTCTTGTCGAACTGACGGATCGGGGGCCTTCGCTCCTGCTGTCTCTGAAACGTCGCCTCGCGCGGCGCGTCTCCGCCGCCCCCTATCTCACCAAGTGGCTGGTGCTCGGGGTGCTCATCGGCGCCGTCGCCGGTCTGGGAGCGATCGCGTTCGTGACCCTGCTGGAGCTCTCGACGCACTTCCTGCTGGGGGTGGTCGGGGGGTACACGCCGCCGTCGCCCGCCAACGAGGGAGGCGTCACCGCCGCCGGCAGCTTTGCCCGCCCCTGGGCGATCCCGCTCGTCGTCGGCGCCGGCGGGCTCGTCTCGGGCCTGCTCGTCTGGCGGTTCGCCCCGGAAGCGGCGGGGCACGGCACCGACGCCGCCATCGCGGCGGTCCACAACGATCCCAAGGGGATCCGCCCCAAGACGGCGCTCGTCAAGATCGTCGCCTCGGCGATCACCATCGGGTCGGGAGGCTCGGGCGGGCGCGAGGGCCCGGCGGCGCAGATCAGCGCCGGTTTCGCCTCCTTCCTCGCCCGCGGCTTCGGGCTGAGCCAGGACGATGCGCGCATCGCCGTCACCATCGGCATGGGCGCCGGTATCGGCGCCATCTTCCGCACGCCGCTGGGCGGCGCCGTCGTCGGTGCGGAGGTGCTCTACCGCCGCGACTTCGAGACGGCGGCCATCGTGCCGGGGTTGATCGCATCCATCGTCGGCTTCGTCGTGTTCGGCGCCGTCGAGGGGTTCGCGCCGATCTTCGGATACCACGAGGGGCTGCGCTTCGACCAGCCGATCCAGCTCGTGTACTACGCGCTCATCGGGGTCGCCGCCGCCCTCGTCGGCTTGCTCTACGACAAGACGTTCTGGACGGTGCACGGCCTGTTCGGCCGGTCCCGCCGGCCGCGCTGGCTGCTGCCGGCGGTCGGCGGGCTGCTCGTCGGCTGCCTCGCGCTGCTGTTCCCCCAGGTGCTCGGCACCGGGTACGGCTGGGTGCAGAAGATGATGACCTCCGACCTCATGACGTTCCCGCTGTGGCTGGTGCTGCTGTTGCCGTTCGCGAAGATCCTGGCCACCAGCCTCTCCATCGGCTCCGGCGGCTCCGGCGGCGTCTTCGGTCCCGGCATGGTCATCGGAGCCTTGGTCGGCGCGGGCGTCTGGCGCCTGCTCGAAGCGGTCGCGCCGGGAGTCCCGCTCAGCCCTGCTCCCTTCGTCATCGTCGGCATGATGGCCAGCTTCGGCAGTATCGGCCACATCCCCATCGCGACCATGCTCATGGTGGCCGAGATGACGGGTAACCTGTCTCTGCTGGCCCCGGCCATGGTGGCCGTCGGCATCGCCACGCTCATCGTCGGCGACCGTCACATCTACCACTCGCAGTTGGCGTCGCGCGAGGACGCGCCGGCGCACCGTTTCCGCTTCGGGCTGACCCCCGTCGGCGCCCTCCCCCTCGCGAGCGTCATGGAGGATCCGGTACTCGTGCTGCACGCGGACGAACCCGTGCTCGACGCGCTCGAGCGCGTCGACGCCGCGGGTCTCGAGTCGGCGCCGGTGGTCGGTCGCGACGACGCCTATCTCGGAATCCTGCCGGCAAGTGCGGAAAGCTCGGGCCGGGGACGCGCCGAGACGGCTGGAGGCCTCGCCGCGGCCGGCGGGCCGGTGATCGCCGCCGACTCGTCGCTGGACACGGCGATCGAGCTGCTGGCCCTCAACCGGGCCACCTGGGCGCCCGTGGTCTCCGCCGACGGGCGCCTCGTCGGCACGGCGACCTCGAAGCGGTTGCTCCGTCACTACACCCGTCTCGTCCACGCCGGTGTGCGCCGTCTGGATGCGCTGGCCGGCCGCGGCGCGCTGTTCGAGGGGCGCCTGGGCGAGGAGACCGGGATCGACGGCATGAGCATCGGGGAGATCGCGTGGCCGCCCGAGACGCTCGTGCTCAGCGTGCGTCGAGGAGACGAGACGCTCTTCGCCACGTCGGAGATGCGCTTGCGGCGCGACGATGACCTCGTAGTGGTCACCCGGCCGGAACACATGGAGGCGCTGGCCGACTTGCTCGGGTCGCGTCTGGAGGCCGCCGAGGGGCCGGGAGCCGCGTTGCTCTGAGCACAGAGGAGCGGCACGGGGTACAGACCAAGCAGCGACACGGCTCCACAAGGAGGCGGACGATGACCCTCGTAGCCCTGGACGGCGCGGCAAAGACCTACGGCGCCGGCAGCCTCGCCGTCCATGCACTGCGGCCGACCGATCTGAGCATCCCGGCGGGGCAGTTCGTGGTCCTCCTCGGCCCCAGCGGTTCGGGCAAGACGACGTTCCTCGATCTCGTCGGGGGCATAGAGCGGCCCTCATCGGGGCGGCTCGTGGTTGACGGCCACGACCTCGCCGCGCTCGGCACGGAGGCGCTCACCCGCTACCGCCGCGAAGAGGTCGGCTTCGTCTTCCAGTTCTTCAACCTCGTGCCCACGCTCACGGCGCTCGAGAACGTGGAGCTCATGGCGGAGCTGGTGGGGCGTGGCGAGGAGAGCCGGGCGGCTCTCGAGGCCGTCGGCCTGGGCGACCGCCTCGATCACTTCCCGGGTGCGCTTTCCGGCGGCCAGCAGCAGCGCGTCGCCATCGCCCGTGCCCTCGTCAAGGAGCCCCGCCTGCTGCTCTGCGACGAGCCCACCGGCTCACTCGATCTGGACACCGGCAGGCAGGTCCTCGAGTTGTTGCAGGCCGCCGCGCGCGCAGACCGTACCGTGATCGTCGTGACGCACAACTCCGCGATCGCCGAAGCGGCCGACAGGGTGATCCGGCTGCGCTCGGGCGCCGTCGTCTCGGACGAGGTCAACGCCGATCCCCTCCCGGCGGGCGAGGTGGACTGGTGACGGCCGGCGCGCCATGAGCCTGCTCGCGCGCAAGATGCGGCGCGACGTGCGCCGGCGGCGCGGTCAGTTCCTCGCCGTCGTCGTGACCATCTTCCTCGGGCTCGCCCTGTTCGCGCTCTCGTACGACGCCTACGCGAACCT
This sequence comes from uncultured Thermoleophilia bacterium, assembly GCA_964545565.1. Classification (GTDB taxonomy): domain Bacteria; phylum Actinomycetota; class Thermoleophilia; order UBA2241; family UBA2241; genus CAIXSE01. Next base: position 7,977 of record CAZJGT010000020.1, read on the forward strand.
GAAGGCGTCGTACCAGCGTGTGTTCGACGTGACGCACTTCGCCGACTTCACGGCGAGCGGCGGCGACACCGCGGCGATCCTCGCCGCCGGCGCGGCGCTGCCCGGCGTGTCTGGCGCCTACGAGCGTCGCATCGCCGACGTGCCGGTGCGCGTCGGCGACCACAAGCTGCTCGGGCGGCTCGTCGGCCTGCCGGCCGGCGGGCAGCCGCCCGTGAACGGCGTCATCGTGCTCGAGGGCGCGTATCTCTCTCCGGACGGCGACGGGGTGCTCGTCGAGAAGCACATGGCGGAGCACTTCGGGCTGCGCCTCGGGGACCGGGTCGAGGTGCTCACCGCGAACGGCCGGCGCCCGCTCGTCATGGTCGGTCAGGCGGCCTCCGCCGAGTACCTCTGGCCTGCCGCCAGCCGTCAGGAGATCCTCCCCTCCCAGGACGACTTCGGCGTGCTCTTCGTCCCCGATACGTTGCTGGACGAGCTGCCTCCGTCGACGGTGACGGCGCAGGCGCTCTTCACCTACGCGCCCGGCGCCGACCGCGCCGCGCTCGACGCCCGGCTCGGCGCGGCGGCGCGGCGGCACGGGGCCGGCGATGCGTTCACCCAGGCCGAGCAGCCGTCCAACGCGACGCTCAGCGAGGACATCAACGGGTTCGGCGAGATGGCGATCATGTTCCCGATCCTCTTCCTCGGCGCCGCGGCGATGGCGACCTCCATCCTGCTCACCAGGCTGGTGCTCTCCCAGCAGGCCCAGATCGGCCTCCTGCTCGCCAACGGGTTCGGGCGCGGCACGGTGTTCCGTCACTATCTCTCGTTCGGTCTGGCGGCGGCCTTCGCCGGCGCCGTCCCCGGTCTCGTCGTCGGCATCGTGCTGGCGCGCTTCGTCACGAAGCTCTACACGGACGCCGTTTCCGTGCCGATCCACGTCATCGGGTTCCACCCGGCGACGGTCGTCGTCGGCCTCGTTTTCGCCGTGGTCGCCGGGGCTCTCTCGACGCTCGCGCCGGCGATGCGCGCCGCGCGGCTCGCGCCGGCGGCCGCGATGCGCGGGCAGCTCGGGTCCGGCCACGGCGGCCTCAGCTTCGTCGAGCGCATCGTGCCACCGCTGCGCGCGCTGCCGACGCGCTGGAAGATGGTCGTGCGCGGCATCGGACGCAACCGGCGGCGCTCACTCTCCACGGTCCTCGGCATCGTGCTGGCCGCGACGCTGATCCTCGCCTCCTGGGGCATGCTCGACACCACGACCACGCTCCTTCAGCGCCAGTTCGTCGACATCCAGCGTCAGGACGCCGTCGCCCACCTCAACGGATCCGCCGCACGGGGCGTCGCCGCGGTCGCCGCCGTGCCCGGCGTGGCTCGCGCCGAGGCCGCCGCGTACCTCCCTGCGGCGATCGAGTCGTCGTCGGGGATGTACCGGACCGAGCTTCGCTCGTACCAGCCGGGGACGCGCATGCACGGCTTCTTCGTCGCCGGCCGGGGGCAGGTCGCGCCGCCGGCGTCTGGTCTCTTCCTCGGCAGCTCACTACGCGATCTGCTCGATCTGTCCGTCGGGGACCGCGTCGCGATCCGGCTCCCGTCGGTCGACGCGACCATCCGCGAGCCCGTTGCCGGGTTCGTCGATGAGCCGATGGGAACCTTCGCCTACCTCTCACTTGCGGAGCTGCGCAGCGCCCTGGGGCCGGGGGTGGCCGAGCCGGTCAACGCGGCGCTGGTCCGGTTCTCGCCCGGGGCGGACGGCGCCGCCGTCCGGACCCGCATCGCCGGGCTTCGGGAAGTGGTCGCCGTGGTCGACTCGAGGGCGCTGTACACCGCCGCACAGTCGTTCATGGGGCTGTTCTACGCCTTCGTCGGCCTGATGGTGGCCCTCGGCGCCGTCATGGCACTCGCCCTCATCTACACGACGATGTCGGCGAACATCTCGGAGCGCCTGACGGAGCTGGCGTCGCTGCGGGCCGCCGGGATGGGGCGTCGCCAGCTGACGCTCCTCGTCTCCAGCGAGAACCTGCTCCTCACCGTGATCGGCATCGTGCCGGGGCTGGTGATCGGCTACTACGCGGCGGCCGTGTTCATGGCGTCGTTCAGCAGCGACCTCTTCTCCTTCGACCTCGCCCTGCGGCCGTGGACGCCGGCGTTGGTAGCGCTGGCGCTGGTCGCGGCTGCGCTGCTCTCGCAGTGGCCGGTGCTGCGCGCCGTCGATCGCATCGACGTCGCCGTCGTCGTGCGGGAGCGCTCGGTCTAGACAGCATGGAGCGGGTCACAGCGCGGAGCTCAGCGCCGCAGGAGCCGCTCCGTGACGCCGGCGACGGTCTCCTTGCCGTAGCTGGACGTCGGATTACGGTCGGTGAACACAGCGAGGCCGATGCGGATGCGGCCCCGCTCCAGCCGCGCCGCCTCGCTCGCGAGTGTCCACGCGCCGAGCCAGCCGGGCTTGCAGTACACGCGGTAGCCGCGCCGGCCGGCCGCCTCGGGGATGCCCCAGCGCTGCCAGGCCACGATGTGCGTGAGCAGCCCATTGGCGAAGCGACGATGGCGGACCGGCACATACCGCTCCATGTCGCGGAAGAAGCGGGCCATGTCCGCGGCGTTCACGCGGCTGACGATCCAGGCGCGACCGGCGCGGAAGCTGCTCATGCGCGCTGCGCGCGCGAAGCGCATGAGCCCGCGCCGGCCGACGCTCCGGTAGACGGCGTCGGCGGCGTCGTTGTCCGAGATCGTGATCATGCGCGTGAGCTGCGCGCGCGTGCCCGGCGCGATGGTGCGGTGACGGCGCAACCACGCCACGAGCAGCATGGCTTTGACGACGCTCGCCGTCATGAACGGCCGCCGCTGGCGATAGCCGTACTGGCGGCCGCGGCTGTCGACGACCGCCACCGCGACGTTTCCGGCGCGCCGGGCCGCCCAGGCGAAGGCGGCGCGGCGAGCGCGCGCGGTGGGCACCAGTGGGGGCAGGGGTGCGAGCACGCGGAGCGTGGCGAAGCGTGCGCTCGCCTCCCGGCGGCCGTTCGCATCGACGGCGCGGGCGATGAGCCGATAGCGGCCGCGGCGTAGCCGCAGTCGGCCGCGCCAGGAGCGCACGACGCCGACGACGGTCGGGCGGTCTGTGACCAGGTGGCGGCGCACCTCGCCGGAGCGCGTGGTCACGAGCAGGTCGATCGTCACGACGCCGCCGCTGGCGTCGTCATCGTCGGCGCGGTACGTGACCGTCGCTGTCGACCCGCTGTGCACGGTCACCGCACGCAGCACGGTGGTGGTCAGCGTATCGCTCACGTCGCTGCTCGGAGAGGGGGAGGGCGAACCTCCGGCGAGGTGCGTCGCGGGCGCCGCCGTCGACCCCGCGACCATCGCCGCGGCGCTCCCCAGGATGAGGAGCGCCGCGGCGGCGCCGACGAGCGCCGCGCGAAGCTTCCAAGCCTGTCCCCCGACTCCCTCCACAGCGGCATCTTACGCCCGCGGCGGATCGGTGTCGCCGCCTTGGCGTCAGCCCCCGCGCAGTCGCACGCCGTCAGGGTCGTAGAACGGCCGCGGACTGAGGCGCGCCGGAACCCGCTCGCCGGCGATCTCGACCTCGACGTCGGCGGCCGCGACCACGTGGTCGATCGCGGCCGGCTCTCCTTCGGCGAACGCCAGCCCGACGGCGGCGCCGACGGTGTGGCCGTAGGCGCCCGAGGTGACGCGGCCGACGATGCGGCCGTCCTGGAGCAGGGATTCCCCGTGGTACAGCAGCGGCTCGGGATCGGCGAGCAGCACATGCACGAGCCGTCGCCGGGGCGCTTGGGCCGTGCGCGTCAGGAGCGCCTCGTGGCCGATGAACCCGCGCGGCTTGTCCATGGCGACCGTGCCGCCGAGGCCGGCCTCGAACGGGGTGTCCGTGGGCCCCATGTCCGCGCCCCAGTGACGGAAGCCCTTCTCGGCGCGGAGCCCATCGAGGGCGTGATAGCCGGCGTGACGCAAGCCGAGGTCCGCGCCCGTCTCGAGGAGTCGGTCATAGAGGGTCGTCAGCGACTCGACCGGGACGTACAGCTCCCAGCCCAGCTCGCCGGCGAACGAGACCCGCAGCGCGATCGCCGTCGCCCAGCCGACGTCGATCTCCCGCGCGCTGGCGAACGGGAACGCGGCGCCGGCGAGGTCGGCGTCCGTGAGCGCGGCCATCAGTTCCCGCGATCGCGGGCCGGTCACGGCGAGGGTGCCGAGGCCCGAGGTGACGTCGGTCACGACGGCCGCGGAGTCGGCGTGGCGACGCAGCCAGTGGTAGGTCTTGGCCTGGGCCGCCGTGGGCGCGACCACGAAGAAGCGGTCGCCGGCGAGTCGGGTGACCGTCGCGTCGAGCTCGATGCCGCCACGGCGGTTCAGCATGGAGGTATACGTCACCGTCCCCGGCGGTCTGTCCAGATCGGCGGTGAAGACGCGCTGCACGGTGGCGAGCGCCTCGGGGCCTTCCACGCGGAGCTTGGCGAACGACGAGAGGTCGAAGAGCGCGATGCCCTCGCGCGCCGCGCGGTGCTCCTCGGCGACGGCGTCGAACCAGTTCTGGCGGCCGTAGGAGTACTCGTACTCCGGCCGCGAGCCGGCGGGCCCGTACCAGTTGGCCCGCTCCCAGCCGGCGGCTTCGCCGAAGCAGGCGCCGGCGGCGGTGAGGCGGTCGTACAGGGGCACGCGGCGCAGGCCCCGGGCCGTACGGGGCTGCCGGAAGGGCCAGTGCATCGCGTACAAACGGCCGAGCGACTCACGCGTGCGCTCGAAGAGGTAGCCGGCGTTGGCCTGCGCCGGCGAGAAACGGCGCACGTCGAGGTCGGAGGCGTCGAACGTCGGCGCGCCCTCGTCGATCCACTCCGCGAGCGCGCGCCCCACTCCGGGGCCGAAGATGATGCCCTGCGAGTTCATGCCGGCGGCGACGAAGAGGCCCACCACCTCCCCCGTCTCGCCGAGCAGGAAGTTGGCGTCGGGCGTGAAGCTCTCCGGCGCGTCCAGGTAGTGCGCGAAGCGCGCCTGCGTGAGCGCCGGTATGCGGCGCCGGGCCTTGGAGAGCGGCAGCTCGAAGTGGGGCAGATCGGGCTCGAACTCCCCGAAGGAGAAGTCGTCCGGGATGGACGCCGTCGTGCGCGGGTGACCGTCGGGCTCGAAGGCGCCGACCAGCAGCCCGCCGCGATAGTGGCGCACGTAGAAGTAGCCGTCCAGATCGCGGATGATGGGCAGGTCGCGCGTGGCGCCCTCGACGGGCTCGGTCTGCGCCCAGTAGTGCTCCGCCGCGTGCAGCGGCAGGCGCGCGCCGGCGAGCAGGCCGAGCTCGCGCGACCACAATCCGGCCGCGATCACCGCTACTTCGCACTCCACCAGCCCGGCGTCGGTCTCGACGCCGGTGACGCGTGCGCCCTCGAGACGGAACCCCGTGACCCGTACGCCCTCGACCACGCGCACGCCGAGGTCGAAAGCGGCCTTGGCCGTGGCGTACGCGGCGACGCCGGGGTTGACCGTCGCGTCCTGTTCGAAGAGCACCCCGCCGACGAGGTCGTCGACGGCGAGGAGAGGTGAGACCCCGGCGATCTCCTCGGGGGTGAGACGCCGCGCCGGCAGGCCGTGGTGGTGCGCCATCGTGAGCCCGTAGCCGAGCTCGGCCATGCGCTCCTCCGTGCGCGCCACCGACAGGGAGCCGTTCGGGTAGTAGCCGATATCGACGCCGGAGAGCGCCGCCAGCCCTTCGTAGAAGTCGCGGCTGTAGCTCGCGAGCTCCGTCTGCGCGTGCGTGCCGCGGGTCCGCGTCATGAGGCCCGCGGCGTGCCAGCTCGTCCCGCTCGAGACCCGGCTGCGCTCGAGGACGACGGTGTCGGTCCAGCCCAGCCGGGCTAGATGGTGGGCGACGGAGGCGCCGATGATGCCGCCGCCGACGACGACCGCCCGCGCTCGCGCGGGCGGTCCCTCGGCGGCCCTCGGGTCGAAGTCCGTCGCCGTGAGTGTCGCGTCGCGGAGCCGCTCGTCGGAGCCGGCCATGCTCATCCTCCCCCGTCATCGCTGGGTCTCGGCACCTCTCCTACCCTCGCAGGAGGTTCGTGAAGCTCTTGACACGCCTGAAGACGGGCTTAGCATCTCGTTGACCGTACAGGCAGATCCGCCGTAGAGCGCGAGAAGGGGAGGTGGTGCGATGGCATGACCCGCAAGACGGCCCGCCGAGGGGGTCGGTGACGCCGGTTCGATACCATCGATCGACTACGTCATCCAGGGGGACGTATGGCCGACGATCTCGTCTTCGCCCGCAAAGCCAGCGGCCTCGTGCGCGGTCTCGACATGTGGGACGCGTTCGGCGCCGGACTCATGACCTGCCAGCCCATCGCCACGCTGTGGCTCATGGTCGGCATTGCGCTCTCGCTCTTCCCCACGGGGAACCTGCTTCTCGCGATCCTTCTCGGCGCCGTCACCGCAGGCATCGGCGCCCCCCTCGTCTGGGGTATCCTCAGCGGCTCCATGCCGCGAGCCGGCGGGGAGTACGTCTACAACTCGCGCATCCTGCACCCCGCCATCGCGCTCGGCGCGGTGTTCGCCAACATCCTCGCCATCTTCTACTGGAACTGGTTCATCGCCACGTGGCTCGGCGCGCCTGCCCTCCAGCTCTTCGGACAGTACATGGGCTGGAGCGGGTTCGCGGATTGGGCCGCATCCAAGGCAGGGCTCTTCATCCTCGGCGTGATCGCCGTCGTCGTCGGCTTCCTCTCGGTGGCGTTCGGCATGAAGATCTACTCGCGGATCCAGAAGATCCTCTTGATCCCCGCCATCGGCGGGCCGATCGTCCTCATCATCGCGCTGTTCCTCTCGAGCAAGGCCGAGTTCATCGGCAACTGGAACGCGATCGCCGCGGAATACGGATCACTCGACTACGAGGCGTTCATCCAGGCGGCCGGGCCGCTGCCCACCACGTGGGACTGGCACGGCACGCTGGGCGCCCTGAGCGGGGTGTACGCGCTGTTCGTCTACAACTACGCCATCGCCTATCTGAGCGGCGAGGTCAAGCGCCCGGACAAGAGCCTCCTGGGCGGCAACATCCTCGCCGTCTGGGTGCCCATCGTCCTCGGCGTCCTCACCGTGCTCGGCCTGTATCGCGTTGCGGCGTTCAACTTCATCAGCGCCACGGCTCAGGCGAGCTTCGGGGCCGGGGTCGAGGGCTACACGGCCCCGTTCTCCCCCGACTACCTCACGCTGTCGTGGATCGCCAGCGGCCAGAGCGGCTGGGTGGCGTGGGCGATCCTCCTCGCGTTCATCGCCGTCATCTGGCTCGAGATCACCATCGCCATCCTCATCATCGGCCGCGCGTTCCTGGCCTGGGGGCTGGACCGCATGGGCCCCAAATGGTTCACGGACGTGAGCCCGCAGTACGCGCAGCCGATCAAGAACCTCACGGTCGCGCTCGTCGTCTTCATCCTCGGCGTCGCCGTGTACGTGCTGTGGCTGCAGAGCGATCTCAGCGGGCTCATCGGCGGCGGCATGCAGTTCATCTCGGTGTTCATGGTCACCGGTATCTCGGCGCTGCTGTTCCCCTACCGCAAGAACGTCCGCGGCATCTGGGAGGCGTCGCCGTACCGGACCTGGAAGATCCTCGGCATCCCGCTGGTGAGCATCGGCGCGGTCCTGTACCTGATCTTCATCTTCGCGTTCCTCTATTTCTCGTTCATCGACCCGACTTCGCGCGACGTGACGGGGAAGAACCTCTTCGTCTTCGGAGCGGCGTGGGTCGCGGGCCTCGCCTGGTACTTCTTCTGGCGGGCCCGCAGCAAGAAACAGGGCATCGACGTCAGCATCACCTTCGGGGAGCTGCCGCCCGAGTGATGCCCGTCTGATGCCGTCAATGATCGTCCCGGCCGGGGCGGGCGCCGGCGCCCGCCCCGGCCGCCGTCACGCCGGGCACGCTGTGCCCGGCGTCGGGCCCCCCAGGAGGAGACACCATGAGCCAGACTCTCCGATCGGCGTTCGAGGAACGCGTGGTCGCCGCCGTCCGCGAAGGCGAGGAGGAGCTCGTGGCGCTCGCGAGCGACCTCGTGGCCTTCGACACCACGGCGCGCAACGTGGGTGACCCGCCGCGCCAGGAGGCGGAGCTGCAGGAGTACCTGAGCCGTCGGCTCGCCGCGCTCGGCGCCGAGGTCGAGGTCTGGGAGCCGGAGCCGACCGGCACGGGCAACCGCCTGGTGCCCGACGGCCTCGATTTCGTGGGGCGGCCGCAGCTCGCCGCGCGTCTGCGCGGCGCCGGCGGCGGCCGCTCGCTGCTCCTCAACGGCCACATCGACGCCGTCTCCTACGAGCCTCTCGACCGCTGGGCGAGCGACCCGCTCAAGGCCGAGATCCGTGACGGCATGCTGTACGGCCGCGGCAGCTGCGACATGAAGGGCGGCATCGCCGGCATGCTGTTCGCGCTCGAGACGGTCACGCGGCTGGGCGCACGCCTGGCCGGCGACGTCGTCTTCTGCACCGACACCGACGAGGAGTCCAGCGGCGCCGGCGCTTACGCGTGCGCCGCCCACGGCGTGCGTGCCGACGCCGGCCTCTGCGCCGAGCCCACCGGCTTCGACGTGTGGGTGGCGTGCCGCGGCGGCGTGAATCCGGTGGTGCGGACCATCGGCCGCACCGGCCACGCCGAGATGCACCACCCCCATTGGCGCGACGGCGGCCCCGTCAACGCCATCGACAAGATGGAGCTCGTGCTGGCGAGCCTGCGCGCGCTCCGCCAGGAATGGGGCGAGCGGGCGGAGTTCGAGCACCCGTATCTCCACAAGCCGCACGTCCTGCCCACGGTGATCAGGGGCGGCGAGTGGATGGTGACCTATCCCTCGTCCTGCGAGGCGGTGCTCTCCGTGGTGTACATGCCGGGTCAGGTGAACGGCGACCGCGGCGGCCAGGACGTCTTCGACGAGGTCGAGGGCTGGGTCAAGACCGCGACCGACCAAGACGACTGGCTGGCCGAGCACCCGCCGGAGTGGGAGTGGCCGTGCGACATCGTCCCGGCCGAGGTACCGGATGACGATCCGATCGTGACGGACACCCTGGCCGCCGCCGCCGACCTGGGGCGGCCCGGACGCATCAGCGGGCTCGACTCCTGGCACGATGCGGCCGTCTTCACGCGCGTCACCGGCACGCCGACGGTCTCGTTCGGCCCCGGCGATCTGGCCAGGGCGCACACCGTCGACGAGTGCGTGCCGGTCGCCGATCTCGTCGACCACGCCGCGGCGGTGGCGCTCATGCTGCTGCGCTGGTGCGCCGTGGCGCGCTGACTCCGCCGTGGCGCGGCGCCGGCGCGCGCCGCCGCCCGCCAGTTCAGTCCGGCCGTCCTCCGGCGGGCGGATCCCGCTGCGTCAGGCCGCCTCTCGATCGTGCACGCCCCCGGCGAACTCCTCCACGATCTTGGCGTTGAACGCCGGGAGATCGTCCGGCCTGCGGCTCGAGACCAGCCCGTGGTCGACGCATACCTCCTGGTCTACCCAGTGCGCGCCGGCGTTCAGCAGATCGGTGCGCAGCGCCGGGTGCGAGGTGATCGTGCGGTCCTTCACCGCTCCTGCCTCGATCAGGATCCAGGAGCCGTGGCAGATGACGCCGACGGGGACGCCGCGCCGGACGATCTCAGTGACGAACCGGACGGATGACGCATGGATGCGCAGGTGGTCGGCATTCCGTACGCCGCCGGGGAGGACGAGCCCGTCGTACTCTCCCGGGTCGGCCTCGGCCACCACGCGGTCGACCGGCATCGTCTCCGTCTTCTCCGCGTGGTCCCAGAGCTGGATGACGCCGCCGTCGGGCGCCAGAAGCTCCACTGTGGCGCCGGACTGCTCCAGCGCCTCTCTCGGGCTGGTCAGCTCTATCCCCTCGACGCCGTCGGTGGCGAGGATGGCGATTCTCTTCTCTGTCAGATCAGCGGACATCAAGCGTCAGCCTCCTTGGGTGCTTCGCAGGTCATACTCGAGGCCTTCCCCGAGCACGGTGAGGCAAACGCGCTCGCGTTTGCACACGGCAGCGACGGGTCGGTGGACGGACGGCTTCCCTCCTGTCTTGATGAGGGTCAAGGTCGGGCGCGCCGTCCACAGGGCAGACTGGGGGAGACGGTCCGATTCCCTTGCCATCCTCGACCGATGAACGGAGACCCCATGCAGACGATCACCGCCGACAAGACAGCCGTGGCCGACAACCCGCACGGCGTTGACGTGCGGCACCTGTACGCGACGCCACACGTCGTCGTGAGCCAGATAACCCTCGAGCCCGGAGAGGTCGTGAAGCCGCACAAGGCGCCGGTGGACGCGCACTTCTACGTCCTCGAGGGTACGCCCACGATCGAGATCGAGGGCGAGACGGCGACGGCGGGGCCGGACACGCTGGTGCCCAGCGCCGCCGGCCATCTGCACGCGATCCGCAACGAAAGCGCCGGACGCGTCCGCTTCCTCGTGGTGAAGACGCCGAATCCGAAAGCCTGACGCGGGCGGGCGGGAGGTGGGGCGGCGTCTGCCGCCCCGCCTCTCGCCCGCCGTCACCTCACTGCACCGTGGGGCTCACGGCGACCAGCGCCATGCCCAACTGCTCCTCAGTGGCGCGGATGCGCGAGAGCTGGTCCTCGTCGGCTCGCGCCGGCGCCGCCTGCAGCTGCGGGCCCAGCTCCTGCATCGCTTTCTGCAGCTTCTCCTCACGCGCCGGGTCGAGCGACCGGCAGGAGAAGGCCACGATGGTGAGGCCGAGGTCCTTCTCCAGGGACTGGATGCGCTCGAGGTCCGCGCCCTCGACCTTTCTTGCGATCTCGCACAACATCGTCTGTACCTCCGGAGTGTCCGCCGTTCACGGGCAGTGTACCCGGAGGTGAGGGCGAAAGAGCATCCTCGACGCGAGACTGCGCGCGAGTTCAGCCGACCGGCATGTCCGCCGACGCTTCCTCGGGCGTGTCGACGACGATTTGCTCGTCCCGCGTTCGCGGCGCGATGAAGGCGAACAGGACCAGCGCGGCGAGCCCCGACAGGGCGATCACGAGTCCCGTGGAGAGCCCGCTCACCGCGCCGCCGATGCCGATCAGCGGTGTGGCCAGGGCGCCGAGGCCGAGGCGCAGCGCGCCGAAGTACGCCGACGCGGATCCGGCCGCCTCGGGGTGGAGCGAGAGGGCGAGTGCTGTGGAGTCGGGGAACACGAGGCCCAAGCTCGCCACGATCACGAAGAGCGGGACGGCCAGGGCCCAGACACTGATGCCCCCGAGCGCCAGCACGACGAGGGCGGCCATACCGGCCGCGGCGTTCACGACCAGACCCGCGGCGAGCAGCTGCCGCGGTGAGAACCTCGCCAGCAGCCGGTGATTGGCCTGGTTGGCCGCGAGCATCCCGATCGCGTTCACGGCGAACAGCAGACTGAACGCCGTCGGCGAGACGCCGTAGAGCTCCTGGTAGATGAACGACGAGCCGGCCAGGTAGGCGAAGAACGCCATGAAGGCGAGGGATCCGGTGAGCGTGTAGCCCATGAAGCCGAGGTCGCGCGAGAGCATCGCCATGGTGCGCAGCGCCGGTCTCGGGCCGGCCGCGGAGCGTCGCTCCCGGGGCAGGCTCTCGGGGAGCCCCAGCGCGACCAGGACGACCAGGCCCACGCCGATGCCGGTGAGCACGACGAACAATCCGCGCCAGTCCGTGACGTGGAGGAGCTGCGCGCCGATGAGCGGAGCAACGATCGGCGCCAGGCCGCCGATGAGCGCCAGTCGCGAGAGCAGGCGCGCCGCCTCACGACCTCTCACGTAGTCGGTGACAACGGCGTTGGCGATGACCATCCCGGAGGCTCCCGCCAGACCCTGGACGAGGCGCACGCCGATGAGGATCTCCACGGATGGAGTCAAGGCGCAGGCCAGCGCCGTCGCCGTGAAGACGACGAGGCCGACGAGCAGCGGTCGCCTGCGGCCGTAGGCGTCGCTGAGGGGTCCGGCGAGAAGCTGACCGAGGGCGAGGCCGACGATGAAGGTGGTCACGGTCAGCGCGACCGCCTGCTGGGAGGCGTCGAGGTCGGAGGAGACGCCCGGAAGGGCCGGCAGGTAGAGGTCGGTCGCGAAGGGTCCGATGGTCCACAGACCGCCGAGCGTCAGGATCAGGGCGAGGTAGCGGCGGCGGCTGAGGCGGCTGAGCTGCGAGGGTGCATCCACGGCAGGCAGCGTATCGCGCCTCGTGGGCCCGGGCCAGCGCCGAAGCAGGCCGCTCTGAGCCTGCCCTGCAGGATGGCTCTGCACCGACCCCGAAGACGACCGGGGGCGGGGAGCCCCTGGGCCGTCGTCGAGTCCGGCGTGCGCCGGCGGAGGCTTACGTCCGTTCGACGAGCGCGCCGCGGCTGTCGACGACGAAGTGCCATCGCGTCGCAGACGCCCAGCTTGCGCTCGACCATCAAGGGAACACGTCGCCGATCCCGGCTCGGCGCCCGTCGTGGATGCGGCCGGCGCTCAGGGAGAGGGCGGCCTCGCTCAAAAGGCCATGGGGTACGTGTTCGGCCACTGGCTCCGGCCCATGCCCTTGCTGAGCGCGTAGGCGGTGGCGCGGATCTGCGCCCAGCCGTCGTAGATGCTGTGGCGCCGCCAGGGGTTCCAGCGGCCGGCCCACGTGGCCGGGTGATACTGGTAGAGGCCCTTGTACATGCTGCCGACGGTCCGTCGGCCGCCGGACTCCAGCATCATCATGCGGTGAAGGCCGGCGGTGCTCACGCCGTACTTCTTGCCGGCGAGCTTGATGAGCGGCTTCCATCGACCCTGGCGGTTCCAGCGCTTGATCTGGACGCGGTGGCGTACGCGCCGCTGCAGACTGCGCGCTTTGAGCGCCCACCGGCGGGCGAGCTTCCTGGTCTTGACCGCGCGCTTCTGCAGGGTCGCGACTTCCTCCTCCGTGACGACGCCGTCGGCGAGGAGCACGGCGGCGAGCGCCGGGCTGAGGCCGGCGTCGGGGGCGGCGGTGGTCGCCGGATCAGGCACGGGCTCGCCGGCTGCGGTGCCGGCATCCGTGCCCGCGTCGCCGCCGGCGTCCGCGGCGGCGCGGATGGCGCGGGCGGCGGCCAAGCCGGCTGCGGCTCTTCCGGCCCGCTCGGCGGTGCGCTGGCGCATCTTCTTCGCGTGGCGCAACTGCTTCTTGAGCTGCGGGATCGACGGCTGTCCGGCGACTGCCGGACCGGCGACGATCCCGAGGGTCAGTGTGGTGAGGGCGATGACGAGGACGAGTTTGGTGATCCGCACGAGGTCCTTTCCACGTGATGTACCGGCGGACAGGGGCAGTCGCCTGTGTCCGCCGGACGTTCCGCACCCACGCGTTCGCCCGCCGCACGGCACGACCGTCAACACGGGAGAAGAGGGAGACGAATCTGCTGGGGGCGGAGCGCCGCTGGGCGCCGCTTGGCGTAGATTCGTGTCCCAGTGAACCCGAATGCGGAGGAGGATGCAACCCGAAGCGCCTGCCTTGACCGCGAGCGGGGACGGTCGGCGAGGCGACCGCCCGCCGGCATGCCGATCCCGGCCGCCCGGCTCAAGCACCTCACGAAGCGCGGCCTTGGGGTCGCCTGCGATCGGCTCGCCGTGCGTGAAGCGGAGCGCAGACCGCTCTCGTCGTGCGCCAGGAGGTCGAGTAGGACACGACTCCGGCAATGCCCTCGCAGAGACGCTTGTGCGACGCGGCCCCCGAGTTGCCGGAGCTACTTCGTCGTCCAGATCGTGAGCTTCACGTCGTACCCTGGACCCTGCGACGGGCGGAAGCGCTGGCTGAAGTAGACCCGGTAGTCGCCGGGCCTGACGGGACCGAGGACGAGCACCTCGTCAGTGTGAAGGGCGAAGTTCGCATCCTGCGGCGACACCGAGGCGCCGAAGCCCACACCAGCCGTGGTCTCCACGACGCGCAGGGTGAACATCACGGGAGGCTTCTCGGGGCCGGAGAGGTCCCAGGCGAGGCGCACGCGGTCGCCGAGGTGATAGGTGCCCAGAAGGATCTTCGCCGGCTTGGCTCCGGGGACTTCCGTGGAGACCACGGTCTCCCACTGAGGCGCTCCGTCGTTCTCGTCCGCCTTGCCGCAGCCGGCGCTCGTTCCCGCGAGCGCCACGAGCGCCACGATGCACCAGGCGACGACGACCGATCTTTCGACGCTGTTCATCTCTCCCCTTACCGGCCGGCGACGATGCTGGACCGGCTGCTGATGGGAGTGCCCGTTTTGAGCATCGTCCACACCGGCGAGTCTGCGCCCGGGAGAAGCCCCCTCGACGGCAGGGCTCGGCGAGGCCGTCGATTGTCGCCGCCGGGAGGCGTCGCTGTCGCCCGGACCTGTCCGAGTAGCGTCGCCACCCCCGGGGAATGCATCCGGAGACCGGCATGCGCGTGTGAGGAGCGACAGTGATCGACGTGATGATCTGGTCCGACATCGTCTGACCGTGGTGCTATGTCGGCGCGTCGCGCTGGCGAGCGGCACTGCGGGAACTGGGCCACGAAGCGGCCGCTGTGCGCTGGCGCTTCGCCGCATTCGAGCTCGACCCTGCCGTGCCGGAGGAGGGCGTGGACTTGGGCGCCTATCTCGAGGGCAAGTACGGCCCCGGGGCGCTGGACGGGATGGCGGCGCGTCTCGCCGAGGCGGCCGCCGCGGACGGGCTGCCGCTCCTCGACCTGCGGCGGCTGCGGCGGAGGCCCAGCACCTTCGCCGCCCACCGCCTGCTGACGGCCGCGCTGGACATCGGCGAGGAGGCGCAGCAAGCGCTCGCGGAGGACCTGCTCGCGGCGTACTGGGCGCGCGGCGTGGACGTCGGGTCGCGCGCGCGGCTCGAGGAGCTCGCCAAGGCGTCGGGCATGCCTGCGGCTCGGGTCGCGGCCGCCCTCGACGACGACGCCGTCGCAGAGGCGGTCCGCGCGGAGGAACGTCGCGCCGCCGAGATCGGCGTGAGCGCCGTGCCCACCTTCGTCTTCAACGGGCGCTACGCCGTCAGCGGCGCGCAGCCGCCGCGCGTGCTCGCGGCGGCGGCCCGCCGCGCCGCCGCCGAGGCCTGAAGGGCATCGCGCCGCGGCGGCGATTGTGGCGCGTGTCGCGCGCCCGTATCATGGGTCCATTGAGGGACGCCCTTTGGGGCGCCGACAACGATCCGTCCGGTCCGGGTCCTCCAGGAGATGCGCAGCTGGAGGGAGGCGGTCGCCGAGCCAGCGCCCGTGCCGGCCAGAGGAGGCTGCATGACCCACGTCGCCGTCGCCGCGGCGGGTGCCTGGACCAGCGACCCTTCGCGACTTCCCTCCGAGCTCTCCAGCACGTTCCGCGCCGTCATGGGCTGGGGCGGCGTCGCCGTGTGGGACGACTCCGTCGATATCGTCGACCTCACGCGTGAGTTCGCCGCGCGCACCGTCCAGGAGTGCTGCGGACAGTGCTTTCCCTGCCGCATCGGCATGCACGAGGTGGCGGGTATCCTCGAGGAGATCTGCGCCGGTCGTGGTGACGAGGCGCGGCTCGAGCGCGCGCTCGAGCTGAGTCGGCACGTCGCCGAGGCCTCGCGCTGCGACCTCGGTCGCACCGGCGGCTACGCCGTGCTCGAGGCTCTCGAGCAGCACTACGACCGCTTCGCAGCGGCCGTCGCTGAACGGCGGCCGATCCCGCGGGGTCTCTACGCCTCCACCGTGGTGGCGCCGTGCATGGCCGCCTGCCCGGCGGGCGTCGACATCCCCGCGTACGTCGAGCAGCTGCGCATCGACCAGGTCGAGCGCTCCGCCGAGGCCGTGCGCCGCCGTTGCCCCATGCCGGCGACCATCGGCCGCGTGTGCGTCCGTCCCTGCGAGGACGCCTGCCGCCGCGGCTCGGTGGACGAGCCGGTGGCGATCCGCACGCTCAAGCGCTTCGTCGCCGACAGCGAAGCGGAGGTCGAGGTCGACCCCCTGCCGGGCACGGCGCGGGTCGCGATCATCGGCGCGGGGCCGGCTGGCCTCGCCTGCGCCAATTACCTGGGTCTCGACGGCGTGAAGAGCACCATCTACGAGGCCCTGCCCGAAGCCGGCGGCATGGCCGCCGTCGGCATCCCCGACTACCGTCTGCCGCGTCATGTACTGCGCGCCGAGGTCGAGCGCGTCGAGGCCCTCGGCGTCGAGATCGTCTACAACTTCCGCTTTGGCGTGGACGCGACCATGGAACAACTGTTCGAGCAGGGCTACGAGGCCGTGTTCGTCGCCGTCGGCGCCCATCAGTCCGCGCGCATGGGCTGCGAGGGCGAGGACGCCGGCTACCACGGCTTCATGCCGGGTGTCGAGTTCCTGCGCGAGATCGCCTTCGGCAACACGCCGCTCTCCGGCGAGACGATCGTGGTCATCGGCGGCGGTAACGTCGCCATGGACTGCGTGCGCTCCGCCCGCCGCCTCGGTTTCGACGACGTCAAGCTGCTCTACCGCCGCACCGAGGCGGAGATGCCCGCCGACCAGGTGGAGATCGTCGAGGCCAAGGAGGAGGGCATCGAGTTCATGACGCTGGTGGCGCCGGTGCGCATCGTCGCCGAGGACGGCAAGGTCATCGGTCTCGAGTGCCGGCGTATGCGCCTCGGCGAGCCCGACGACTCCGGGCGCCGCCGCCCGGAGCCGGTCGAGGGCTCGGAGTTCGTCCTCGACTGCGACTGCATCGTCCCGGCCATCGGCCAGGTGTGCGGCGTCGACCAGCTCGTACCGAGCCACATCGAGGTGAGTCGGTGGAAGACCCTCGAGGTGGACCCGCTCACCATGCAGTCGGCCGATCCGCGCGTGTTCGGCGGAGGCGACTGCTACACGGGGCCGAGCAGCCTCGTCGCGGCCCTCGCCGCCGGTCGCCGCGCCGCCCTCTCGATCAACGAGTTCCTGCACCACAGGCCGGTGACGCCGCCGCTCGAGGATCGGCTCGAGCACGGCATGCTCGCCGCCATCCGCGAGGAGGCCCAGGCGCCGATGCCCTTCTCCGGCAGCACCGAGAAGCTGAGGCCCTTGGTGGTGCCGCCGGAGGTGCGTATCCAGTGCTTCGACGAGGTCGAGGGGCCGGTCTCCATGGCCGACGCCCGGCGCGAGGCCGAGCGCTGCCTGCGCTGCTACCGCATCGCCGTGGGGGTGGTCTGAGATGACCGCCGCACCGCAGATCACCATCGACGGCCGGGTCCTCACGTTCGAACCCGGCCAGACCATCCTCGACGTGGCGAGCGCTCACGGCGTCGCCATCCCGACGCTCTGCTATCTGCCCGAGGCGGGCCATCGCGACGTCTGCCGCCTCTGCGTGGTCGAGGTCGCCGACGCCGGACGTCTGCTGACGGCCTGCAGCACCCCGGCCACCGAGGGTATGGACGTGCAGACCATGAGCGACCGCGTCAGGACCTCACGCCGGGCGACGCTTGAGCTTCTCATCCGTTCGGGGCGTCACACCTGCATCACCTGCGACGCGCTCGGCGAGTGCGAGCTCAGCCGGCTCGCGTACGAGTACGGCGTCGAGCCACCGAACGAGCTCCCGGACGCCGAGGAGTTCCCGCTTGTGGAGGACGCGTACGTCGTCCGCGACTACTCGAAGTGCATCCTCTGCGGCCGCTGCTGGGCGGCCTGCACGGCCATCCAGGTGCACGGCGTGGTGCCTCATCCGTCCGGGCGGCGAGCTGAGCGTGCCGGGGGCAAGGACTGGTACCCGCTGCCCGATCTCGACCACTGCGAGCTTTGCGGCCAATGCGTCGACGCCTGCCCGGTCGGGGCGCTCACGGAGCGCACGGCCAGGGGCGTGGCTCGCCACTGGGAGCTCCAGCGCGTGCGCACCACCTGTCCGCACTGCGGCATGGGCTGCCAG
>CAZJGT010000021.1:0-1493 GCA_964545565.1 uncultured Thermoleophilia bacterium
CGCGCGCGCCAGCGCCCTCTGTTCCCACCACCACCTCTGGTCGCGCCGCGCCTTCGCGTCGCTGCGCGGCCTCGGGTTCCGCTCCGCGCGCGTGTTCGCGGCGCCGGATGCGCGCACGCTCGTGTTCAAGGTGCGCGTGCGCGTCCACGCCCGGCGAGGCTGTCCGCTGCCGGACGGCCTCGCCACGCTGTTCTTCACCCTGGGGAGGGTCGGCAGCGCCGTGGGGGGATGGCTGATCACCGCCGTCTCCACCAGCCCGTAACCCTCCGGAAAGGGGTCAGTATGAAAAGACGACACTGGGCGCACATCGTGGCGGCCGCCATGGCGGTGGTCGCTTGCGCGACCGCCGCTCCGGCGGCGGCCGCTCCGGCGGCGGCCGCCGGCAGTCCGGGCGCAAGCGACGCGGTCGCCGCGGCCGGCGCCTACCTCCAGGCGAGGGCCTCCGCCGTCACCGCGGCCGACCCCGCGACGGTACTGGCGGAGTGGTTGGTCCCGGGCAGCCCGCTGGCGCGCGATGAGGCCCGGCTGGCACTCGGGGCGGCGCTGCGCGGCCGGCAGCTCGGGCGTAGCGCCGAGTCAGCCGAGTGCGAGATCACCGTCCTCGACAGCGCCCTTGCCGACGACGGCGACAGCGCTCACGTCACGGCGCGAGCGGTCACCGTCGTCACCTGGCGATCGAACGATGGAGCGACGGACGAGGAGGCGAGCGGGATCGACCACACCCTGACGCTGGTCCGGTCCGACGCCGGCTGGGTCGTCACCGCCGATGCGTACGTCGACGTCCAGCGGCCGGCCTGCCTCGAGGCGGCCGGAGCGTCTCGTGCCCGGGTCCGCGCCACCACCAAGGCGCTCGAACGGGCGGCCGCGCCGCTCCGCCTGCCCCGGCCGGCGGGTCGGCGAGCCGCGATCCCCCAGCGCCGGTACCGGGCCATCATCACCTACGACCGGGCGGCGGCGCAGGCCTACGCGGACAGGTACGCGCTGTCCTACAACCCCACGTACGTCCGCTTCGCAGGCGCGGACTGCGCCAACTTCGCCTCACAGTGCGCCCGTGCCGGCGACATGCCCATGGCCGGGAGCACGTCGGGCAGCGGCTGGTGGTACGACAAGCACGGCAGCTCCTCTCCCGGTGACGATACCTACAGCCTGAGCTGGATCAACGTCACCAAGCAGATGAGCTACTGGAACACGCGCCGCACCGACTGGGCGACGTCCTCCGGCGCGCTCAACCGCGGCGACTTCATCTACTACGACTGGAGCGGCGACGGCGTATGGGACCACGTGGCCGTCGTCGCCGGCGCCAACAGCGCCGGTCAGCGGGTGATCGACGCCCACACCACCGACCTCTACCGGGTGTACTGGAAGCTCGGGTCGAGCAAGACGAAGTACAAGTTCGCCAAGGTCCGCACGCAGTGGGTCATCACGTGACGCACGTCTGAACCGCGCCCGGAGTGCCCGGTCCTCGGCCGGCACCCTCGGTCCGCCCGCCGCGG
>CAZJGT010000021.1:1593-6150 GCA_964545565.1 uncultured Thermoleophilia bacterium
CGCCGCGGCACTCAGTCGAAGCCGGGCGTGAGGTCGTGCGCCACGAGGTCGGCGTCGGTGTCGCGGCGCCTGATCTGCACGAGATCGCCGGCCGCCGTGACGGCGAACGCCGCCGCTCTCGGACGGGCGTTGTACGGGTTCATCATCTCGAGCGTATAGGCGCCGGCGTCGAGAAAGGCGACCACGTCGCCGACCGTGGTCGACGAAGGCAGCGCGCGGTACGGCGAGTCGCCGTCACCGGCGAAGACGTCGCCGCCGTCGCACAGCGGCCCGGCCAGGCGGAACTCCCCGTCCGCCTCCTCCCCGGCTCGCGACGCGGTGATGGTCCGGTAGTACCAGTGGTAGTTGGTGTGCTCGAGCAGGGTGTTGAAGCCGGCGTCCACTGTGATCCAGCGCTCGTCGCCGATGCGCCGCCCGACGCCGTCGCGGCGGCCCTTGGTCTTCTCGTTCTCCACACGCGCGACCAGCACCGCCGTCGTCGCCGCGATGGAGCGTCCCGGCTCGAGAAAGAGCGCGAGATCCGGGCGCCGCGCCGCGACCTCACCGGCGACGACGGCGGCGTAGTCGGCGGGGCCCAGAAGCGAGCAGAAGTAGTCGCTCGGATGACAGGTGACCGGTGCTTCCCGATACGGTACGGCGAACCCGCCGCCGACGTTGAGGAACCGCAGGCGCACGCCGGCGGCGTCCTCCACCTCGCCCACGAGGTCGAGCGCGGCGCCGACGGCCTGTCGATATGGCTCGACGCTGGTGATCTGCGAACCGATGTGCAGGTGCAGACCGGCGGGCTCAAGCGCCGGATGGTCGGCCGCGAACCGAAACGCGAGCGCGGCGTCGTCGCGGTCGATGCCCGCCTTACCGCCGTGCGCCGTCTCGAGGCCGGGGTGCGTGAGCGTCGGCACGTGGACGTCGACGCGTGGAGCCACCGCAGCGACACGGTCCATACTCCCCGCCACGTCCCCGATCCGTCTCAGCTCGTGCAGCGAATCGACCATGAAGGCGCGCACGCCGCAGGCGACTGCGCGCCTGATCTCGTCATCGGTCTTGGCGACGCCGTTGAAGACGATCTGCCGCGGCTCGAAGCCCACCTTGAGCGCCTTCTCGAGCTCCCCGCCGGCGTTGACCTCCACGTTGGCGCCGGCGTCGCGCACCACATGCAGAAACCAGAGGTTGGAACAGGCCTTGCTCGCGAAGAAGACCTCCGTGGCTGCGTGCTCCTCGCGGAACGCCGTCGTCAGGGCTTCTACGTTGGCTCGGACGCGGCGTTCGCTGAACACGAAGAACGGCGTCTCATGCGTATCGGTCAGATCGGCCAGGTCGGCCCCGTCGAAGCACAGGTGCCCCTCGCGCACTGTGTACAGCGGATCCAGTGCCGGCATGACGCCCCCTGTTGTCGAATGGCCCGTCGGCCAAGTATACTTCGCCCGCTTTGTCCCACCGGCCACGGGAGCTGCGAACCGAGTGGTAGACGCAAGCCCTCACGACCGTCGTCGCACCGCCTTCTCCGGCGGCAAGGTCCACGACTTCTAATACCCTTCCCCGCTGACGCGCACCGCCACGGTCGCAGCAGACGCCGCCGAGAGGGAGACCCCTCCGTGCACCGACCGCCATCCGGCCGGCGAGTCCCCGTGGCGCTGCTCACGACCACCTGAAGTGGAGAAGGATGACCTCACCCCGGCTCACGATCGACCTGGACGCCGTCGCCGACGCGACACGGCGTCTATCCGCCGCCCTGAGCGCCCGCGGCATGACGCTCACCGGCGTGACCAAGTGCGTCGACGGCGAGCCGCTCGTGGGGCAGACGATGCTCGAGTCCGGCTGCGCCGGCCTCGCCGACAGCCGCCTGCGCTCTCTGATGCGGCTCGCCGCGCGAGCGCTCGGACCGCTGACGCTCATCCGGGCGCCCCAGTGGGATGAGCTCGGGACGGCGGCACAGGTCGCCGACCGCATCATGCTCAGCGACCCGGGCGCCGCCAAGGTGCTCGGAGCGCACGCCCCCGGCGCAGCCGTCCGGATCCTGCTCACCGTCGACCTCGGCGACCGCCGAGAAGGCGTCCTGCCGGACGCCGCCCCCGCGGTCGCCGCCGAGATCGCCCGCCTGCCCGGCATCGAGCTGGCGGGCGTCGCCGTCAACTTCGCCTGCCTCTCGGGACAATTGCCGTCACAGGAACTGTTCCGGCAAGCCGAGGACGTCCTGGCGGAGGTGGCCGGCCTGTGCGTCGCCGATCCGGTGCTCAGCCTCGGCGGCACCTGCGTCGTCCAGCATCTGGACGGCTACCGCCCGCGCTTCTCCTCGGAGATACGCTCGGGCGGCGGCCCCATCTACGGCCACGACTTCGTCAGCGGCCGCGGCATCACGGGACTCGGGCGTACCGACCCCGTACTCAGCGCCGCCGTACTGGAGTGCCACCGCAAGCCGCCGGCGCCGGAGGGCCCCGGCGGCCTCGACGCCTTCGGCCACGTGCCCGAAGTCGACCTGCCCGGCGAGGACGCTTGGTACGCCCTGCTCGCCCTCGGGCGCCGGGACATGGAGCCGGGGGGCCTCCGCCCGCTCCTCCCCGGCGCCTATCTGGCCGGCGCCACGAGCGATGTCTGCATCCTGATCACGCCGGAGCCCCTGCAGCCCGGCGACGAGGTGCGCTTCGCCGTTGACTACGACGCGCTGGTGCGCGCCGTGACCTCGCCGTTCGTCGCCCTCGAGCTCTCGCACGGCGGCGGGACCACAAGCACCGACGACGACATCCCGAAGGGGGCTTCATGACCACGCACGCCGACAGACGCTACGTCGGACGGCGGCGACCGCTGCAGATCCTCAGCCCCGCCGAGGTTGAGCGTATCCACGAGGCCGCCCTGGACGTGCTCGCCGAGACCGGCGCCATGTTCCACTCGGACCGGGCGCTCGACGTGCTCGAGGCTCACGGCGCGATCGTGGACAGGGAGACGACCGTCGCGCGCATCCCGGCGAGCGCCGTCGAAGCGGCGCTCGCGACCCTGCCGCGCTCCTTCACGCTCGGCGGCCGCGACGCGCAGTTCGACCTGCCCGTCGACGGCGAGCACGCCTACCTCGCCTCCGACGGCTGCGCCACCCGGGTGCGCGAGGCCGACGGCACCGTTCGGCAGAGCGTCAAGCAGGACGTCTACGAGGCCGCGCGCGTCGTGGACGGCCTCGACAACCTCTCCGCCACGTCGGCGCTGGTGTCCGCCCAGGACACCCCCGAGGAGAGCCGCGTCCTGCACGAGTTCGACGCCTGCATGCGCGCCTCGCGCAAGCACAGCATCGTGGTGAGCATCAAGGACGCGTCCGAGGCCAGGCCGCTGATCCGCATGGCCGAGGCGGTGGCGGGCGGGGCGGCGGAGCTCAAGGCCCGCCCGACGTTCTCGGTCATCCTCTGCACGGTGAGCCCGCTGCACATGGAGCGCTTCGGCATGGAGCTCGCGCTCGAGCTCGGCGACGCCGGCGTCCCGATGATGCTCTACCCGATGCCGATCCTCGGCGCGACCGCCCCGGTCACGCCGGCCGGCACCGCCGTCGTCGGCGCCGCCGAGATCCTCGCCGCGGTCACCGCCATCCAGCTCTCGTCTCCCGGCGCCAGGCTGGTACACGCCGGCGGGCCGACCGCCCTCTTCATGCGCACCGGGTCGTACTTCGCCAACGTCCCGGAGGCCCTGCTCCTGCGCGCCGTGCAGGGCCAGATGGCGCGCCGCTGGGGCCTCCCCGCCGGTCTCGGCTGGGGCGGCACCAAGGCCAAGCGACCCGACGCGCAGGCGGCCTACGAGAACACCCTCGGCCTCGTGCTCGAGATGATGGCCGGCGCGGACTTCTGCTTCGGCGCCGGCCTCCTCGACAGCGTCTCGCAGATGTCGCTCGAGGAGCTCGTGATCGCCGACGAGGTGTTCGGCATGGTCACGCGCCTGCTGCGCGGCGTCACCGTCGACCGCGAGACCCTGGCCGTGGACCTCATCACGAAGATGGGCTTCAACGGCGACTACCTCTTCGACGACCACACCCGCGCGCACGTGCGCGAGTTGTGGCAGGCGAAGCTGGGTGAGACCGGCACCGCCCAGAGCTGGAAGAACGCCGGCAGCCCGCGTCTGGAAGACAAGGCGCGGGCCGTCGCCGACGGCCTCCTCGCCTCCCCCGCGCCCGAGTTCCCCGCAGGACTCGGGCGCGAGTTCGACGACATCATCGCCGCGGTCGAGTCCGGCCGCTTCTAGAAAGAGAAGGAGCCCCTCCATGACCTACGCAGACAAGTGCTACGTCGGCGAGCGCGTCAAGCTCGAACTGCTGTCGCAGGACGACGTGCAGCAGATCCACGAGGCCACGCTGGACGTGATCGAGACCGTCGGCGTCAAGTTCCACTCGCAGAACGCCCTCGACGTCCTCGAGGCGAACGGCGCCACGGTCGACCGTGAGACCACCGTGGCCAGGATCCCGGCCACCGTGGTCGAGAAGGCCATGGGCACGGCGCCGCGCGAGTTCACGCTGGGCGCGCGCAACCCCGAGTACGACCTGCCGCTCGACGGCGAGCACGTCTACATCAGCTCCGACGGCTGCGGCGT
>CAZJGT010000021.1:6250-10359 GCA_964545565.1 uncultured Thermoleophilia bacterium
CAGGGCCACATGGCCGACTTCTACGGCGTCCCCGCCTGGTACGGCGCCGGCGCCACCACAGCCAAGGAGCCCGGCATCCAGAGCGCCTACGAGAACGCGCTGGCGATGTTCATGGCCTACGCCAACGGCGCCGACGTGACGTTCGGCACCGGCCTGCTCGACGGCTCCCGCATCCTCTGCCTCGAGAACATGGTGGTGGACGACGAGATCATCGGCATGGTGAAGC
The DNA here is from genome assembly GCA_964545565.1 of uncultured Thermoleophilia bacterium. Lineage (GTDB taxonomy): Bacteria > Actinomycetota > Thermoleophilia > UBA2241 > UBA2241 > CAIXSE01. The sequence goes on from CAZJGT010000021.1 coordinate 6,477, forward strand.
GCATCCTCACCGGCATCGAGGTGAGCGAGGAGACCCTGGCCGTCGACCTCATCAAGAAGATGGGCTTCAACGGCAACTACCTCTTCGACAACCACACCCGCGCGCACGTGCGCGAACTGTGGCAGGCCAAGCTCGGCGAGACCGGCAACTACGAGGGCTGGAAGAACGCCGGGGCGAAGAGCACGACCGAGAAGGCGCAGGAGAAGGTCGCGGAGATCCTCGCCGCGCCGGCCACGCCGTTTCCCGCCGACCTCGGCGCCGAGTTCGACGCGATCATCGCGGCGGCGGCCGAAGAGGCGGCCGCGCTGTAGCCGGGCCCGCGCTCTCCCGCAGCCCGTGCCGGTGCGGTAGCATGAGGCGCGGGCGGCCATGAGCCGCCCGCGCCCCGCCGCCCGCGACCGGAGCCTGCCCGTGCCCGAGAAGAGAGTCCGCGAAGAAGGCTTCAGCAGGGACGCCGACAAGCTCGTGCGGCGGCTCTCGCTCGTCGCCCTGCTCCTCTCCCGGCGCGGCCAGCCGGTGAGCGTCGCCGAGATCCGCAGCAGAGTCGAGGGCTACCCCCTCATGACGGAAGAGGCCTTCAAGCGGCGCTTCTACGAGGACCGCTTCGAGCTCAAGGAGCTCGGCATCGAGATCCAGTCCGACGAGGATCCTCTCTCGGAGACCGCCACCGAGCTCTACAGCCTGCCGGCGGACGCCTACTACCTTGAGCCGGTGACGCTGGACGGCGAAGAACTGGCGGCCTTGGCCGCTTGTCTCGCCGTCCTCGAAGACCGTTTCGCCTACTCCCAGCCGCTCCGGCTCGCCCTGCTCAGCCTCGCGCAGGGACGTCCCGAACTACTCGCCGACGCGCAGACACCGCCACTCACCGTCGTGCCCGAATCTCGTCAGACGGCCGCCGCCCTGCCCAAGCTGCAGGCGGCGGTCGCCGAGCGCAAGACCGTCGAGTTCGTGTACTACGCCATCAGCCGTGATGAGGAGATGGCGCGTGTCGTCGACCCCTACGGCCTGCAGCTCGTGGCCGGCGAATGGTACTTCATCGGCTATTGCCACCTGCGCCAGGCCCTGCGCACGTTTCGTCTCTCCCGCATCCGCTCACGGGTGACGCATCATACGCGCCGCCCACACGACTTCTCGCCGCCGGTGGGCTTCGACCTCGCCGCGTACCGGGACCGGCCCGCGTGGCAGCTGGCGGAGCCGAGAGCCACGGCGCGGGTGCGGGTCACGGCGGCGATGGCGTGGTGGGTGGAGGCGCACTGGGCGCACTGCGGCACAGTGGAGCATCTGGACGACGGCGGCATCGTGTACGAGACGCCATACGCCGACGCGCGACCGCTTCTCGGCTGGGTCCTCGGCCTGGCGGATGAGGCGGAGATGCTCGAGCCTGCGAACCTCCGTGAGCGTCTCTCCGTCCAGCTCGCGCACCTAGAGCGGTCGCTCGCCGAGCCCGCGCCCCCGCGGTCCGCCGCCTCGTCCGCCCGGAAGGTCCCGTCTCCACACGCCACGAGCGCTCCCGTCGAGCGGCGCCGGCGCGCCGCCGGCGATGACCTTCGCGTCGAGGTGGACCGCTTCACGCGGCTCACGGCGCTCACCAACTACCTGTTGCGGCACTGCGAGGACGACGAAGCCGTGCTCCCGGTCGCCGACGTGCGCGCCGCGCTCGGCGTGAGCGCCGAGGAGCTGCGCGCCGACGTGCGCCTGCTCAACCTGGTCAACTTCGGAGCCGACGGCGCGCTCCTGTACGCCGAGTTCGAGGGCCGCACCAGGCTGCGCGTGTCCTGCGATCTGGCGGGGCCGGCGCTGGCGCGCCCCGCCCGCCTCTCGCCCCTCCAGGCGGACACCCTTCTCCTCGCCATCGAGCTCGTCGGCCAGCAGCTGCCGACCGCCTCGGGCAGCGCCCTGGGCAGCGCCGCCGGCAAGCTGCGCGCCGCCCGCGGCGGCGCGCCGACCCTCGCCGGCGGCGACCTGCTGCTCCCGGCGGATGAGATCCTCGCCGACGTCAACCGGGCGATCGTCGAGCGACGCCTCTTGGCCATCCGGTACTGGAGGGAGGGCGCCGACAGGATGAGTGACCGCGTCGTCGAGCCGTACCTCCTCGTGCACAGCCGAGGCGAGTGGTACTACGTGTGCTGGTGCCGGACGGCAGGAGGCACGCGCGTGTTCCGTGTGGCGACCACCAGGAGCGCGCTCCTCCTCGACGAGACGTTCGAACCGCGGAGCGACGTGGAGCTTGACCTCTACCGGCGCGAGGGCATCCCCACATCCGTCAGCTACGCACCCCAGTCGGCGACCGTGTGGTACAGCCCCGTGGTCGCGCGCTGGATCGCCGAACGGCAGCCGGTCGAGGAGCTCCCGGACGGCGCCTGTCTCGCGAGTCAGCCGTACGTCGACGAGCGCTGGCTCGCCGCCCACCTGCTCCGCTTCGCCGGCGAGGCGCGCCCGCTGGACCCGCCGCAGGCGGTCACCGCCGTGGCAGCCGTCGTGGGCCGCCTCCGGGAGCTGTACACGTGATCGCCGACCTCGCGGACAACGCCCTCGCGTATGGCGCCTACGTCGCCGCCTGGGCCTTCTTCGCCTACGGGCCGCAGCTCGGCATCTGCATGGCCTTCGCGTGGTCCGCCTGCCGGCGCACGCGCGGCGACCTCCTCGACTGGCTGGTCCTCGGCTTTCTGTGGTCGCTCCTCCCGTTCGCCGGTGTGATCGCCATGTGGTGGACGTGGCGCCGCGCCGGCCGCAGCGACCCCGGGGCGCCGGCGACCACGTGAGCGCGCCGGCCTGGGTCTGCTGCGGCGCGCGGCGTCTCCCGGTGGCCCGCGCCGACGCCTTCGAACCTCCCGCGGCGCTCGAGCCGCTCGACGCCGTCGCCGTCGCGGTGGAGGCCGCGCTGGCGCGACCGCTCGGGGCGCCGCGCCTTCGCGAGCTGGCGTGCGGCGCCGGCTCCGTCGTCATCACGGTGCCCGACGCGTCTCGGCCCTGCCCGAGCGAGCCGATCCTCGCAGCGCTGCTGGACGAGCTGCGAGCGGCAGCGGTGTCCAACCAGGCCGTCGCCGTCGCGATCGGCTGCGGCCTGCATGCCACCACCGGCGGAGCGGAACGCGCGCGGCTGATAGGCGCCTCGGTGGCCGATCGCGTGGAGGTGTTCGACGCCCACGGCATCGAGTCGCAGACCGTGGACCTGGGCGAGACCACTCTGGGAGCGCCCGTGCGCGTCACGCGCCGGGTCGCGGAGGCCGGCCTCGTCGTGACCGTCGGCGTCGTCGAGCCCCATCTCTACGCCGGGTTCTCGGGCGGCGTCAAGGGCGTCGCCATCGGCTGCGCCGGGCGAGAGACGATCGCCTGGACCCACCGCCCGGCCTTCATCTGCCGGCCGGGAGTCACCATCTGCCGGTTGCGCGACAACCCCTTCCAGAACACCCTGCGCGAGATCGCGGCGCGCACCCCGCTGCGCTGGGGCGTCAACGTTCTGATGAACGTGCAGGGAGAGACTTCGCTGGTACGCGCAGGGGACCCGGCCACCGCCCAGGAGTCCCTGGCCGGCGAGATGACCGGGACCTCCTTGCGGGCCACGGGCGAGCGCTACGACGCCGTGGTCGCCGGCGTCCCCTCGCCCAAGAGCGACAACTTCTACCAGGCGAGTCGCGCCGCGACCTGCCTCGGGCTCGCCGCCCGCCCGGCCGTCGCCGAGGGCGGGCTGATCGTCTTGTGCGCCGACCTGCCGGACGGCGCCGGCGCCGGGCCCGGCGAGCGCAACTTCCTCGACGCGCTCTCCGCCGCCGCCTCACCGGCACAGCTGCTGGAGCGAGCCCTCCGCGAGCCGCTCGGGCCTGGCGGCCAGCGCTCGTTCGTCCTCGCCCGTGTCCTCGAGCGCTTCCGTCTCGCCGTCGTC
>CAZJGT010000021.1:10369-10799 GCA_964545565.1 uncultured Thermoleophilia bacterium
CGCCATCGTCGGCGCCTCCGATCCGGCGTTCCTCGAGCCGCTGGACCGTCTCGGGGTGACCGCGTTCGACTCCGTCGACGCGGCCCTCGCCGCCGAGGACGAGCGTCTCGGCCGCCGCGCCGGCGTCCTCGCCGTCGCCGACGGCCTCGGCACCATGGTCCACGCCTGACGCCTCCGGGGAGTCTCCCTCGATGAGCGCCCCCGAGACCCACCTGCCACCAGCCCTGCCGGGCCGCTCCCGCATCCTGGGACTCGCGCCGATGGTGTTGTTCTCCGTCTCGGCGATGATCACGCTCGACTCGGTCGCCACCGTAGCCGCCGGCGGCTGGCGCGGGGTGGGCGTCTTCATCGACCTGGCGGCGGCACGCTGGTGACGCTTCTCGTGGGCGTCTGGCTCTCGCGGCGCCGCGGGCCGCGAGAGCCAGACGCC
>CAZJGT010000021.1:10809-25546 GCA_964545565.1 uncultured Thermoleophilia bacterium
GGTCGCGCCCGGCGCAGAAGCGTAGGGGGCTCCGGGGTTTGACGCGTGGAACACTTGAGGTGGAGCACCACCTGTGAGGAGGAGACACCATGACCGGGATCCGCATCGGCCGCCTCTTCGGCATCGACGTCGCCGTCAACCCGAGCTGGTTGTTCGTCGTCGTGTTCCTCACGTTCGTCCTGGCGAAGGGGTTCTTCCCGAGCGCGTACACGGGATGGAGCTCCGCGGCGACGTGGACGGCGGCGGTCGCCGCCACGCTGCTGCTGTTCGCCTCGGTCCTTGCCCACGAGTTCGGTCACTCGTTGGTCGCCCGCTCCCAGGGGATCCCCGTCATCGGCATCACGCTCTTCCTTCTCGGCGGCGTCGCCCGACTCGGGCGTGAGCCCGACTCGCCGGGCCGCGAAGCGTGGATGGCGATCGCCGGTCCGCTCGTCAGCGTCGCCATCGCCGCCGGCTCCATCGGGCTGGCGTTCGCGCTTCCCGGGCCGGAGCAGCTCGTCGCCGTGCTCGCCTACCTCGGCGTGGCCAACGCCGCGCTGGTCGCCTTCAACCTGCTGCCCGGCTTTCCGCTGGACGGCGGACGCGTGCTTCGCGCCTTCCTCTGGTGGCGGTCTCGCGACCTTCTGCGCGCGACACGCCGGGCCGCGCTGGTCGGCCAGGTCTTCGCTTGGGGCTTCATCGCCCTCGGCGCCGGCCAGTTGGTGCTGGGTGGTGGGCTGGGCGGTATCTGGCTCGCCCTGGTCGGCTGGCTGATGGTCCAGGCGGCGCGGGCGACGACGCGGCAGGCGGAGATGGATCGCGCCCTGGCCGGGGTCTCGGCCGGTCGCATCATGACCACGCCGGCCGCTTGGCTCTCGCCCTTCGTGACCCTCGCCCATGCCGCACAGGGCAGCCTCAAGGACTACGAATCGCGCTGCCTGCCGGTGGCGGCCGAGGATCCCGGCTCGGAGTACGGCGGCCTCGTCTGCGCGCGCGACCTCCAGCAAGCGGCGCGCGAACGCTTCGACCGCGACCGGGTACGCGACGTCATGGCCTCCGCCCCGGACCTTCCCGCGGTCACCCCGGAGACACAGGCGATCGACGTGCTGCGCCTCCTGCGCGAACGCGAGACCGACCGGGCCGTCGTCATCGACGCCGGCGGACGTCTGATCGGCTTCATCGACGCCGACACCTTCACCCGGCTCCTCAACGTCGGCCGGCCGCGCCGGCCTAGGGCAGCTTGACGGCGACCACCGCGCAGTCGTCGGCCAGCACGCCGCCGGCGAACTCCTTGACGGTCTCGAGCAGGGTGTCGGCCAGTTCCTGGGCGGCGAGCGGCCGGTTGGCGCGGACCGCCTCGCGCAGCCGCTCCTCCCCGAACAGGACGCCGTCACGCCGGGCGTCGGTGACGCCGTCGGTGTACAGGACGATGCACGCATCATCGGGCAACACGGCGCGGTTGGTCGGGTAGGCGACCCCGCGGAAGATGCCGACGGGGACGTTGCCCTCGCCGGGCATGGGGAACTCCCCACTCCCGGCGAGCACGACCGGCCGCGGATGCCCGGCCACCGCGTACTCGAACATGTGCCGCGCCACATCGATGTACGCCACCACCAGCGTGACGAACGGCTGGTCGGGCGTCTGTGCGAACACCGCCGAGTTGAGCCGGGAGAGCGCCTCTCCCGGCGACCCCTCGGCGGCGTAGGCGCGCAGCATGTATCGCACCACGGCCGACTGCGCGGCCGCCGAAAGGCTCTTGCCGCACACGTCCCCGACGATGACCATGAGCTTGCCGGGGCCGATGGTGATGAGGTCGTAGAAGTCACCGCCCACGCGCGCCGAATCCGTGGCGGCGCGATAGTGGACGCCCACGTCCACCCCGGGGATGACCGGCGGCGTCATGAGAAGCGCCTGCTGGAACGTCTCGGCGATCACGTGCTCACGCTGATACGCGATCGCATTGTGCATGCTGGCGTTGAGCTGCGCGGCCAGCGTGGCGAGCAGGAGGCGGTCTTCCTCGTCGAAGTCCCCGTGAAGCTTGTCGGCGGCCACGAGCACGGATGGCTGCTGCGTGGAGTCGCTGTCCAGCGCCGCCAGAAGAAGGCCCTCGCCGCGTCCCACCTGGGCCGCGACCATCTCGGCGCCGGCGAGGTCCTCCTCTCCCGGGGCGGCCATGCTCAGTGCGCAACGCTCGAGCAGGTCGGCCTCGGCCGCGGCGAGCACGCCCGCGGTGGCGGAGCCGGAGACGGCCAGCGCGCGCATGGCGAGATACTGGCCGCTCCCCCCCAGCACGGCGGCCACGCGCACGTGCAGCAGGTCGGCGGTCGCGCGAGTCACCTCGTCGAGCACGTCCTGCAGGTCGGCGCTGTCGAGCCTCTGATTGAGCTCTACCGCGAAGGACTGCAGGCGCTGCAGACGACGCGCGAGACGGTCCCTGCGCTCGGTTATCGCACGCTGCTCGTCGAAGAGGCGCGCCCTGTTGATGGCCAGCGCCGCGAACCGGCAGATGTCGCGGGCCAGCTCGACCTCCTCGCCGCCGAACTCCCGCGCTTCGCGGTTGTCGAAGAGCTCGACGAGGGCGATCACGCGGTCCCGCACGCGCAGCGGGATCAGGAGCTGGGTCGGGTGACCGTCGCGGCGCAGCTGTTCCCGTTCCACATCGTTGAGACGCGGGTCGTCGAAGGACGTGGAGACGACCGGGCGCCGGCTGCGGATCGCCAAAGCGCTCGTGGCGAAGTGATCCAATGGATACTCGCGCCCTCGCGTCTGCGTGACGTCGAAGGAGCCGTCGTCGTAGCTCACCAGCGTGCGGATGAGACCCGCGTCGAGGTCCACCTCATAGATGTCGCAGGCATGCATGTCGAGGGCGCCGATGAGCCTTGTGGTGACCGCCTCGAGCACCTCGTCGGTGTCGATACTCTCGGCGAAACCGAGACTCGAGTCGCGTACGAGCTCGAGATCACGACGCTTCGTATTCAGCTCGTACATGAGGCGCACGTTGTCGAGGGTCACGCCCACGTAGCGGGCAAGGCCCTCGGCGAGCGCCACCTGTTCACCGCTGTACTCGCCTTCGTCCTGCGATCGATTGTAGATCATGACGCCGACGTCGCGTTCCAGCGCGCGCATCGGCAGCACGAGCACTCGCTCGAGGCGTATGTGCGCGGCGAGCGGCGCCAACGGCGTCGGGTCGCCGTCGGTGAAGTCCTGGGAGAGGGCCGCGTCGGTGAGCAGCGCCTGGGAGGCGAGGGGGAGCTCCTGTGACTGTGCGACCACCTGACGGGCGTCCACACCGAGACCGAACCCGGCGCGCCCGGCCCAGCGGTCGTCCCCGGCGAGCAGCAGGACGCCGCTGTTGGCGTTCAATTGCTCGCCGAGACGCTCGAGAGCGTACTCGAGAAGCTCGTCGAGATCGTCACGCGACCGTCCGCTGCCGAGGATGTCCGCGCCGGCCTCGGAGAGCTGGGCGCGCAGGACCGAGTACTCGGTGATCGTGGAGAGTCGCTGGATGAGGTAGGACAGGATGACAAGTGCGCCGCCGATCAGCACGGAGTACAGCAGGATGAGCCCGTGGTCGACGTCGAGCGTGCCCTCCCAGGCGAAGACGAAGGCGGAGAGCGAGGTGCAGACGACGACGGCGAAGGCGACCGCCCATTTATCGACGGCAAGGGCGAGGAAGAACAGCGGGATGAAGTAGAGGCCGTTCAGCAGATAGCGCGGGTAGTACAGGTCGAGAACCAACACCGCGGCGATACCGGCGGTCCCGACGACCCCGCACAACACCGGATGGCGGCGCATCCAGGTCACGGCTCGAAGGAGCCGGGGATGGCGACGCTGCAACGAGACGAGCGAGCCGTTGGTCTCGGCGACCGGCATGGGACCCCCTGCTCGGCGGTGGCGGGACGGACCCTCGCGGGCTCCTACAGTACTACTGGGGGCCGGGCGCCGCCAGAGTCCACACGAGTGAGTGCCGCGGTGACGCCGCCGTGGCGCGGTTCAGCTGCGCCGGCGCAGTCTCTCCGGCGTCTTCTCACTGCGGAGCTCGCGCAATGCGTCGCGCGCGAGCCAACGACGGCTGCGCGACGCCGGGTCCTCGCCATCGGAGGTCGGCTGCCTCGGCGGCGGCACCGGGCCCCTCGTCTGGTGACCCATCCATGCTTCGCACGGCGCGTCGCCGGTGGCGATCACGCCCGTCCGGGCAGGTGCGGCCGCTTCTGCCAGGCCTTGACACCCAGATAGCCGGCGCTCGCGGCGAAGGCGAGGCCCATACCGACGCCGAACGCCAGGCCGGCCGCGGCGGACGCCACCGGCCCGAGGAGCACGCGGCCGCCCTCACCGACCTCCACGTGTCTGGCGAGAGCCACGCCGATGCCGCCACGGTCTACGCGGACGCTGGGTGCGATGGCGGCAGCGCACCCGCCCTTGTCGAAGCTGACGTCGCCGGCGGCGACGACCCATTGGGCGGCGCCCTTGTCGATGCGCACATCACCGAGGGTGGGCACCATCACCGCCGCCGAGGTCGAGAGCGACGTGTCCGCGCCCGAGACCACCGCTACGGACGCGCTCTGGCGCAACTCCGCTCCGCCGCGAGCGGTGGTGAGCACGGCGGCACTCTGCTCCAGTCTGGCATCGCCGGTACGCACCATGCCGATGAGTCCGCGCCGGACCTCGCCCCCTTGGTCTCCTCTGCCTGCGCCGGTGCCGTTCTCATCCATGATGCTCCTCTCGTCGGTCCTCCCAAGAAGCTTTCCACAGCAGCGCGACGTCCACGCTTGGGCGGCTCAGCCGCGCAGCTCCGCGTCGGCCGCCGCCAGGATCCGGGCGAGCTCGGCGGCCTTGTCCTCCTCGAGGGGCTCGGGCCGGTAGTCCCGCCACAGCGCCTCGGCCCGCTCACGAGCTACGTCGAGCGGCTCGCGGTAGGCGCCGTCCGGCCCGGCCTGATGCGTGATCGCAGGCGCGACCGCCTCGCGCATGTGCCGTCGTGTGTGCTTGTTGCCGAGGTAGTGCCCACCGGGCCCGACCGCGGCGATCGCATCCAGAGCGAGCGACTCGTCGTCGAGATCGATGTCCATGACCGCGTACCGGGCGCGGCGGTAGATGTCGTCGCCGAGGATGAGGTGCTCCGGATAGAAGAGCGTGTAGACGTTGACGAGGCCGATGCTGGGCAAGAGGTCTGAGCCCTCCTGGGCGGCCTGGACGAAGTCGAGCGCCTCCTCCACGCCGGCCTGCCAGGTGCCGGGCGCCGACGAGTCGGTGCCGCACGTGGCCGACTCGGCCGGGACGCCCCAGTGATGCGCGAGTTCCGTGCCGAGGGCCCGCGCGCGGCCGTCCAGAGGAAAGCTCACGAAATTGCCCGTGCGCGGGTCGGCCGAGCTCTGCATGGTCGAGTGGAGCACCGGGGACCCGGGAGTCGCGAGCTGCAGCACCACCGAGGCGGCGACCAGCTCGGCGGAGCCCAGGGCGAAGGCGCCGGCCTTGGTCGCCGGGGCCGTCGTGCCGAGCGTCGGCATGGTGACCCAGGCGACGGGGACGCCGGCGGCGGCGAAGACCAGCGCCGCCTCGATCGCGTCCTTGTCCACCACGAGCGGCGAGACGGTGCCGATGAGGTCGCTCATCACCGGCCGGCGGCGCAACTCTTCGGCGCTGCCTGCGATGACCGTGGCCATCTCGACGGCGTAGCGGGCCTCGCGCTCGCCGTTGACCATCCCCTGCAGGTGTTTGACGGTGTTGTTCCAGCCGGCGTCCAGCTCGTGCAGTTGCGCGGTCTCGCCACAGTCACCGGCACTCAGGGTCGGCCACCAGAACGCGATGCTGGAGAGCGCATCCTGCAAGCGTGTGACGTCCGCCAAATCGGCCTTCGTCGACTGGCGTCGCTCTCGCGTCCCGACGTCGATGATCTCGACGCCGCACCCGTCCGTGGTGCAGTAGGTGCGACCGTCGCCCACGGAGATGTCGCAGCTCGCGTCGCGAGCGCCGAGGGCGAAGCGCCGCGGCGCCTGGGCCATCGCCGCGGCCACGAGACCCGGTGGCAGCTTCGCCACCTCTGCCCCGCGGTCCACCACAGCACCGGCCTCGGCGAGGATGTCAAGAGCCTTGGCGCTCTGGAAGCGCACGCCCACGTTCTCGAGGATGTCGAGTGTCGCCTGCTTGAGGCGATCGAGCTGCTCAATCGAGTGGTACTTGAACGTGAACGCCGGCTCGATCGGCTCGATCGGTGGTCTCTCCATGGCTGCCACGCGTACGCCTCCCCGTTGCCGTTCAGCCATTCATACCAAAGCATCCTCCATGTCACCAGATAGGCAATCCTCGCAGGGGGTTGGGCGGAGCCTGCTCGAAGTTCGCAGGGGATGGCGGCTCCTCGCGGAGCCGCCATCCCCTGCACAGCGCTCAAGACGGCTGCGTCCTGCGACGCGAGCGCGCGTCTTACTTCGCGAACCGCGCGTACACGTCAGCGGTACCGATTGGCAGACCACCCGCGAACAGGTCGGTCCGGAGCGCGTCGTTGAGAACGGTGGCCGCGACATCGGTCAGCGTGGCGGGCACGGGACCGACCTTCGTGTACCTGCCGGAGGGCGTCACGGCGACGCCCGAGAGATCGAGGTCGAGGATCGGCGCGCGGACCTTGAGCGCCGGGACCCAGGCCGTGAGCTGCGCGTTCACCGTGTCGATGGTGAAGCTCTTCACGGTCAGCGACTTGCGATTGCGCAGGTTGGCGAACTTGAGCCCACCAGAGTGCGCGATCTCACCGCCCAGCGTCGCGCCGTCGATCTGGCCGCCGGTGATGTAGAAGCGGTAGCGCAGCGCCAGCTTGCCGCTCGAGGACGTGGGGACGACCCACGAGGGAAACACAGGAAGCGGCAGGATCTTGTTGGCGACCAGCGCCTTGGTCGTGCCCGGATCGGTGGTCAGCTGCGTGTAGCCGCCGGCCAGGTCGAGCGTCTGGGCCTGAGCGCCCGCCGCGACCGTGAAGAACCCCACGGCGAGCGCGAGAAGCGCCACCGCAAGGAACACGGACCTTCTGCCCTTGATCAACGAGATCGACATCTTGACACCCCTTCGGTCGGATTGCTCTCGTCGCCGATGCGACGATGGGAGGGTTCTACCCAACAGTAAAGTAGACTATGCAACAAGTTACTTTTCTATTGTATGATATTGTTCCCGGTCACCCCGGAGAGACCCGAGGACGCGTCGCCCGAAGCGAGTGGTATCGTGCCTCCATGCAACCGCCCGCCCCTGCAGCCGAGAGGCGCCCGCTCGTGATCGCCAACCCCACCGCCGGCCGCGGCCGCACCGGCCGCGGTCTCCCTGACCTGCTCACGGCTGTGCGCGGCGCCCTGGGCGAGGTCGACGTCGCGGCGACGCGTCGTCGCGGCGACGCGACGAAGTCCGCCGTCGCCGCCGTCCGCGAGGGACGCCCGCTCGTCGTCGGACTCGGCGGCGACGGCACCCTCGACGAGATCGTCAACGGCCTGATGGCAAGCGAAGGCCGGCGGCACGGCCAAGACGCCGCCGTCCTCCCCGCTCTCGGCGTCGTCGGCACCGGCACCGGCGGCGACTTCGGCCGCTCGCTGGGCATCGAGCACGAACTCGGCGCGTACCTCGCGGCCCTCAAGGGCGGCGGCGAGCGCACCGTAGACGTCGGCTGGGCGAGTTTCCAGGCGCTCGACGGCAGACCCGTCGAGCGCCACTGGATCAACGTGCTCTCGGCCGGCCTCGGCGGCCTCGTCGACCGCTACACCGCCGCCGCACCCGGCTTTCTCGGCGGGCGACCGGCGTACGCGCAGGCCACGATCCGTGCCATCTTCACCTGTCGTCGTGTACGCCTGATCTGTCGCTCCACGACGCCGGGGGGAGTGCACGAGGAACGGCTCCTCCATGCACACGCCGTCGCCATCTGCAACGGCCGCACCTTCGGCGGAGGCATGAACATCGCTCCCATGGCCAGCCTCGATGATGGGCTGCTCGAGGTCGTCGTCTTCCAGACGAAGTCGCGCTGGCGTCTCATCCGCCGCTTCGGCACCGTGTACGCCGGCACGCACCTCCACGAGCCCGGCGTGGACCACTTCACCTGCCGGGAGGTTGAGCTGCACCCGGCGGAGCCGGCGGTGGAACGCCGGCCCCGGGCCGGCCTCTTCCCCCTCGACGTCGACGGCGACGCGCTCGGGGACGTACCAGTGCGTGCCGGGGTGGCGCGCGCGGCGCTCCGTGTGCGCGCACCTGTCGTCGACGCTTGACGCGCTCGCTTACGTGACGACCGCGCCGAACGGGCAGCCGGTCGCGCCGGCCGGCAGCGTCCCCCGCCACCGCCGCTCAACGGCATGTCCTGCCCGCAACACGGGAATGGAAGAAGGGACGTGCTGGGGCCGCGCGCCTGCGAGTCGCGCATCTTCACCCCCCCGGAGCGCGATTCGACGCGCGGCCCCGCCACGCCAAGCGGACCAGGTGCGCGATGAGACGTCTCTCGTGGAGGATGCTCATGGACCAGACCGCAGACCGAGGTTCCGAAAGGACCGCCGGAGAGACCGGTCGTCACCGGACCATGGTCGTCGTCCTGGCGCTGGTCGTGCTCGTGCTGATGGCTGTGGCGTGGCTGGTCGCAGCGCCGGCCGCGGGTGCCCTGACCATCGCCGGCGCGCTGTTCTGAGGCGGCGTGCCTGGACGATCAGCCGCCGGGAGGTGGCTTGTACTCCGGCGGCCGGCCCTTCTTGCGCTCGAAGTGACCCGGGTTCAGCGTTCCGCGCGAGATCCCGACGCGGAAGACCCCGTACACCGGGACCACTTCACGGCCGCCGCACCGAGGGCAGACAGCGTTCTCGGCGCGGTCGCTCAGCTTGGAGACGATCTCGAAGCGCTCGTCGCACTGTTCACAGTGGAACTCATAGACCGGCATAGGATGGATTGTACGTACGGCATCGCCTCTCCGCAAAGCACGTCAGTACTTGTCCGGCGGCGGCGAGGAGAAGGCCGCGCTGAACAGCTGGTCCACCGCCTTGCTGCCGCACTTGGGACACACCGCCTGGGCTTCGCGTTCGTCCATGTGGCAGGTGACCTCGAAGGCCGTGCCGCACTCCCTGCACCTGAACTCGTAGGTCGCCATCATCATCACCCCCGGATCGGGTCACCGGACTCCTACCCGAGGTGTACCCCGTCGCGCGTCGTCACATGACTGTTGTGTCGTGCGGCGCGGGGCGCGACGGCTCACTCAAACGCTCTCGTCCGGCATCTCGCTCGGCCAGGTAGCGAGCGCGCTGGCGATAAGGTGCTCGCAGGGGTGATCGAGCGCCTGCCCGCAGGTGCAGCGGTACGTGAGCTGGTCGCCGCTCAGACTCCACTCCGCCTCGAGGGTGTCGACGGCCTCGACCTGCGTCAGCAGACGAGCCTCATCGCGCCGCACGATGCGCACGGCGCCGGCTTCCACGGCGGAGGCCCCGCGCAGGTAGACATCAGCCGGTACGAGGTCGAGGAGCGTGCGTTCGTCGAACCAGTCATCGATCGCCGGCATGGTCCTCCCATCGTCGGAGCCGAGTATCGGTGCTGGCCCGCAGGGTACCCGTGGGTGAAGGAGGCGAAACGGTCTCGATGGTCGGTCGGTGAGCACTGAACCGGCTGCCCTCCGCCACCGTTTCACGTATGCTGCGACCGCCGCGAAAGAACGGACAACGCCATGGCTGTCGTCACCTCGATGTAGCGGCGCGCTGAGGCGTCCGCCGGCGCTCGCGCTACCGTGCCAGTCGGGCGTACCGTCGTTCGTGGTCGTGCGTCTCGCTCGCATCCGCGTCTTGGACGCTATGTCGGGACGCCGTCCTCGGGCTCGAGCTCCACGACGAAGTCGCCCTGGTCGAGCCCGGCCACGGCGTCCTCGAGGCCCTCCGCGCTCTTGCCGGCGGCGAGTTCGAGCACCAGCTCGGCCTCGGTATCCGGCAATCCCTCGACGCCGCGCAGCTTGCGCTCCATGGCACGGGTGCGCACGCCCGTCTCGTCGATGGTCCGGCCGGCGGTATCGAGCTGGCGTTTGACTTTGGCGAGCACGTCGCCGAACTTGCCGAATTCGCTCTTCACCGCTCCGAGCACCCGCCACACCTCGACCGCCTGCTGTTCGATCGCCAGCGTCTGGAAGCCCATGCGCAGGCTGCTGAGCAGCGCCGCCAGTGTCGTGGGCCCCGCGACGACGACACGGAAGCGTTGCTGCAGATCCTCGATCAGCGCCGGCCGGCGCACGACTTCGGCGTACAGCCCCTCGGTGGCGAGGAACATGATCGCGAAGTCGGTGGTGTGCGGCGGCCTCACGTACTTGTCGCGGATGGACTGCGCCTCGACTTTGACCGCCCGCGCCAGAGCGTCGGTGGCGCGCAGCATGGCCTCCGCGTCGGCGACGTCGGCGGCATTCTGGACGCGCACGTAGTCCTCCTGGGGGAGCTTGGAGTCGATGGGCAGCCACACACAGCTGCCGGGCTCATCGTTGGGGCCCGGCAGCCTGACGGCGTACTCCACCATCTCGCGCGAGCCCGGCTCCACATGCACATTGCGCTCGAACTGCCCGGGCGCGAGGATCTCCTCGAGCAGCGCGCCCAGCTGGACCTCGGCCCAGGTGCCGCGTGCCTTCACGTTGGTGAGCACGCGCTTGAGGTCGCCGACGCCGGTGGCCAGGGTCTGCATCTCGCCCAGTCCCTTCTGCACCGACTCCAGCCGATCGCTGACCAGCTTGAACGATTCGCCGAGACGCTTCTCGAGCGTGGTCTGGAGCTTCTCGTCAACGGTCACCCGCATCTGCTCGAGCTTCTTCTCGTTGCCCGCCTGCAGTTCCATGACCCGTGTATCGAGGGTGGTGCGGATGCCGTCGAGCGCGGTCTGGTTGGAGGCGGCGAGCTCCCCCAGCCGCCTGGACACGCCGTCCAGCTGGGCGCGTTGCACCTGGGCCATGCCGCCCAGCGCCGTGGCGAGCATCTCGTTGCCGGAGGCGAGGCCGCGCGCGAGCTCTTCGCGAGACGCGCACGACGAGCGTTCGGCGTCCTCGCGCGCCGCGCGCAACTCGACGCGCAGAGGGTCGGCGCGGCCCGAGGCGCTTCGCCCCGACCGCGCCAGAAGCAGTACAAGCAACACGACGCTGACCGCCGCGAGCACGAGGGCCAGCAAGGCTATGGTGTCGCTCATGCGTCACGCTCCCGAGGAGTGCCTACCGGTGCAGGATACCTGCACCAGGGGACGGAAATGCACGCGTCTCTCGCTGGCGCTCAGGATGACAGGTCTGCGCGACCTTGCCGGCAACGCGCAGTCCAAGCCAGGCGTCAGGAAGCTGACGGTGAAGCAGCCGGGTCGCCGCGCACCGGCGACTCGGCGATCACGGCTCGGGCGGCCTCCGCCGTCGCAGCACGCGATCGGCCTGCGCACGCAGGCCGCGCGTCGCGCCGCGAGCCCTGCGGCCCGCCTTCTTGCGGGTCTCCCGGGCCTGCCCGGCCGTCTGCGCCGTCATCTCCCGGGCCTTCGCCGTCGCCTCGGCCGAGATCCGCCGCAGGTCGGCCTTCGAGACGAGTCCGGTCTCGTACCAGAGCGCGGCCGCCCGGCCTGTGATGTAGGTGCCGGCGAAGGCGACCGCCGTCTTGGGCAGGATCCCGTACCCGGGGATGAGGCCGACGAGGCCGCCCGCGACCTGGCGCCACACCACGGCGGCGCCGACCACGGGCGTGATCTCCATCATCCGCCTCTGGAACTCCGGCGGCGCGCCGTACGCGAGGGCCAGACGATAGACCATCAGCGCCTGGTTCTTGGTCAGGACGACGGTGTCCGCGGCGGAGATCGGCACGCCCAGGATGGGCACCAGCGACGGCACACCCGAAGCGAGGACGAAGGCCGCGTTGGAGAACGAGACCTCCCCGGTGAGACGCCGCGCGTAGACCGGGCGAAGGCCGGGTAGCCGCCGCGCGGCAGCCAGCCGGAGCCCGGTCGGCAGCGCGTCCGACACCGCCGCGCCGAGCCGGTCGCCCGCATCGGCGGAGCGCGGATGGACGAACGCGGTCCGACGCTGGTCGAGGCGCCCCAGCCACGGCGCCGCGTCAAGGGACGGCTCGCCGAAGACCACCAGCAACCGCGTCTGCGAGCGCACCGCCGCGAGGTCGTCGAGGCCCGCGATCTCCGTGGCCTTGAGCGTGGCGGCCGCGTCGAGCGCGACGATCAGCAGATCGGCGCCGCCGATCAGCGTGGCACGCTCGCGCACCTGGTCGAGCCCGATCAGCGCGAGCGCGGTGAGCTGCTGCCCGTACCGGTCGGGACCTCCCAGCAGCAGACGGCGCACGTGCCCGAGAGCCGCAGGATCACCGACACACGCCACGATCACGTCGGGCTCCGCCTCGCGACGGATGGCGAGGACATCGACCTCGCGGACGGTCTTCCAGATGCTGCCGAAGTCGCTCATCTCCACCCAGAATACGCCATCGCCCGGCGGTGGCCCACCGCGCACGCCTGCCGCGATTTCGTCCGACCACTCCCCTATACTCCCATGTTCAGTCTGCGTGAGGAGGTGCGGGCGCGATGGCGTTTGCGATCAAGCCCTATCCCGAGTTCTCCTGGTCGATCAGTCGGCAGCGCAAGCTCGAGCACTGCCCGCGCGCGTACTTCTACGCGTACTACCTCGGCTGGAACGGCTGGCTGGACGACGCCCCCGCACAGGCGCGCGTGGCGTACCGGCTGGGCAAGCTCACGTCGCTGGACGCGCTTCTCGGCCAGCAGATCGACCTGCGTGCGCGGGAGCTCGAGGCAGCCGCGCGCGCAGGCACGCCGCTACCCACTGCGGATGAGCTGGAGACTCGCACGCGTGAGGCGCTGCGGCAGCTCTGGATGCAGTCGAAGAACGGCCGGGCCGCCTTCGAGGCCCGGCCGAAGAGGGTCACCATGCTGCGCTCTCTGTACCTGGACCAGGCCACGCAGCCCGAGACCGACCGGCTGAACCAGAAGGCCGGTCCGTCCATGCGGGGCCTGCTGGCGACGCCCCACTGGGAGCGTCTGGCCAGGTGCGGCGGCACCGGCCGCGTCGACATCCCTGACTTCGCCGGCTTCCGGCACGCGGGCGTGAAGGTCTTCGCGGCGCCCGACCTCGCGTACGTTGAGGGCGAGACGCTGCACATCATCGACTGGAAGACCGGACGAGAAGACGACTCCGATCCGACGCAGGTGCTGCTGCAGATGTGGTGGGCCCTCGAGACCTATCCTGCGCTCGAGGGCCTCGGCATCCGCGGCCACCTCGAATACGTGGCCGCGGGCCGCACGCAGCCGGTCGAGGCGGCGTCCGACCTTCGCCGGCAGGGCGCCGAGGTCGTACGCGCCGGCGTCGCCGAGATGCGCGCCCTTCTCGCCGACCCGGTGCGCAACATCCCGCTCGAGATGGCGGCCTTCGAGCGCCGCGAGACCGGCCTCTGTCACACGTGCGGCTTCGGCCCGATCTGCGCCTGACGGGCCGAAGGGTCCGCGCGCCGCGCGACCGCCGATGCCGCGTCTCCCCGAGTCGCCGTCGCGCCGCTCCGGTCGGCGAGCTCAGTCGCCGCCCCGAAACCCGCGCACATAGGCGCGGAACACCATCTCGTGGCGACTGCGCAACACTTCGCGCTCCGGGCTCAGGTACATGCCGTCGTACTCCGCCATCCCGTGCGCGAGAGCCCAGGCGCCGTTCAGCAGAGCGAACAGGTCGCCTTCGTCGCGCCCGGCGAACACCCCACTCTCGCCCGCCTCTCGGAGCAGTCGTATCGCGCGCCGCACGAACTCGTCGGGAGGCGTCGCCGCGCGGAAGCCGGGGGCGAGACCGGCGGCGGTCGTGAGCAGCAGCCGCCGCTCCCCAGGATGGACGAGAGCGTAGTCCACGTAGGCGAGGCACAGTTGCACGATCTGTTCCTCGGGTGCGAGATCCTGGGGCACCCGGCGCATGTGCTCGCCCAACCGCTCCAGACCGCGCGAGGCGAGCGCGTTGACGATCTCCTGCTTGCTGGAGAAGTAGCGGTACAGCGACGCCGCGTTGCCGAACCCCGCGAGCGCCGCCAGCTCGCTGAGCGTGAACGCCTCCACGCCGCGCTCGGTCACGAGCTCGGCGGCGGCGTCCAGGATCTCATCGCGCGTACGGGCGTGCACGGCCGCGCTCCGGCCGCTACGCGTCTCTTCCCCGCTCATATCCCACCGCCCGCGTCGAGGTAGCCTTCGGCCGGCGCCGCGCGCACGACGGCTCCGGTCCCGGTGGCTCCGGGCCCCTCGCCGGCAGCTTCCGGTCCCTGGCCGATACCAGCGCTCATCGCCTCAGATGGCCTTGCCGCCGGCCCCTCGATGTCGATACGCGGCAGCCACTCCAGCCAGCGCGGCATCCACCAGTAGCGGTCGCCGATCAGCGCGATGAGCGCCGGTGCGACCACCACGCGCACCACGAAGGCGTCGAGCAGCACCGCGATGGCGAGCCCGAAGCCGAGCTCCTGCAGCACCTCGAGGCGGCCGCTCCCCATGCCGAGGAACACGGCCACCATGATCAGCGCCGCCCCGGTGATGATGCCGGCGGTGGACTGCACGCCGAACACCACCGCCTCACGGCTGTCATGCGTCTCCGTCCACCGCTCGCGGATGCGGCTGAGCAGAAAGACCTGGTAGTCCATGCTCAGCCCGAACAGCACGCAGAACATGAGCAGCGGCACCCACGACTCTATCGCCTCCACCTGCGTGAGGCCTAGCAGTCCCGCGCCCCACCCCTGCTGGAAGACGAGCGTGAGCGCTCCATAGGCGGCGCCCACCGAGA
>CAZJGT010000022.1:0-23771 GCA_964545565.1 uncultured Thermoleophilia bacterium
TCGCGGACCTCGATGGGCACGTCGTTCGCCGTGATCGTCGTCCACATGGCGTCGACCTCGGGCACCTCGTCCAGCAGGATCGTGGCCGCCTGAAGGTCGGCCAGCGTGGAAGGTCGCCTGACGCCGGTCTTGTGGTCGAGCACGAAGGCGGCGCACCCCGAGGAGCAGAAGTGCGCCGGCTCGCCCTCGTCCAGGACCACGTCGTGCTCGGGTGTCGCGCCGGCGAAGAGTATGCGACGCGGGCACGCCGCCACAGCGTCCAGCACGAGGTCGGGCGGAAAGCGCACGACTCCGGTGGACGCGTCGACACGCGCTCCCAGATCGGCGAGGACCGGCAGGGCAGCGGACCCCTTGAGCTCGACGCCCACGCGCTCGAGTATCTCCAGCGCCGCCTCGACGAAGGACCGCTTTTCGGCTTCGTCGAGCCATGTCATGTGCGCACGCATCCGCATCCTCCGATCTCGCTGTCGGGGCGTGACGTCAAGAACCAGTGGCAAGCCCGGGCGCATCCGCCGGGATCCCAAGCCGCGATCAGGGCCGGCTACGACCCTACGGTCACCGCCTGCAGCGTCGGCGTGTCCGAGAGCAGCTTTTTGGTGTAGTCGGCCTGCGGGTCCTCAAGCACCGCGTCCACGGGGCCGTACTCGACGATGCATCCTTCGTTCATCACCGCGACCTCCTGGGAGATGCTGCGCACCAGGGCGAGGTTGTGGGTGACGAACAACATCGACAGGTTCATGTCGCGCTGCAGTCCGGCGAGCAACTCGATGATCGCCGCCTGCACGGAGACGTCGAGCCACGACGTCACCTCGTCGCAGATCAACACCGTCGGCTCGGCCGCCAGCCCGCGGGCGATGGCCACCCGTTGCCGCTCCCCACCGGAGAGCTGGTCCGGATAGCGGCTCAGAAGCGATGTGTCGAGGGCCACCTGCTCCAGGACCTGCTCCATGCGGCCCTCCATCTCGCTGCGCGACAGGTCGAAGAAGACCTTGAGCGGCTGCGAGAGGATCTGGCCGATGGTCTTGCGCGGGTTGAGCGAGCTGTAGGGGCTCTGGAAGATGTACTGGATCGCCTGTCGGGTGGCGCGTGGCCGGTTGCGCGCGTCCCGCGCGAGGGACTTGCCCTTGAAGTCGATGTCGCCGACGATCTTGTGTTGGTGCAGGCCGGCGATGCAGCGCGCCAGCGTCGTCTTGCCGGAGCCTGACTCGCCCACCAGCGAGAGGCAGCGCCGCTCGCTGAGCTCCGTCGTGATGCCGTGCAGGATCTCCCTGTGCTGGTAGAAGGCGGTCAGGTCTCGCACGCCGATCATGATCGCGTCGTCGCTGCCGCCCACCGAGAGGGACTTGTCGCGCAGCTGGATGTCGAGGTCGGCCGAGTGGACGGCGACCTCCTTCCAGCGCCAGCAGCGCACGCGATGCCCGGGGCTCGGCCCCTCCACGGGGGGGAACTCCTCGCTGCAGCGGTCGATGGCCCAGTCGCAGCGCGGCGTGAAGGCGCACCCCGGCGGCCGCTGCCCGGGGCGGGGCGCCCAACCCGGGATGCCACGCAGGGCGCGCTCGCCGGTGATGTCGGGGATGGAGGCGAGCAGCTTGCGCGTGTACGGGTGGTGGCCGGCCGCGAAGAGCTCGTCGCGGGTGCCGATCTCGACCACCCTGCCGGCGTACATGACGGCGATGCGGTCGGCGAGGTTGGCCACGACGGCGAGGTCGTGGGTGATGTAGAGCGCGGCCACGCCGTAGGACCTGGTGAGGTCGCGGATCGTGTCCAGGACGTGCGCCTGCGTGGTCACGTCGAGGGCGGTGGTCGGCTCGTCCAGCACGATGACCTTGGGCCGGTTGGCGAACGCCATGGCGATGGCGACGCGCTGCTGCTGGCCGCCGGAGAGCTGATGCGGGTAACGCCGCAGGAAGGCGGTGTCTGACGGCAGCAGGACCTCGCCCATCATCTCGGCCCTGCGCGCCTCGCGTTCGACCGTCGAGGAGCCGAAGCCGTGTACCTCAAGGATCTCCATCAGTTGCGTCCCGATGCGCAGCGCCGGGTTGAGCGCCGCAGAAGAGTCCTGCGGAACGTAGCTGATGGCGCCGCCGCGCACCGTGCGCAGCGCGGCGCCCTCCATCGCCAGCACGTCCTCTCCGTCGATCGTGACGCTCCCGCCGGCGATCTTGGCGCCGCGCCGCTGGTAGTCGAGCAGGCTCGTGCCGACCGTGGTCTTGCCGGAGGCGGATTCACCGACGAGGCCGAGCACCTCTCCGCGGCGGATCACCAGGGTGACGTCGTCGTCGATGTCCACACCCGAGGGATCGAGGACGATGCGCAGCCCCTCGACGTTGAGGACGACGTCAGCCTCTGTGCCGTTCGCGGGACCGGCTGTGGTCGTGGTCTCCATCATCCCACCCCCGTGTCGCGCTCGATGCCGATCAGAGCGCGTCCCAGGCCGTCGGCGATGAAGTTGGTGCCGATGGTCAGGATGCCGATCAGCAGCACCGGCATGAGCACCGGCCACGGCTGGATGACGAGGCCGATACGGTTCTCGTTGATCATGAGGCCCCAGTCGGCCGCCGGCGGCTGCATGCCGAAGCCGAGGAATGACAGCGCCGCGATGAGACCGATGGAGTAGGTCAGGCGCAGACCGAACTCGACCAGCAGCGGGCTGGTGATGCTGGGCATGATCTCGTTGAAGAGGATCTTCCACCGGGCGATGCCGAACGCCTCGGCGGCGAGCACGAAGTCGCGCTGCGCCACCTCGAGCGTCGAGGCGCGGGCGACGCGGGCGATGCGCGGCGCGTGCGAGATCCCGACCATGAGCACGATGAGCCAGAGTCGCGGCCCCAGGATGGAGACGAAGAGGAGCGTGAGCACGATCTGCGGGAAGGCGAGGACGACGTCGAGAAGGCGCATGATGCTCTCGTCGATCCAGCGCCGCGCGTACCCTGTGATGAGCCCCAGCGTCACCCCGAGGCCGAGACCGATGACGGTGGCGGCGAGGGCCAGCAGGATGACGGTGCGCCCGCCGTACAGCACCCGTGTGAGCACGTCGCGCCCGAGGTAGTCGCTGCCCAGCCACATCTTCGGGATGTCCGAGGGCGTGAACGGCGGCGCCACGAACTCGGTGGGCGAATACGGGGCGACCCAGGGGCCGACGACGGCGAGCAGCACGATGAACCCGAAGATGCCGACGCCGATCTTGGTGCGCCCCATGCGCCAGGCTTCCCTCAAGGTCATGAGCCACTCGGAGGGGCGGCGCTCGGCTTGGACGACCGCCGGTTCGACGAGCTCGTCTGGGCTGATCATGATCTCGTCGCTCATCGCAGGCCCGTCCTCAGTCGGGGGCTGACCAGGATCGTGAGGATGTCCGCCGTGAGGTTGGCGAGCACGTAGACGGCGGCGATCAGCAGGCAGATCGCCTGCACCATGGGCATGTCGCGGTTGGCGACGGCGTCGACCAGCGCCGAGCCGATGCCGGGGAAGGTGAACAGGTACTCGACCACGACGACGCCGCCGGCCAGCCAGGCGAGGTTGAGCGCCGTGACCTGGAGCGCCGGGGCCAGCGCGTTGGGGAGCGCGTGCCGGTTGAGCACGAGACGTTCGGGCAGCCCCTTGAGGCGCGCCATCATCACGTACTCGCTCTCGAGCACCTCGATGGTGCTGGCGCGCAGGATGCGGGTGATGTACGGAGCCACCGCCAGCGTCAGGGTGACCGCGGGCAGGATGAACAGATCGAGCTGCTCGTAGATGGGCACGTCGGGAACGACGCGGGACACGGCCGGCAGCCAGCTGAAGACCTGGGTCGCGAACAGCAGGATCAGCGCGATCCCGATGACGAACTCCGGCAGGGCGGCCAACGAGAGGCTGCCGATGGAGACGGATACGTCGAACTTGGTGTCCCGCCGCAAGGCTGTGAGCGAGCCCAGGAGCAGGGAGACGGGGATGCTGACCAGGGCCGCGATCAGGACCAGCACAGCGGTGTTGGCCACGCGCCGCGAGAGGAGCTCGGTCACCGCCTTGTCTTGCACGAGGGAGTTGCCCAGGTCGCCGGTGAGCACGCCGCCGAGCCAGCCGGCGTACTGCTGGATGATCGGCTCGTTGAGTCCCAGCTCCTCACGCAGCGCCTCGTAGCGATCCACGTTGGCGGCTTCCCTGCCGAGGATCGCCCGAGCCGTGTCGCCGGGCAGCGCCTGCGTCGCGGCGAAGACGACCACCGAGACCAGGAACAACGTGAGGACCCCCAGGACGACGCGGATGAGGATCAGTTTCAGGAGCGGCGGCACGGTACCCGTTCACCTCCGTCATGGATGCCGGCGGTCCGGATCACCGGACCGAGTGCAGCGGTCGGGGCGAGCGGCGGACGCCGAATGACCACCCAGCCCTCGTCGTCATTCCTCATGGAACTCCCCCTCTTCGTCCACGCCACGCCACGTTTCTCTGCGCGACCACGACCACCCAGTCGAAGACGGCGCACCAACGGACTGCCCCGGATCCTCCACGATGACGCGACTGCGGGAAGATGACGTCAGAAGGGCATGTATCCGCCCGGGTGGGTCACCACTCTGCAACGCACTCTAGGAGCCACCCGGTCCGCTTGTCAAGTACTGCCGACGCATGCAGCCTACCAGTCCGCCGCAAGAACGGCAAGGGAGTCTCTGCAGGAATCACAAGCGTTGAAGCCGGATTCGCTTGCGTCGGTGAACACGTGGACGAAATACGCTGTCGTTCCACATCTCAATTGCACGGAACGATTGCAATCGGTCAAGGTGGCCGCCTCCAGCGGGCATCCGCCGTCGAAACCGACTATCGGGCCCACCGGGACAACTGCGACAGCAGAAACGGGCGGCGGGCGCCATTGGAAAGCATGGCGCCCGCCGCCCGTCCCGAAGAGACCGTCCTGTCTCAGACGAAGTAGACGTCCTTGAACCACATCCGGCCGATGGGACCGCCGAGCTTGTCCTGCTTGTAGCCTGTGGTCGTGGTGGAGTAGGCGTCGACCTGGTCGCGCCATGACCACACGATGTAGCCGCCCTCGTTGTACTCGATCTCCATCGCCTGGCCGACGAGAGCATTACGCTCGTCGTCGTCGACCGTGGTGAAGGCCTTGGTGACGAGCGCCAACCACTCGGCGTGCTCCCAGTGGGTCTCGTTGTACGGCGCGTCGGGCATCGTGCCCTGGCTGGCCTGCTGCAAGAAGCCGCGCGTCGCCCAGAAATCCTGAGCGAACGGCCACGACAGGTAGTCGTCGCCATAGAAGACGCCCGCGTCGACCTTCTTGAGCTTCACGGTCACGCCGGCAGCCTTGGCCTGCTCGGCGAACACCTGCGCCGCCGCGACCTCGTCGCCGCCCAGCGCGCCCTCGGAGGTGACGAGCTGGACCGTGAGGTCGCCGTCATAGCCGGCCTGCTTGAGCAAGGACTTGGCCTGCTCGATGTCCTGCTCGCGCTGCGGTACGTCGGGCATGCCGTTGTCGTACCGGCCGTACATGTCGTTGGCCGGCTGGCCCAAGCCGCTGTATGCCTGGTCGATCATCTGCTGGCGGTCGACGATCAGGCGGAAGGCCTGCCGCACGCGCACGTCGTCGAAGGGCTTGGCGTCGATGCGCATGGTGAAGGGACGCCACTGGCCGGTCTCGGCGACGAGCGGCGAGAGACCGTCCGTCGCCTCGATCGCCTTAAGCTGGCTCTTGGGCAGTTGCGACAGAGCGTGGATCTCGCCGCTACTGAGCGCGTTGACGCGCGCCGTGTCGTCGGCGAACTCGATCATGGTGAGAGTATCGACGTAGGGCGGCCCGTCCCAGTAGTCGGCGAAGGCCTCCCACTTGAACTGCTCGCCGGGCTTCATGTCGACCATCTTGAACGGACCGCTGCCGATGGGGTTGTTGGGATCGAAGCCGACGGGCACGATCTTGGCGGTGCGCTCAGCGAGGGCCTCGTCCAGCAGCACGTTGGCCGTCTCAAGGTTGAACTCCACGGTGAGGTCGTCGATCTTCTTGGTGCCGCCGGGCACGACGCCCGTGAGCGTCGCGACGGAGACCTTCGGGTCCTTGGGGTCGACGATACGCTCCATGGAGAAGACGACGTCGTCGGCGGTGATGGGCTTGCCGTCGTGCCACACCATGCCGTCCCGCAGCTTGACCTGCCAGACCGTGCCGTCGGCGTTGGGCTCGATGCTCTCCGCCAGGTTGTTCTGGACCTGCGCGTCGAAGTCCCAGGCGGTGAGACCGTCGTACATGATGTACTGGATGGCGATGTCGGGCTCGAACGAGCCCGTGTGCGGATCGGGATCGTCTTTGGCCGAGCCGCCGACGATGCCGACCATGAGGTCGCCGCCCTTGTTCGGCGTGCCGCTGGCTTCGTCCGTCGCTCCGCCGTCCTCTTCGGAGCTTCCGCACGCGGACGCCAGCGGGCCGAGCGCCGCAAGCCCACCGAGCGCCGCGGCGCCCTTGAGCACACTGCGGCGCGTCACGCGCTTGCTCGAGACCTCCCAGATGAAGCCTTGGTCACTACTCATACAATTCCCCCTTCGCTCTGCCCGAGAACGGCTGCCGAGTCGGCGGCAGCCATGCCAGTGGGCACACCTTGGACCTGCTCACTTGTGGCACAGCCTAGCAGCCAGCCGCGATGGCGGCAAGGGATTGCGTGCAGGAATCATAAGCGGAACGGCTCGGTATGCTTGTGGATGCGAACAAGGAGACCGTCTTCAATTGTTCTTCCATGCCAGAATCGCACAGAATGATTACATTCGGAGAAAATGAGCGTTTCCAAAGGGCATCGGACGGTCCGGCGGACGGTTCTGCGACGGAATCGCAACCGAAGAAGCGGTGCCGCGTTGCATCATTGAACGAATACGCCGAGAACGATAGCATCGTCGCTGATGAATCCGCAGAATGATGTGCATCCTGAATAAGCAGGACGGTCGGTCCGCCTCCCCGGGACGTCGGACCCTGCCGCACGACCTTCTCGCCGGCCTCACGGTCGGCGCCTCCCAAGTGGGCAATGCCATGGCCTACACCATCCTGGCCGGTGTTCCTCCCGTGCACGGGCTGTACGCGAGCATGGTCGGCACCCCGGTCGCAGCGCTCACCGGCAGCTCCCAGCGCATGGCCGTCGTGCCGACCGCCGCCCTCTGCCTGGCCGCCGGAGGAGCGCTGGCGGAGATGGGTCCCGAGCAGCGCGTGGCAGGCCTCGTGGTGCTCACCGTGCTCACCGGGGCGATCATGCTCGTCGCCGGCCTGCTGCGCGCCGGCGCCCTCGTCCGCTTCATCTCGAACGCGGTGATGATCGGCTTCATGGCCGGCGTCGCCGCGCAGATCATCCTCGGGCAACTCGGCTCCCTCACCGGCTTCAAGAGCGCCTCCACGAACAAGCTCGCGGGCGCCGCGGACCTGGTCGCTCACGCCGACCGGGTCGAGGTGGCCACCGTCACCATCGGCCTGGTGACGGTGGCGCTCATCGTCCTGCTGAAGAGGACGCGCTTCAGGTACTTCGCCATGGCCACGGCGCTGGTCGCGGTGTCGGGCGTCGTCGCACTGCTCGGCCTCACGTCGGTGCCCGTCGTCGCCGACATCGCCCCCATCCCCCGCAGCTTCCCCTTGCCGCGTCTGCCCGACGTATCAATGGCTACCGGCCTCATCCTCCCCGCGGTCTCCCTCGCGATCATCGGCCTCGTGCAGGCCGCGGGCATCAGCCGCTCGGTGCCCAACCTCGACGGCAGTCTGGGCGACACGAGCCGCGATTTCGTCGGTCAGGGCGCCGCGAACATCGCCGGCGGGGTTTTCGGCGGCGGCCCTATCGGAGGGTCCGTCCAGGCGACCGCGCTCAACGTCGGAGCCGGCTCGCGCACGCGCTGGTCGGCGGTGTTCGCCGGCGGCGTCGTCACCGTGGTCGTCCTCGCAGCCGCGCCCCTCGTGCAGCAGGTCCCTCTCGCCGTGACGGCGGGCATCCTCCTGGTCGCGGCCACCAGCGCAGTCGACCTGCGCGCCGCCCGCGACATCTGGCGCGCCGACCGCCTGTCGGCGGCCGTCATGCTGACGACCTTCGTACTGGTGCTGCTGATACCACTGCAGTACGCGGTGCTGGTGGGCGCCGCGATCTCGCTGCTCAAATACGTCTACCTCGCTTCGCTGGACGTCCACGTGGTCGAGATCGCCTGCGGCGACGACGGCAGGGCCCGCGAAGGCGACGCTCCGCGGGCCCTTCAGGACGACAGCGTCACCGTACTGGACGTCTACGGTAGCCTGTTCTTCGCGGCCGGACCGAAGCTCAAACAGTCCTTGCCCACGGTGGGAGGCGCCCGGAGAGCCGTCGTCGTGCTGCGCCTGCGTGGTCGCGGGACCCTGCAGGGCACCACGATCGCGCTCATCCGCGACTATGCGGGTGAGCTCGAATCAAGCGGTGGACGCCTGTACCTGGCCGGCGTCGGGCCTGACATGCAGGACCAGCTGCGGCGCACCGGGCTGCTGGACCGCATCGGACCGGATGCCGTGCTCCCCGCCGGCGACGAGCTCTACGGCTCCTGCGAGGTCGCTCGACGGCGAGGCCAGGCGTGGCTGTCGGAACAGCGCGGCGGCGGCGCATCCGGCGAGAGCGGACCCGGCGATCCGGACCGTCCTTCGGTCGTCGGGTGAACGGGCCCTCGACCCGGCGCCGCACTCACTCCGAAGCGGCGCCTCCACCTCCACTGGCCACCCGCAGGATCTCCGCGACCTCCGGTCGCGTGAACCACTCCGGCAGCTTGTTGCCCTTGGCGAGATACTCCTCGCGCACGTCCGTGCCGGAGATGGAGAAGACGCGGGCGCCGGGCGGCACCTTGTCGGCCTCCTCGTAGCGGTCCTCGTCGGCGAGGTAGACGAGCTCCTGGAAGCGGATGGTCTGCACGCCGATGACGGAGGAGTAGTGCTCCGCCATCGCCTGGGCGTCGTAGGGCCCGTAGAAGGGCGCGCCGTGGGAGTCCGGGCCGGGGCCCGCGTGGTCGCGTCCGATTATCAGGTGCGTGGCCCCGTAGTTGCGGCGGATGATCGCATGCCATACCGCTTCGCGCGGACCGGCGAAACGCATCGCCAGCGGCATCAGGGAGAGCAGCGTCGTGGCCGGGTCGTAGTAGTTGCGCACCAGCGCCTCATAAGCTTCGACGCGCAGCGCGGCCGGGACGTCCTGGGGGCGGGTCACGCCGACCGCCGGATGGATGAGCAGCGCGCCGCCCACGTCGCTCGCGGCGCGCTTGGTGATCTCCTCGTGGATGCGATGCATCGGATTGCGCGTCTGGAAGGCGACCACCTTCTCGTACCCCAGGGATTCGAGCCGCGCGCGCGTCTCGGCCGGGGTGAGGCAGAGGGGACCGTGAAGGCGATGGCGGGGCAGGCCCAGCACGCGCGGGCGGCCGGCCAGGTAGTGACTCGGCCAGCCGGCCGCCTCGGCCACCAGCGGGTGGGCCTTGTCTCGCCCTCCCAGCACCGCGCGCATCTCGCGCAGGCTGTCGTTGGTGTACATCTGCTCCACCTCGAGGAGCGCCAGGACCGCGCCGCGCTCGTCCGTGAGCGCCACCTCGCGCGGAGCGCCGCGCAGGGCGTCCTCGCGCACGGGCAGCGCGAGCGGGATCGGGAAGAGCGTGCCGTCCCGAAGGTGCATCTCGTACATGACCGACTCGTAGTCATCCAGGCCCATGAACCGGTCGAGGGGTGAGAAAGCGCCGACCGCGAGCATCTCGAGGTCGTACTGGGCGCGCAGCGAGAGGGAGATGCTGGGGACGCGATCCGCCCGCTCGAGCAGGGCTCGGCGCGAGTCGTCGTCCACCACCAGATCGACGAGACGACCGCCGAACGGTGAGATCAGCTCGCAGGCTCCTTCGCCCTGTGTCATGGGCCGGTCTTGGGACGGAGACGCACCTCGTACATCTTCTCGTAGTACGGCATGCACTGCGCGTACATCTCCTTGAGCTCCGGCACGTCGTCGACCGTGTAGCCGAAGTCCTCCATGTCCCTCACGAAGCCGGTGCTGTCTCCGGCATCGAGGTGCCACATCTCCCAGTCCTTCCATTCCTGCTTGAACTCGGGCTCCCACGTGAGCGCCTCGGGCAGGAACGGGATGCCGACCTTCTCGCAGTACTGCTTGACCACGGACGGCGCGTCGATGAGCAGATCCTCCGCATCCACGACCGCCGGCACCTCGCCGGTCATCTCCTGGGCCAGTTCGAACAGCTTGAACTGCGACTCGAAACCGATCTCGCGGAGGGTCACGCCCGGGTCGAGCTTATGGTAGGAGACGAGCGTCAGGGCGGGGTCGCGGATGATGAAGGTGTTGGTGAACTTCTTCATGAAGTCCACGTCGGCGACGTCGCTCACGTAGTACGACATGTCCTTGAAGAACACCGGCTTGTCGGCGGCCGCCTTCTCGATCATCTCGACCGTGCCCTCAAAGCTCTGGGGATGGCCTTCCTGCGGCTGCATGCCGACCGGCTCCTTCGCCTTGGACTCGAGGTAGAAGTAGTAGCCGAACGGCTCGTGGATGACCTTGAAGTCGCCGCGCTCGAACATCATGCGTTCGAAGCCCGTCGAGATGGAACGCGGGACGGACCAGAGGGGGACGATCTTGTTCATGCGACTGCTCCTCGACGAGTGGTGTGGGCCGACGACACCGTAGCACCCCACCGGGATGCTGACAAGGGAGAGACGACGGAATCATAGCGATAGACGCCTGTTCCAGCACGGTATTGAAGCACAGGACCGGAATCACTATACTTACTGATTGTGATGGCCGAGAACGAAAAGAATCCCGAACTCGCCCCCGTCGTCCGCCAAGGTTCCATGCCCTGCGGCACCCTGGCGCTCGACGAACTCGACCGTCGCATCATGAAGCTGCTCCGCCACGACGGCCGTCTCACGTATGCGCAGATCGCGCGCACGGTCGGCGTCTCCGAGCCCACCGTGCGCAAGCGCATCGACCGTCTGGTGCACGGCGGGGCGATCATCATCATGGCCCGGGTGAACCCCGCCCCCATCGGCTTCCCCATCGACGCCTTCATCGGCGTGAGGGCGGTGCGGGGCCGGGTCATGGAGGTGGGAGAGAAGCTGGCGGCCATGGAGAACGTCGCCTACGTCGCCTACGTCGCCGGCAGCTTCGACATCATGATCGAGGCCTTCCTGCCCGATACGGAGGGCCTGTTCAAGTTCCTCAACGAGGACCTCGATGCCGTCGACGGCATCAGCTCCACCGAGACCTGGCACGTGCTGCGCACCGAGAAGTTCTTCTACAACTGGGAGGGCGAGGACGTAGGCGTGGCGCCGGCCGACGGCGACGCGGCGCAGCCCGGCAAGCGCGGCGCGAGCGCGCCCTCCGAAGAACCGCGGCGCGCACCTCGTCCCCGCTAGCGGGTCGGGATGTACGACTGGCGCCGTGACTGGCGGACTCGCTTCGGCCGCACCGAGCCGAAGATCGTCTGCGTCGGCCTCAACTACCGCGATCATGCCGCCGAGGGCGGCGAGCGCTTGCCCCGCGAGCCCGTCCTCTTCGCCAAGTTCGCGAACGCCCTCTGCGGCGACGGCGACGCCATCGTCCTGACCCGCGACATCGGCCACGTCGACGCCGAGGCGGAGCTGGCCGTGGTGATCGGTCGCGAGACGCACGGCGTCGCGGCGGACGACGCCCTCGACGCCGTGGCCGGCTACATCGGCGCCGACGACGTCAGCGCCCGCGACCTGCAGTTCGGCGACGGGCAGTGGTTCCGGGGCAAGAGCCAGGACACCTTCTGCCCCGTCGGCCCGCGCATGGTCCCCGTGCACGACCTCGGTGACGCCGCCGACCTGCGGGTGGTCCAGCGACTCAACGGCGAGGTCCTTCAGGATTCGCGCACCAGCAGACTGGTCTTCGGGGTGCGCGAGCTCGTGTCGTTCGTCTCGCGCGCACTCACGCTCCTACCCGGCGACCTCATCCTCACCGGCACGCCGGCAGGCGTCGGCGTCTTCCGCACGCCCAAGGTCTCACTGCGCCCGGGCGACGTCGTCGAGGTGGAGGTCGAGGGCATCGGCGTGCTCCGCAACCCGGTGACCGCGTCCCCGGACACGTAGGGTCCGGGGACGCTCAGGCGTCGTACGTCCCGTACTTGCGGCCGGCGGCCACCATCGCCAGGTAGTTCTCCGACCGCACGTCCGAGTGGACCGAGTTGGACGAGGCCAGGATGTAGCCGCCGCCCGGCGCCGCCACCTCGATCGTCTGCCTGACGGTCCGCGCGACCTCCGCCTCCTCGCCGCTGACGAGTACCTCGACGCAGTCGATGTTGCCGACCAGGCAGATGCGGTCGCCGAGCTTCTGCTTGGCCTCGGCGATGTCCATGCACTGCGGCTGGATGGGGTTGTAACCGTCGAAGCCGACCTCGATGAGGTCCTCCATGAGCGGCCACATGTTGCCGTCGCTGTGCTTCACGATCGGCAGGCCGCAGTCGTGCGCCGCGGCGACGATCTCGGCGTAGTAGGGCTTCACGTACTCGCGGAAGTGGGCCGGCGAGAAGATCGGCGCCTTGTTGGCGGCGAGATCGCCCTCCATGAGAAGCACGTCGGCTCCGGCCTCCGCGGCGCCGCGCACGGTCGCGATCGTCGCGTCGGTGGTGATGCGCGCGAGGGCGTGGACCAGCGCCGGGTCCGTGACGAAGTCCCAGAGCAGGGCCTCCATGCCCCCCCGCAGCTTCCAGGACAGCTTGAAGGTGTCGGCGAAGTAGAACCACACGGGGTAGTCGGGGCCGAGCAGCCGGCGCGCTTCGCGGACGCAGTCGAAATCGGCGGGCGTGAGGCGGCCCGCCATGTCGAAGCCCGCCGTGTCGTCCAGCGAGCCGATGGGACCCGTCTCCACCGTCGGCTCGCCGTGCCGGCTCAGCCGGTAGACGGAGCCGTACCGGTCGCGGACGAGCTGCTCGTCGATCGGCGTGACGCCGAGCGGCATGCAGATCCAGATGGCGTCGATGCCCAAGGCCCTGGTCAGCCGCGCCGAGAGCTGCTCGAAGGCGAACGGTTCATCGGCGGCCGGCACCTCAACGTCGAGCAGGCGAGCCAGTCCGACCATCGGGAGCCAGTCGATGCATTCGACGATGGGCACGCGATCCGGCACCTCGCCACGAAGGGCGGTGAGCACGCGCTCCCTGGGCGTCATGGTCGGCCGCTCCTCCCTCTTCGGTAAGCTCATCACTACCTCCCGATCCGTCTCCACGACGGCCGATTGGGTGCAACCACCCGGGCGGGTGAAAGCATAACCGTGGCGATCGACGTGTCAAGGCGATCACACTGCTCACCCACCCGGGTGGTACGATGCCACCACCAGCACACGCCGTCGTACGGAAGGGGGAACGCGTGCCGATCACCACCCGCGAGCTGTTGCGCCGGCCATTGGGCAGCTCACAGAGAGCGCTGTACAAGAGCATGGGCCACAGCGACGACGACCTCAGTCGGCCCATCATCGGTCTGGCCAACGCCTTCAGTACGCTCGTCCCCGGCCACGCGAACCTTCGCGACGTGGCCGCAGCCGTCCGTCGTGGCGTAGAGCGCGCCCGGGGCACGGCGGTCGAGTTCGGCGTACCGGGCATCTGTGACGGCCTGGCGGACCATCACCCCGGCGCCAAGTACACGCTGCCCTCGCGCGAGATCGTCGCCGCCTCCGTGGAGATGATGGTGCGCGGCCACGCGCTCGATGGGGTCGTGCTCCTCGGCTCCTGCGACAAGATCGTGCCGGGCATGCTCATGGCGGCGGCGCGCGTCGACGTGCCGGCGATCATGATCGTCGGCGGCCCGGCGGAGGGCGGCGTCGACTTCCAGGGACACGCCGCCGACAGCTCCTCGCCGGACGACGCCGTCGCGCTGTTGCAGAGCGGCGCGATGTCCGAGGAGGATTTCGTCGCGCTCGAGAACGGCTGCCAGCCCGGCTGCGGCTCCTGCGCCTATCTCGGTACCGCCAACTCGATGTGCTGCGCGGCCGAGGCGATGGGCATGAGCCTGCCCGGCAGCGCCACGATCCCGGCCACCGATGCCGCCCGGTTGCACGCCGGCCAGATGACCGGCGAGCGGATCGTGCGGCTCGTCGCCGACGGCGTCGGCGCCCGCTCGATCATGACTCGAGCCGCTCTCACCAACGCGATCCGGACGATGGCGGCCATCGGCGGGTCCACCAACACGGTGCTTCACCTCATGGCGATCGCCCGCGAGGCCGGGATCGTCATCACCATCGACGAGTTCGCCGCGGCGTGGAGCACCACGCCGCAGATCGCGCGCGTGAATCCGTCGGGACCCGCCACCGTGCCCGACTTCCATCGCGCCGGAGGGGTGCCCGCCGTGCTGCGCGAGATCCTGCCCCTGCTCGACGGCTCTACGCCCACGGTCACGGGCCGGACGCTCGCCGGGGACCTTGCCGTGCCGGCCCCGGGGGTGAGTGCGACCGACATCATCCGGCGGTCCGCCGACCCCTGGAACGCAGGCGGCGGTCTGGCCGTCCTGCGCGGCAATCTGGCGCCGCGCAGCGGCATCACGCGACCAGCGGCCTTCCCTCAGAGCATGCACGTCTTCACGGGGCGTGCCCTCTGCTTCGACGACGAGCCGGACGCCAATGAGGCCATCCTCGGGGGTCGCATCGGGCCGGCGAGCGTCGTCGTCATCCGCTACGTCGGGCCGCGCGGCGGCCCGGGCATGCCGGAGATGTACGCGCCGATGAAGTACCTGGCGGCGCGCGGTCTGGCGGCGTCGGCCGCGATCGTCACGGACGGTCGCTTCTCGGGCACCAACAACGGCTGCTTCGTCGGCCACATCTGTCCCGAAGCCGCGCTCGGCGGTCCGATCGCTCTGGTCCGTGACGGCGACGAGATCACCATCGACGTGCCCGGCGGAGCGCTGCGCCTCGACGTCGACGGTGCCGAGCTGGACCGCCGCCGCGCCGCGTGGCGGCCGCCGGCGGCGAAGCCCCTCGGCGGCCTGCTGGGGCTGTACGCACGGCTCGCCGGCCCCGCCGACCGCGGCGCGCTCCTGGAGGTGGACGAGGCATGACCGCCGGGCCGTCCCCGGTGCGCCTGCCGAACCTGGTCCGCGTGCGGCAGCACTTCCCCGCCGGCCCGGAGGCCGATGTCGCCCGGCGTCTGGGCGAGCAGCTCGATGAGCTCGACCTGGCCGGTCGCATCACTCCGGGCGCGCGGGTCGCGCTCACGGCCGGGAGCCGGGGCCTGCGCGACATCGTGGTCGTGCTGCGGGTGCTCGCCTCCCGTGTGCGCGCCGTCGGGGGCTCGCCGTTCGTCGTCCCCTGCATGGGCAGTCACGGCGGGGCCACTGCTGAGGGGCAAGCAGAGGTGCTCCGCTCGCTCGGCGTCACGGAAGACAGCGTCGGCGCGCCGATCGTCTCGTCGATGGACGTAACGCTCGCGGGCGAGAGCCGCTTCGGCGCGCCGGTCTGGGTGGGGCAGGACCTCGCGGGCGCCGATGCGGTGATCGTCGTCAATCGCGTCAAGCCGCATACCGACTTCTACGGCCCCATCGAGAGCGGTCTTGTGAAGATGCTCGTCATCGGCGCCGGCAAGCACGCCGGCGCCGCCCAGGCGCACCGTCTCGCCATCCGCCACGGCTTTCCCGCCGTCCTCGAGGAACACGCGCGCATCGCGCTCGCCCGCCTCCCCGTGCTCTTCGGGGTGGCGCTCATCGAGGACCAGACCGAGAAGACGGCCGAGATCCACGTGCTCGAGGCGCGCGACATCATCCGGCGTGAGCCCTTGCTCCTCGAGCGCGCCAAGCGTCTGATGCCGTCCCTTCCGTTCGCGGCGCTCGACTGCCTGATCGTCGACGAGATGGGCAAGGAGATCAGCGGCAACGGCATGGACTCCAAGATCATCGGCCGCGTGGAGCCGTCCGGGGGCTCCTCCCCTTCGGAGCCGCAGATCACCCGCATCATCGTGCGCGACCTCACGCGGGCCTCGCACGGCAACGCCATCGGCATCGGCGCGGCCGACTTCACCACGAAGCGCCTGCTGGCGGCGGTCGACGAGGAGGCGACTGCGGTCAACTGCGTGACCTCGATGGCCCCCGAAGCCGCTCGCCTGCCCATGGCCTTCGCACGCGACGTGGACGCGGTGCAGGCCGCGTATGCCACCAGCGGCGCCGCGTCACCGGGCGAGTTCGGCCTCGCCTGGATCCGCAACACGCTCCGCCTCGAGGAGTTGCTGATCTCGACGGCGCTGCTGACGGACGCCCGCTCGCAGGGGAACCTGGAGATCGTCGGCGCACCGTTCCCGTTCCCCGCCGGCGACGACGGCACGCTGGCGCCGGGATGGGGCCGGACTGAGCCGGCGCGCGGAAACGGAGGTCGATGATGACGGACGAGCGGCAGGCCCGGCAGGGGCGTCTACGAGAGACCGTGGCGATCGTCACCGGCGGAGCTTCAGGGATCGGCGCCGCCATCGCGCGCCGCTTCACCGAGGAAGGCGCCCGTCAGGTCATCGTGGGGCTTGCCGCGGAGATGGAGACGGCATCGGCTCTGGTCGACGAACTGGGGCGCGAGCGTGCCGTTTTCGTGGCCGGCGACGTCACCGCGCCCGAGACCGGCGCCCGTGCGGCGGAGGTCGCCGTCGAGCGCTACGGGCGGCTCGACGTGCTGGTCAACAACGCCGGCCTCGACTACTCGGGCGTGCACGTGCTCGAGTCGGACCCGGCGTTCTCCCGGCGCGTGATGGAGGTCAACTTCTTCGGGTGCTTCCTCATGCTGCAGGCGTCCGCCAGGGCGATGACGGATACGGCGGTCGCGCAGACCGGCCGCACCGCGGCCGCCATCGTCAACGTGGCCTCACGCGCCGGTGTGGTCGGCGTGCCGACGATGGCCGTGTACGGCGCCAGCAAAGCGGCGCTCATCAGTCTGACGCGCACGGCCGCCCTCGAGCTCGCGCCGAGGATCAGGGTCAACGCCGTGGCGCCCGGCGCCACCGTGACGCCCATGATGCGCACCTGGATCGGCGAGCAGGACGACCCCGCCGCCTTCGAGAGCGCGCTCGCCGCAGCCATCCCGCTCGGCCGTCTGGCGCGCCCGAGCGAGATCGCCGACGCGGTGCTCTTCCTCGCCTCGGAGGAGGCGTCGCACGTGACCGGCATCTGCCTGC
This sequence comes from uncultured Thermoleophilia bacterium, assembly GCA_964545565.1. Taxonomy (GTDB): domain Bacteria; phylum Actinomycetota; class Thermoleophilia; order UBA2241; family UBA2241; genus CAIXSE01. The sequence goes on from CAZJGT010000022.1 coordinate 17,092, forward strand.
CGGTCGACGGGGGCTACACCACCGTGTAGGCGTAGCGTATGGCCGGTGTTCCGCGTCAGTAGCTGGGCTACAGCAGCCGGCGGTCGTCAAGAGCCCCGTCAAGGTTCTCGGTCCTTTCCGACCCGAGGCGACGAATCGCTTCTCGGTACATCCTCCGTCAGGCAACGAGCGTGCTTGACAACCGGGCTCGATGCCGCCTAGAGTCCGCTATAGGGCGGTAACCCACCCGGGCGGATACACGTCGTTTTGACGTCATCGTCCCGCAGCCGGGTCGGTCACCGCCGATAGCGCGGAGGAGCGCATAGCGAGAGGGGAGTTCTATGAGCAGTGACGGCAAGGGCTTCATCTGGGAGGTCTCCAACAAGCGCGTGACACGCCGCAGCGTCCTGAAGGGAGCGGCGGCGCTCGGTGGGCTCGCGGCGCTCGGCCCGCTGGCGTCCGCCTGCGGGGGCTCGGACGAGAGCGACGGAGCGTCAGACGCCGCCACCGGCACTCCCAAGCAGGGCGGTTCCTTGCGTGTCGGCATAGTCGGCGGCTCGGCCAAGGACACCGCGGATCCACAATTGGCCACGTCTCAGGTCGACATCTGCATCGGGTACGTCATGTATGAAGGGCTCATGTCCTTCGACACCGACGGCAAGCTGGTGAACGAGATGGCCGAATCCATCGAGCCCAACGGCGACGGCTCGGTCTGGAAGGTCACGCTGAAGCCCGACATGCTGTGGCATGACGGTAAGCCGGTCACGGCCGACGACATCGTCTACTCGTTCGACCGCATCGTCGACCCCAAGGATCCCAAGTCCGCCGCATCGACACTTTCGGGCCTGAAGGTCGGCAGCACCAAGAAGGTCGACGACAAGACCATCGAGTTCCACCTCGACACGCCGAACGTGATCTTCTCTGAGGTCCTCGCCGTCCGCAACGCCAAGTGCGTACCCGTGGGCTTCGATGCGAGGAACCCCATCGGTAGCGGCGCCTTCAAGATGACCGACTTCAAGCCCGGCGAGCAGATCACGTTCGCACCGTTCGCCGACTACTACGGTGGCGTACCGTACGTGGACGACCTGATCATCATTGAGTTCGGCGACGAGACGGCGCGCGTCAACGCCTTGAGCAGCGGCGCGGTCGAGGCGATCGCGCAACTGCCGACGAGCCAGGCCAGAGCGATCGAAGCGACGAGTGGCTTGAAGCTGCTCGAGGCCGAGACGGGCGGCTGGCGGCCGTTCACCATGCGCATCGACGTGAAGCCCTACGACGACGTGCGCGTGCGCCAGGCGTTCCGCCTGATCGTCGACCGCCAGCAGATGATCGATCAGGCCTACAACGGCTTCGGCGCGGTCGCCAACGACATGTACGCGCGCTACGATCCCGGCACACCCGACCTGCCGCAGCGTGAGCAGGACCTCGAACAGGCCAAGTCGCTGCTCAAGCAGGCCGGCTACGACGGCGACCTCACGGTCGAGCTGGTCACCTCCGCAGAGGCCCTCGGCGCCGACGAGGTCGCGGCGGCGCAGGTGTTCGCCGAGCAGGCCAAGGGAGCCGGCGTGACCGTCAACCTCAAGAAGACCGACTCGGGCGTCTTCTACGGCAAGGATTACCTGAGTTGGCCGTTCGCCCAGGACTTCTGGTACACCCGCAACTACCTCTCGCAGACGGGACAGTCCTCGCTGCCGGGCGCCCCATACAACGAGACGCACTGGGAGAACGACGAGTGGCTCGCCCTCGTCAATGAGGCCTTCGCCACCGTCGACGAAGTCAAGCGCAACGAGCTCATCGGTCAGGCGCAGACCATCGAGTACAACGAGGGCGGCTACATCATCTGGTCGTGGCGCAATGAGGTCGACGCCTATTCCGACAAGATCACCGGCCTGGTGGAGGACCCACAGGGGTCGCCGCTCGGCGCGTACAACTTCAGGAAGGTCTACTTCGTGTAAGGCAGGTTACGCGATCGGTGCGGATGGCGGACGCCTTGGTCATCAGGCGTCCGCCCCGCCCCGGCTGCTTCACTCGGTTCGCCGCCAGACCATATGGAATCGCGCGACGCCGCACAGACCTGATCCCTGGAGCCGGCACGGATTTTGTCGGCTAGTGTGCCTGCTCGTCGACGTCGAACAGGGCCACCTGCTTGCCATGCACCGCAGCGAAAGGCGAGCATCGAGCCCTGCACTCCGGCGCCGACGATGGCGACGTTGTGGATCCTGTCACGATTCATCTGGCTTCTCCTCACACTACAGCCGCTTGAGGCACGGCACTTCCACATCGAGCAGATCGGCGATGTTGCGCTTCGCCTCGATGCCCTTGCGCGCGCCCGGTACGGCCGTGATCACGCCGATGTCGAGCTCCTCGCGGAGGCCGCGCATCACGGTCGAGTCGGCCAGGTCGTCCACGCTTACCTTGAGCTTGTCGGCCACGTGCTTCTTCGCCTCGGGAAGCCTCATCTTCTTGCGGAGTTGCATCCTCGCCACCAGATCTCCAGTGGTGCGGATGCCCCCCATGCCGGAGGCAAGCGCGTGACTGATCGACATCCCGTAAGGATCGCCGGTACCCACCTACAACCCGTCGACGCGGCCGATCTCGACCATCGCCGCGCTGCACCTCGTGAGCACGTCGGGCGGCGGCACCTCGAACATGGGCACGCCGCCGACGCCCATGCCGACGTTGGCGTGGATGGGGATCGTGGCGACCCGCGAGCACTCCTTGACGATGGTCACGGCGCGGGCCACGTTCCACGGCACCGAGCGGCGCGAGTTGGTGTTCACCACCGGGCCGAACAGGTGCGCGCCCGCCTCCTCGACCACCTCGACCTGCTGGTGCGGCCACAGGCCGGCGAGCCGGGTCCCCTTGTAGTCGAGCTCTCCGTGGAAGCCGAGCACGAACTCGGCCGCCATGCCGACCTCGATCGCCAGGTCGGTGGTCGCCGCCAGCTCCTCCACCGTCTCGAGCACGGCGAGGAACTCGGCGTCGCCGGTCGAGGCGGTGGTGTCGAAGTTGATGCCGTCGGAGCCGACCTCGGCCATCATCCGCGAGACGTAGAGCATGTCCGCCTTGCAGGCCTCGGCCATCTGCATCTGCGCCTCGCGCGCCGCCTCGATCTCGCCCCGCGGCAGCAGGTCGGCGGGGTTGGGGAACGGCCCGTCCGGCTGCGCGTAGAGGCCGAAGTTGGGCATCGCCCCGTAGAACACCGGGATGACCGTGGTCAGCAGCGCCTGTTCGACGCCGATCGCCTCCAGGGCGACGATCGGCTTGACCGGCTTGTACGAGTAGTCGGGGTGGCCGATCTCCATGGTGTCGAAGCAGAACGCCCGCTCGAAGACGCGGAACGCCTGCTCACGACTCAGGCCGATGCCGACGCCACTGGAGAGCTGCGCGGAGTACAGCGAGTTCACCGACCCGTCCTTGGTCAGGATCACCTCGTGACCGGGCTCGACGCCCATGATGCGACTGGGGTTGGCGAAGAGGTCGAACAGGTAGTCGAGCTCCGCCTCCTCCAGCGGCGGCACCTTGCCGCGCTTCACGGCTTCGGCGCATCCTGCCTCGAGATCGGCGCGCAGCTCCTCCGGCGTGAGCGCGGTGACGTAGCCGTCGCCCATGCGCGTGCGGATCGTGCTCATCACTTCACCCCGAGTTCGGCCTCGGCGCCGCGGATGATGTCGGCCCATTCCGCGGCGACCCCGTCGGGAAGCGGGGTCGGGACGTGCGTCTCGAGGATCGTACGCGCCTTGGCGAGAGCGCGATCCTGGATCGTGCTCGAGCCCGACAGCTTCCAGTCGTCGCGCACGCGCCGGTCGATGAGCGCCGGCTGCGAGGTCTCCCGCATGTGCGCCATCGTGTGGTCGTGGCTGAGGAAGTCGCCGAACGGCCCGATGTCGTCGATGACGTCGAGGGCGAGGGCGTCGTCGTCCACGCGGATGCCGCGGACGCACTGCTTGATCATCCCGGCGAACTCGTCGTCCATCACGAGTTGCCCGAAATCGAAGGTCATGCCCGACTCGATCATCCCCAGACCGTAGATGAGGTTGGCGCCTGCCAACGCCGGCATCAGGCCGGTCAGGGTCTTCTCGTGGCCACTCTGGGCGTCGACCACTTTGGCGTCGCCCTACGCACCCGCGACCCAGCTGGGCAGCAGGTAGAAGCGGGCGATCTGGGCGACGGCCGCGTTGATGAGCCCGCACTCCGGCGAGCCCACACTGGCGGAGGCCAGACGCAGGTCCATGGCCGTCGTCGAGCTGCCGTAGACGACGGCGGCGCCGGGCCGCACGAGCTGGCTGAGGGTCACGCCGGCGAGGACCTCGGCGTTGTGCGTGACCAGCGTGCCGGCGAGCGTCACCGGCGACGAACCGCCCGCCATGGCCATCGAGAGGATGTTCACCGCGACGTGACCGCGAGCCGCCGCGGTGATGATCTCGCAGGTGTCCTTGACCAGTTTGAGCGGGCTCACCGGGCAGGTGATGAACGAGATGATCGGCCGCTCCCGCAGCTTGTCGCGGCCGCCGACGACGGCGGCGGCCATCTCGAGCAGTTTGTTCGAGAGGTAGCCGGTGCCCGAGCCCATGAAGCCGTGCTTGGAGGTGTTCGTCATCCATGCCTCTGCCTGGTGCAGGTGCACGGCGCGCTGGTCGACGTCCTCGGCCACCACCGCGCGTTCGTAGACGTCGACGTTGGGCAGGGCGTCGACGGCCTTTGCCGTGTTGGCCACGTCCTCCTTGACCGGCACGCGCAGCTCGCCCGTGTACGGGTCGATGATCTGCACGCCCTCGCCGAAGTTGGTGAAGCCGACACGCCCGGCCTCGAGCACGACGTCGTTCTTGGGATCGCGCCCGGCGAGGATGAGCTTGCTCGGCGCCGTGCGCACGGCCTGTTCCACGACGTGACCGGGGATGCGCACGACGCCCTTGGCGTCGACCGTGGCGCCGGCCCCGGCGAAGACCTCGCGGGCCTCCTCGTCCTCGACGAACACGCCGGTCCGCTCGAGGACCTCGATGGTCCCCAGATGGATGTCGGCGAGGTCGTCGTCGGTGAGTACGCGGAACTCGCAGCCGTCACGGCGCGCGCGCCCCGCGTGGTGGTTCCGTTTCATGGACGCACCTCTCTCGTTTCCGTCGGATGGTGGTGAACTGGGACTGTCATGTTCGTCGCCGCTTCCGTGAGCCGGTCATCCTGCATCTCCCGGCTCCGTCCCGCAGATCGCGCCGAGCTCCCGCCGCTGATCCGCGGACAGTCGCGGCCCCCGCTCGGCCCTGGCGGCCAGCGCCGCGCGCACCTGGTCCGCGGCGGCGTCCGCCTCGGTGCGTCCCTCGGCGAGCCACTGCTCGAAGGGCAGCCGCGAGCCGATCCGGGGCAGGAAGTGCTCGCCGGCCCGTATCCGCGTGCGCGTGTCCTTCTCACGCAGGAAGTCGCCGCCGATGCCGACGCGCCGCACGGCGTCGCCCATGAGGGTCTCCGGCGTCACCTCGATGCCGCGCGCCATACGCCGCGCCATCGCCGCGATCTCCGCGTCCACCGGGATCATCTCCAGGCTGAACGTGCTCGAGGAATCGAGGAAGCCGAAGCCGCCGCTGATGATGTCGGCGCCGGTACTTACGGCGGCCAGCACCTTCAGACCCTTCTCGTACCCGGACTGCACGCCACAGTGCTTGGCGTCCGTCGAGAGGCCGGAGTTGTGGACCGGGATACCGAGGTGATGACCAAGCTCGATGGACGCGGCGCCCATGAGCGTGCTCTCCAGGTTGCCGAGCGACATGGTCGTGTGGCGCATGTCGAGGATCCCGGGCCCGCAGCAGGCGATCAACGGTGCGGAGGGCACGGCGGTCTGGATCGCCGTGATGGTGCCGAGGATCTCCGCCCACATGAGCGCCAGGGTGCCCGCCGGCGTGACCGGCGCGGTAGCGCCCGAGATCGGCATCGAGTACACCCAGATCGGCGCCCCGAGCGTGGCGAACTCGACGGCCACGTCCAGCAGCTCGCCGTGCACCTCGAGCGGCGAGCGCGCGGCGCAGAGGAGCGACATGCGCGGCCGCGCGCGGAAGCGCTCGAGGTCGCCGGAGACCACCTCGATGATGCGGCGCACGTGGCGCGCGTCGCTCGGGCAGTCCACGAAGACGAGCGGCTTCGCGGTCTCCGTGAGGTACGCGTAGTACTCGACGAGCTCTCGCCGCTCGATCGGCACGTCGGTCGCGGTGAGAAAGGTCCACACGACGTCGAGCTCCGGCGTCGCGTCGAGCACGATCGTCCCGTCGCGCAGGTCCCGCAAGGTCGAGGGGCGGACGCGCCCGCTGCCCGCGTCGAGCGTCTTGGCGGCGCAGCCGCTCACGTTGAAGAAGCTCCGGGAGCCGTCGAGCACGACGTCCGTCGCCGGCGTCTCGCCGGCCATGAGGACCTCGCGGGGACATGCGGCGACAGCCCGCTCGACCATCGCGGCGGGAAAGCGCACGACGTCGTCGGCGTCGACCGCGGCTCCGCCGTCGCGCAGCCGGGCCAGCACGCCGGCCCCCTTCATCCTCATGCCTACCGCCTCGAGGATCGCCAGCGCTTCGGCGTACACGGACTCGAGCTCCGCCGCCGACAGCCACTCCACGCGTACCGTCATCCCGTACCTTTCGTCTCAGGCGGAGGCTCTACCGGCTCGTTACTTCCCCAGCAGCGCGTCGATCTTCTTGACGCCGTCGTTGGCGTCCTCGGCG
>CAZJGT010000023.1:0-23753 GCA_964545565.1 uncultured Thermoleophilia bacterium
TCCTGGTGCCCGGCCTTGGCGGCCTCGGTCTGCTCCTCGCGGCGCCGCGGCGCGTGGCCGCAGGCCTCGGCGCGTCACTGCTCCTGGCGGTCGCGGCCGTCGCTTTCGCGGCCGCCTGGTGGCAGCCCGCGTCCGGTCTTTCTTGGGGCGGGCCGCTGGCTCTGCAGCTGGAGGTGGCGAGCGCGGCGCGTTTCCTGGTCGTGCTCGTGCCGCTCGTGGCCGCTCCGATCGTCCTTTTCGCCGGCAGCGTGTACCGGGAAGACCCCGGGCTGCGCCGCCTCACAGGGCTCCTCGTGGGCTTTGTCGGCGTCATGGAGGTCGTGCTCGTGGCGGGCGACCTGCTCACGCTCCTGATCGGCTGGGAGCTCGTCGCCGCCTTCTCCTGGGCGCTGATCGCGCAGCACTGGCGCGAGGACAAGCCGCCGCAGGCGGCGCTCGAGGCGTTCGTGACCGTGCGCTTCGGCGCCATCGGACTCTTCATCGCTGCGGGGGCGGCCTTCGCGGCGACCGGTTCGCTCACGCTGGATGGGCTGGCGGCGGCGCCCGGCTCCACGCTCAGCGTCGTGGCTGCCGGCGTGCTGCTGGCGGCGTTGGCGAAATCGGCCCAGGTGCCCTTCTCCTTCTGGCTGTTCTCGGCCATGGAGGGACCGTCGCCGGTGTCGGCGCTCCTGCACTCGGCGACCATGGTCGCTGCCGGCGCCTACGTGCTCGTGCGTCTGCAGCCGGTGCTCAGCTCCGTGCCCTGGTTCAGCCAGACCGTGACTGCCCTCGGTCTGGTGAGCGCGCTTGCAGGCGGCATCGTCGCCCTCTTGCAGACCGATTTCAAGCGCGCCCTGGCCGGGTCGACGACGGCGCAGTACGGCCTCATGCTCATCGCCGTCGGTGCCGCCTCGGTGCCGGGGGCGACGGCGCAGCTCATCGCCCACGCCTTCTTCAAGTCGCTGCTCTTCCTTGCCGCCGGACTGGCGCTGGCCGTCGCCGGGACCGGCGACCTCGGGCGCCTGCGTCTCGGTCGCCCGCAGCGAGCGGCGGCCGTCTTTGCCGGGGTCGGGGCGCTCGCACTCGCCGGTCTGCCACCGCTGGGGGGCGGCTTCTCCAAAGAGCTCGTTCTCGCGGCCGCCGCCGGCAAGTCCGCGTGGCTCGGGCTCGGCGTACTGCTCGCGGGCTTCCTCAGTGCACTGTACACGGCGCGTATCTACGTGCTGAGCTACGGTCCGGCGCTTCTCTCTCGGCGATCGCACCAAACGAACCCCGGGCCGGCGATGGACGCCGACGCCACCGACGCTCCGTGGGTGTCCGGCGGGGCGGCGGACGCAGGGCAGGCGGCCGGCACCCCGGCGCCGTCCGGTGGGCGAGGCGTCCTCACGGCCCTCGGCTTTCTGGCGGTCGTCACCGTGCTGCTCGGCGCCATCGGCTTGCCGGCCGTCGAGCACTGGCTCGAGCGTGTCAGCGGCGGTCGCCTCGCGACGGACCAGACGTGGCTGGTCTCCGCCTCGCTTGCCTCGATCGCCTTGGCCTTCGGGCTCACCTGGGTGCTCGCACGGCGCCGGACCCTGGTGACTCTGAGCCTGCCTTCCGCCGTTCAGAGCTGGGCGGCCGACTGGCTCGGCCTGCCCACGGCGGTCCGCCGTGGCGTCGCCGAGCCGGTCCTCGTGCTCGCGCTGGCGCTCCGACGCTTCGACGACCACGTGATCGACGCCGGCGTGTTGGGTACGGCGCGCTCCGCCGTCGCCACGGCAGGTCGCGCCATGCTGTTCGACGACCGGGTCGTCGACGCGGCCGTGTGGGGTGTCGCCAAGACCGGGTGGCTCTCAGCCCTCGCCTCTCGCTTCTGGGACGACGTCGTCGTCGACGGCGCCGTCGAAGGCCTGGCGCGGGCCAATCGGTGGGCCGGCGCCAACGTGCGACGTCTGCAGAACGGCATGGTGCACGACTACTACATCATCGTCGTCGCCGGCGTCGCCCTCCTCGTCGTCGTGACCGCGCTCGCGTCATGACGCCGATCCCAGACAACCACTCCACCGCAACGGAGGCTCGTCCATGCTGACCGCCATGATCGTCATTCCGCTCCTTGGGTCGCTCGTGGTGGCGGTGCTGCCGCGGGGGCGCACGCTGCTGATCCGCCGGGTCGCGCTGGCGATCTCGGTCGTACCTCTGGCGCTGACGCTGATCGTGTGGGTGCGATACGTCGGAGGGCCTCTCCCGGAGATGATCGAATCGGCCCGGTGGATCCCGTCCCTTGGGGTCGGCTACAAGGTCGGCGTGGACGGCATCTCGCTGCCCCTGGTGGCGCTCAGCGCGCTGCTGTTTCCGCTCTCCATGGCCTATCCACTGGATCTGCGCGGCCGCGAGCGCACGTACTACGGCCTCTTCCTCTTCCTCGAGGCCGCCTCACTGGGCGTCTTCCTCGCCCTCGACCTGTTCCTCTTCTTCGTCTTCTGGGATCTGAGCCTGGTCGGCATGTACTTTGTGATCGCCATCTGGGGGCACGGCGACGCGGCGCGGTCGGCGCTCAAGTTCTTCATCTACACGCTGACCGGGTCGCTGGCGCTCCTCCTCGGGATCATCGGCCTCTACCTCGCGACCGCGCCGCACACCTTCGACATGGTGAGCATCATCCAGGACCCGCCGCTCCCGGGCGGCGGTCTGCGCGCCGGCCTCATCTTTCTCGCCTTCGTGATCGCCTTCGTCGTCAAGTCGCCGCTCGTGCCCCTGCACACGTGGCTCCCGCCGGCGCACGTGGACGCGCCAGGACCGGGGTCTGCGATCCTCGCCGGCGTGCTCCTGAAGATGGGCACCTACGGCTTCATCCGCATCACCCTGCAGATGATGCCGGACGCCTTTCGCCGGTACGCGCTGGCGCTCGCGATCCTCGCCGTCGTCAGCATCGTCTACGGCGCGCTCGTGGCCCTGGCGCAGAGCAACCTGAAGCGGCTGATCGCCTACACCAGCATCGCCCACATGGGCCTGGTGGTGCTGGGCACGGCCGCCGCCGGCGGGCTGCTGGCCGGCGCCGTGGACGCGCGACGCATAGCGCTGGACGGCGCCGTCGTCGGTATGGTGAGCCACGGGCTCATCACCGGCGCCCTCTTCCTGCTGGCCGGCTCGATCTACGCCCGGGCCGGCACCTACGAGATGGATGAGTTCGGCGGCCTGGCGTCGCGCGCGCGAGCGTTGAGCCTGGCCGCCATCGTCGCCTCGTTCGCCAGCCTGGGGCTGCCGGGGCTGGCCCAGTTCGTCTCGGACGTGCAGATCTTCGTCGGCGCCTTCGCCGTGTATCCGGTGCTCGTCGTGATCAGCCTGGCCGGGATGGTGCTGCTGGCCGCCCTGTTCCTGCGCATGCTGAGGCGCGTCTTCCTCGGGCCGCTCAACGAGCGCTGGAGCGGCATGCGCGACCTGAGCCGCGTGGAGATCGCCGTGATGGTCGCCCTGCTGGTGCCGACGGCGATCATCGGCATCTATCCGGCGTGGCTCATCAACGTGATCGATGCGACCGCGAAGGCGGTGGTGAGCCGCTGATGTCGGGCGGGATGTCGCTGCGCTCCATAGCGCCCGAGCTCGTCCTCATCGTCGGGGCGCTCGCGATCCTGTTGTTCGCGCTGTTCGCGCCGCGCCGCCTGCAGCGCTACGCGGCGCATCTGGCGCTGCTCACGCTGGCCCTCTCCGCGGCGTCGGTGTGGCTGGTCGCAGGCGCAGCGCAGCCGACCACCTTCTTCGGCACCTACGCCGTGGACGGCGTGGCCCTCGGCGGCAAGCTCATCATCCTGGCGGCGACGGCGCTCGCGGTGCTGCTTTCCTACGAGTGGTTCGCCACCGAGCCGCGCCGCGGCGAGCTGCACACGCTGCTGCTCATGTCGGCGCTCGGCGCCATCTTGCTGGCCGGGGCGACCGACCTCATGGAGATGGTACTCGGCATGCTGCTGAGCTCGGCCACCGGCTACGTGCTCACTGGCTACCACCGGCGCTCCGTGCGCGCCGCCGAGGCGGCGATCAAGTACTACCTCATCGGCGCGCTCTCCATCGGCTTCATGGTCTTCGGTGTAGTGCTGCTGTTCGGCAGCGGCGGCAGCACGCTCTTCGGCGAGCTGCTCGGCTCGCTCGGCACGGCCGACGCGTGGGCGCTCACGCTCGCCGTCGGCCTCATCGTCGTCGGCCTCTCCTTCAAGGTCGGCGCCTTTCCCTCCTACGCTTGGGTGCCCGACGTGGCCGACGCCGCCCCGGCGCCGATGGCGGCGTTTCTCACGGCGGCCCCCAAGGTGGGCGCGCTCATCGTCCTCGCGCGCCTGGCCGTGGCGCTTCCCGGAGCCGACGTCGGCTGGCGGCCGCTCATCGCGTTGTTGGCCGCGGTGACGATGACGCTCGGCAATCTCGCGGCGCTGCGGCAGGACGACGTGCGCCGCCTGCTCGGCTGGTCGTCGGTTTCACAGGCAGGCTACGCGCTCATGGCGGTCGTCGCCCTCGGCCGCAGCGAGCTGGCGATCCCCTCACTCGTGTACTTCGTCGGCGCCTACGTGCTCGGCAATCTCGCCGCCTTCGGCGTCGTCGTCGAACTGCGCGGCCTTGCAGATCGCCACCTCTACGCCGGCCTGTCGCGCGTGCGCCCGCTGCTCGCGCTCACGCTCGTCGTCGCCTTTCTCTCCTTCGTCGGCGTGCCGCCGCTCGCCGGCTTCGTCGGCAAGTTCGGGTTGTTCGCCGCCACCATCGATGCGGGCTACCTGTGGCTCGCGATCCTCGCCGCGGCGAACTCAGTCCTGTCACTTGCGTATTACTTGCGCGTGCTCGCTCCCGTGTACCTGGGGAAGCCGGGCCCGGAAGTGAGAGTGAGCATGGGACCGTGGGCGATCGCCGGCACCTCCATCCCCGCGGGGGCACTGCTCGTGCTCGGCATCGCCGCCCAGCCCCTCTGGCGGGCGCTCTCCGAAGCGGGCCTCTTCCCCCAGTGATCCATCATGGATCCGGACTCGCGACGTGAGCGCCTACGCCCGCCGCAAGCCGCAAGCGGTCCTGGCGCACAAACAGCGTAGCCTCTTCCCTCACGGGGAAGCCTCATGAAGAGAGGTGGCACCGGTCGAGCGACCGTCAGCCGTAAGGAGGCCAGCGATGATGAATGGTTGGGGCCATGGCTGGGACACGGGTTGGGGCGCCGGCGGCTGGTTCATGATCATCCTCGGCGTCGTGTTCGTGATCGCGTTGGTCGTCGGCATCGTGTACCTCATCAGAGCTCTCTCCGATGGTTCGAACGCGACCACGACGAGCCAGCAGCCTCCGGCCCAGCGCGAATCGCCGAAGGAGATTTTGCAGCGGCGGTACGCGGCCGGGGAGATCGACCGCGAGGAGTACCAGCGCCGGCTCACTGATCTGAGTTCTTGATGAGCCGGCACTGGTGGATTGCGATCGTCGCGTTCGTGATCGCTGCGGCGGCGCTGGCGGCCGTCGTCATCGTCGCGGCGCTGGGTCCGGTCACCGCAGGATCCCCGGGCAAGGGCCTCGGCGCCGGCGAACGCATCTTTCTCTATGGTCTGGACACGTCAGGCAACCCGGTCCCGAGGACGGGCGGCGGCATGATGGGCATGCGCTCGGGTTGCGCCGCCTGCCACGGAAGCGACGCCCGAGGACGTACGACGAGGATGTTCACTGCGCCCGACATCACCTATGGCAATCTCACCGACCCCAATGGCATGGTCGAGCCCGACGGCATGCGCGGTCAAACGTACACCGATGCGGAGATACGCACGGCGGTGATCCGGGGCAACGACCCCTCGGGTGAGCGCCTCGCCTGGCCAATGCCGCGCTGGAACCTCACCGACGCGGAATGGAACGACCTGCTCTCGTACCTGAAGACCCTGCCCTGAGCTTCTCGTGACTTCGCTCGTCGGCGACGACGGCCAGCAGATGGCGGGCCTGCTTACCCGGCGCCCCGTCTCCTTCACCGTTGGCGGCGCCAACGCTCAGCCGCGTTTGGCTGCCGTTTCGCCGGGCAGTACAGGGCTACAGCAGCGCCCGACTGGAGGTGATCACATGTGGCTCTGGATACTCCTGCTCATCGTCGTCATCATCGTCTTCGGCTTGGGCTTCGTCGTCAAGTGGCTCTTCTACGTGGCCGCGGCCCTGTTCCTCGTCTGGCTGATCATGGTGCTGGTCAACGGGATCGGCCGACGCAGTTGACGGCAGGCAACCGCGCCTGATGCCCGCGTGCGGTCCCAGACCAGATCGGCATGTGGGCTCCGGCGACCATCAGGAGGGAGGGACCGAAATGGACTGGAACGTCGTGAAAGGCAACTGGAAGCAGCTCAAGGGAAAGGCCCGTGAGGAGTGGGGCGACCTCACGGACGACGACATGGAACAGATCGCCGGGCACAAGGACCGCCTGGTCGGTAAGCTCCAGGAGAAGTACGGCTACGCAAAGGACGACGCCGAGCGGCGCGCCGACGCCTGGCTGACACAGCAGGAGTAGCCCGGCGCGTGTCCCCCGCGGACGGGACGTTCCGGCGAAGGGCTCCCCCTCCTTCCGCCGGAACGCCCGTCCGCACTGGTGGACCGGCGCCGACGAACCGAGAGGAGTCGCCATGAACGCGAGCGACGAGGGCTTTCCCGCCCAGCATCAGGCCAGGCAGCCGGGGCTGCAGACCAGCATGGAGCCGCAGCCGGACAGCAGTCCGCATCATCCCGGCAGCGGGCGCCTGAGAGACCGGGTCGCGATCGTGACCGGTGGCGACAGCGGCATCGGCCGCGCCGTCTCGATCGCATTCGCGCGCGAGGGCGCCGACGTGGCGGTCGTGTATCTCGACGAGACCGACGATGCCCGGACGACGATCGCGGCCGTCGAGAGCGAAGGCCGCCGGGCGCTCGCCGTCCAAGCCGATCTCGGCACCGAGGACGCGTGCGCCGACGTCGTGACGCGCGTGAAGACCGAGTTCGGCCGGCTCGACATCCTCGTCAACAACGCCGGCGAGCAGCATCCCCAGCCGGATCTCGAGCACGTGAGCGCGGAGCAGCTGGAGCGCACGTTCCGCACCAACATCTTCTCCATGATATACATGGCCAAGGCGGCCTTGCGCGAGATGCGGGAAGGCGCCGCGATCGTCAATACGGCGTCGGTCACCGCCTATCAGGGCCATCCGATCCTGCTGGACTACGCCTCCACCAAAGGAGCCGTCATCGCCTTCACCCGGTCTCTGGCGCTCAACCTCAGTGAGCGCGGCATCCGCGTCAACGCCGTGGCGCCCGGTCCCATCTGGACGCCGCTCATCCCGTCGACGTTCACCGCCGAACAGGTAGGTGAGTTCGGCACCCACACGCCTATGGGTCGCGCCGGACAGCCCGACGAGGTGGCGCCGTGCTACGTGTTCCTGGCCGGCGACGACGCCTCGTATATGAGCGGGCAGACGCTGCACCCCAACGGCGGCACGATCGTCGGCGGCTGAGACCCGCGGCCGCGGCATCGCAGCCCGCGCGGGCCCGGGCCGCGACCGGGGTCCGGAACGGCTGCGGACGCGGCTGAGCGACGCGAGGAGGGGCGCGTGACCGAAGAAGCGCAGGCACGCGACGACGGCGCCGACGAGCAGGCCGTCCGCGTCGCCGGCATCGGCGCCTCGGCCGGTGGTCTGGAGGCGCTCTCCAACCTGCTCGACGCGTTGCCGGACGAGCCCGGCGCCGCCCTTGTCGTGGTGCAGCACATGGCGCCGCAGCACGAGAGCATCCTGCCGGAGCTTCTCTCGCGGCACTCCCGCATCCCGGTGATGCGTGCGGAAGACAGGGTGCGCGTGCAGCCGGATCAGGTGTACGTCATCCCCCCCGGCGTCGACATGACGATCAGCCAAGGCCATCTGGGGCTGTTCGAACGCCCCGAGGGCACCAACCGGCAGTTCGTGATCGACCGCTTCTTCGTCTCTCTCGCTCAGGACCTCGGCGAGAGAGCCATCGGCGTGGTGCTCTCCGGAGTGGGATCAGACGGCACGGCCGGCCTGGCGACGATCAAGAGCGCCGGCGGCGTCACGATGGCGCAGGATCCCTCGAGCGCGGGCTTCGACGGCATGCCCCGCAGCGCCATCGACGCGGATGCCGCCGACATCGTCGCGGAGCCGGCGCAGATCGCCGCGGAGATCGCGCGGCTCGCCCGTCTGGGGCCGCCCGGCCCCGAGGACGCCGACCGGACGGCCGTTGAAGCCCCGTCCGACGACAGCATGCGAAGCATCCTGGCGAGCCTGCACCGCGCCTTCAACGTCGATTTCACCGGCTACAAAGAGGGCACACTGAAGCGCCGCATCGAGAGGCGCATGATCCTCCAACGCGTCGACTCTCGAGAGGAGTACGCCCAGCTGGTGGCCCGCGATCCTCACGAGCTCGAAGAGCTCTACCACGACGTCCTCGTCATGGTGACCGGGTTCTTCCGCGAACCGCGTAGCTACGAAGCGCTCGCACAGACGGTGATCCCCCGCATCGTTGAATGGTGCGAAGGCGAGGAGGCCGAGCTGCGCCTGTGGGTCCCGGGCTGCGCCTCGGGCGAGGAGCCCTACAGCCTGGCGATGCTGATCGCCGAGGCGCTTCACGGCCGTCGCCGGCGGCCGAGGGTCAAGATCCTCGCCACCGACATCAACGAGCGGGAGCTTGCCAAGGCGCGCTCCGGCCTCTACTCGGACGAACGGGTGGCCCCGCTGTCTTCCGAGCTGCGCGAGCGCTACCTGACCTCCGCCGACGGCGTCCATCGGGTCGTCGACCAGCTGCGTGACATGTGCGTCTTCTCGCACCACGACGTGACCCGCGATCCGCCGTTCTCGCGTCTGCACCTCGTCGTCTGCCGCAATCTTCTCATCTACCTCGGACAAGCTCTGCAGGAGCGCGTGCTGTCGCTGTTCCACTACGCCCTCGTGCCCGGCGGTTTTCTCGCGCTCGGCATCTCCGAGTCGGTCGGCGACTCCGACGATCTGTTCGAGACACTCGACCAGAACAACCGGATCTACGCCAAGCAGGGTTCGGCCTCCAACCAGATCCGCTTTCTCCCCCCGGTGGCGCCGGGTCAACGGCGGGAACCGCTGGTCGAGCGACCGGAGGCGGCAGACGTCGACGTCGCGTATCCCGATCCACTGCGGCAGGCCGCGGACGCACTCCTCTCCGGGTTCACGCCTCCGGCGGTCGTGGTCGACGCCGGCCTCGCCATCGTGCAGTTCTTCGGCGACACCGAGCCGTTTCTCGAGCACGCGCTGGGTCGCGCCTCACTGAACCTCATGGCCATGGCGCGCGAGGGCCTCGAGGCTCCGCTGAGGGAGCTCGTGGAGAGAGCCCGCGCCGAGCAGTCGGCCCAGGCCGAGAGGGGAGCGGCGGTACACACGCAAGCGGGGGTGCGCTTCGTCGACCTGCAGGCGCTTCCGCTGGCGGGAGCGCCGGACGAGGACTACGTGCTCGTCATCTTCCATGAGGCGGTTGAACGGGGGCGCGCTGCCGCCCCTGAGCCGAGTGCGGACGAGCGCCGCGAGATCGACGCCTTGCGCCGCGAACGCGCGGCCACCAAGTCATACGTGCAGACACTGCTGCGGCAGAAGGACCGGATCAACGAAGAGCTGCGCGTGGCAAACGAGGAGGCGCAGTCGACCAACGAGGAGCTGCAGAGCATCAACGAGGAGCTGGAGACGGCCAAGGAGGAGGTGCAATCGACCAACGAGGAGCTGCGGACCGTGAACGAGGAGCTGGAGCTGCGCAACCGCGAACTGACCGCGGCCTATGACGATCTCCGCAATCTCCTCGAGAGCATGAGCGTGCCGACGATCATCGTCGACCGCGATCTGGCCATCCGTCGCAGTACGCCGGGTACCGAGCGCTTTCTGCCCGTGGTCGAGAGCGACATCGGCCGCCCCATCACCGACCTCGCCAACCGTCTGTCGCTGTCGGACCTCGGCGAGCTTCTCGAGAGCGTCATGCAGGACAACGGCACGCTGCAGCGCGAGGTCCGGGACGAGAACGGCCGCTGGTTCGAGCTGCGCGTGCGTCCGTTTCAGGATCGAGACGGGCGCAACGACGGCGCCGTGCTCACGTTCGTGGACATCACCGATCTGCATCGCAATCTGGAGGAGCTCCGTACCGCGACCCTCCACGGCGACAGCATCCAGCGCGTCCTGACGAGGTTGACCACCGACCCATGGCAGCCCGGTACGATCGCGACGATCCTCGAGGAGGCGGTGACGACGCTGCAGGCGGACTCCGCGACGATCCTCCTGCAAGAAGGCGGCGACTGGGTCACCGTCGACGACTACCGGCAGCCCCCCGCCGGTTCGGCCGCCGCACGCTTCCAGGCGATGATCGTACCGCATGCCTTGCTCGCGGCGGAGGCGGACACGCCCATCACCGTGAACCTCGTCAGCGTTCCCGGTACGCATGAAGCCGCGGTCGTCAGGGAGCTCGGACTGGGCTCGGTGCTGGTCGTCCCATTGCGCCGCATGGAGACGTCGGGGCACGGTGTCGTTCTCTTCGCGTGGAAGACGACCTCGCAGGCGCTCACACAGGACCAGACGGAGTATGCGGTCAAGATCTCGAGCCTCATCGCGCTGACGATCGAGAGCCGGCGCCTGACCGCGCTGCTCGCGAAGGCCGACGCGCCGTCCGACTGAGGCAGCTCACGCCCGGCGAGGTCAAGCCAGCCGCACGGTGACCACCAGCAGATCGTCCTTGAGGCCGCCGGAGAAGTCGACGGCCGCGTCCCGAATGCCCTCCGCGATCGACTGCGCGTCGCCGCCCGAGAGCCGTCGCGCCAGGCTGACCAGGCGCTCCTCGCCGAACTCCTCGTCGTCGCGCCGGGACTCCGTCACGCCGTCTGTGTACAGCACGAGGCAGTCCCCGAGCGCCATCCGCACGTACTCCTGCTGATAGCTGGAGGGGAAGCTGTGCAGCGGAGGCCCGTACGTCACGCCGAGCGGGCCGCCGGTCCCGGCCCCCAGATGGATCGCCGCCGGGTGACCGGCGCTCGCGTAGGTGACGTGCCCCGTCTCCGGGTCGATCACGGCGATGAAGGCGGTCACGTGCGGGTCCGTGGGCTCGCCGCGCAGCAGGACGGTGTTGGCCTTCTCCAGGATGGACGCGGGGGAAGGATCCAGGCTCGCGAAGGCGCGCACCGTGCTGCGCACCGTCTCCGTGAGGCCGGCGGCGCGGACGCCCTTGCCGGCCACGTCACCGATCATGATCAGTACGCGTCCGTCGTCGGTCTCGAACGCGTCGGTGAAGTCGCCGCCGACGAGCTCCGGCTCATAGGCGGCGTGGGCCACCATGCCGAGCTTCAGGCCGGGCACCTGGGGCGCCGGATGGACGAACGACTCCTGGAGGGTGGTCGCGATGCGCTGCTGCGCCGCGTACAGGCGGGCGTTGCCGAGAGCCAGCGACATGGCCGTCGCCAGACGCCGGGCGAAGTCGACCGTGCGCGGCTCGAACTCCACCGCTTCAGTATGATGATTGAAGAAGACGACGCCGAGCACCTCGTCGCCGGCGATGAGCGGCAGGCAGAGCACGGAGAGCACCCCCAGCATTCGCTGCACGTCGGGTACGCACAGCGGGTCGTTCGCGCAGTCGTCGATGGCCACGGGGCGGCGGCTGGCGATGGCCTCGGCGACGAACGGTGACTCGTCGATCGTCATGCCCCGTCTCGCGGGAACCTCCGGTTCCGGATACTCGTACTCCGTCACCCAGTCGTCTCCGTGGCGTACGGCGATCGCGACGCTGTCGGAGCCGACCGCCACGGCCGCCTGCTCGACGATGCGACGCATGACGGTGTCCACGTCCAGACTCGCGTGGATGAGGTTGTTGATCTCGTTGAGCGTCGAGCTCAGACGCGCCGTCTCGCGCTCCCGGGCGACCAGCCGCGCGTTCTCGATCGCCAGCGAGACCGTCGCTCCGAGCTGCTCGGCGAATCCGAGCTCGGCGTCGCCGAAACGCCGCGGAGCTCGGCTGTAGAAGAGCATGCAGCCGGTCACGGTATCCTGAGCTACCAGGGGGACGGCGATCAGCGCGCGCAGACCGTGCGTGCGCATGAGACCGACGTTGAAGGAGCCGTCGGCGCGCACGTCGTCGAGCGCGAACGGCTCGCGCCCTACCGAGGCGCGAACCGCCCCCGGCGCCTCGTCGAAGCTCAGCCGGCGGCCGACATCCTCCGCCGCCAGCCCGTGCTGAAAGATCACCCGCCAGCCGTCGTCCTCGCGCGACTCGATGCACCCCGCGTCCAGGCCCAGCACCTCGACCCCGTGTTCGAGCGCCAGCTGGGTCACGCGCTCGGCATCCATGGTCGAGTGGAGCACGCCGTTGATGCGGTTGAGGCCTGCCGCGAGCGAGGCGCGCAGGGTGAGCTCGGCCTTCTGCGCGCGTAAGTCCTCGGTACGCGACTCGAGCTCCTCGCGCTGCACGTGCAGCTCCTCGTTCTGCGTCTGCAGTTCCTCGGCCTGCGTCTGCAGCTCCTCGGTCTGCGCACTCAGGCTCTCAAGCAGTCCGTCACGTTCGATCTCCAATCGCCGCCGTTCGCTGATGTCGCTGACGAAGCTGCGGTAGTGCACCAGCTCGCCGTCGTCGCCGAAGACGGGTTGCATGAAGATCTCGACGGGCACCCGCGTGCCGTCCTTGCGCACGTACTCCTTCTCGTACCTCGTCGACTCGCGGCGGCGGACGGCGGCGGCCAGCGCTGCGGTCTCCTGCCGCCGCCACTCCCCGGGCGTCAGCTGACGGCTCCAGTCCACGGATCCCGCCTCCAGCTCCTGCCGTGAGTACCCGGTCAGGTCACAGAAGGCCTGATTGAAGAGCACCAACCGGCCGTCCGGTTCGCCGGCCGCGAAGGGCATGGTCGACCTCTCGACCACCTCGGCCAGCAGACGGCGCTCGTCGTCGACGGTCCTGAGCCGCTCGATCAACTCCTCGCGCTCACGTTCGACGCGCTTGCGGTCGTTGATCTCGCGGAAGTAGCCGCTGACGCCGTAGGTCGCCGGGTAGACGCGCGCCTCGATCCAGTCGCCGGACACCGGCGAGCAATACTCGAGCAGACCCGCTCTGCCGAGCTCCATCGCGTCGCGGATCAGAGAGCCTACGTCGCTGCCGGCGACCTGCGGGAACACCTCGAACGGCGTGCGCCCCAGGAGCTGCTCGCGGCTACGCCCGCAGCTCCGCGTCACGGCGTCGTTGACGTACACGTAGCGGTACTCCCAGTCGAGCTCGTAGTAGCCCTCGTTCATCTCGTCGAGGAGGGCGCGACGTCTCTGCTCGGGACTGTCTGCGCACGGGTCGTCGTGGCCGGCTGCAAGCGCGTCCCGGCCGCGTCGCGGCACCTCATGCATGGCCATGCGCACGCGCAGCCCGTCGTGGTTCTCGAACTCGAGCTCGTGCATGACCCTGGCGATGAGGTAGAGGCCGCGGCCGCCGTCCTGCACGGGACTGGGCGGCGCCGACGGGTCGAAGCTGCTCGGATCGAAGCCGCGACCCTTGTCCTTGACCTCACCGTGAAGCGTCGAACCCTCGAAACGGAGCGTGACCAGCACGTCGTCGGAGGACCCGCTGTGGCGGATCGCGTTCGTGCAGGCCTCCTCGAGACACAGTACGACGTCGCTCACCAGCTCCCTGTCCGGACAGTACTGGCGCAAGTAGTCGCGCAGACGCTCCCGGGCCCTCAGCAGATGAGAAGGCTCGGGTGCCACCGAGAACCGCAGGACGTTGGCCGTCTCGTCTGACATGCTCGCTCCGCTCACCCGGCTCCCCTTGTGACTGCCTCCGTGGTGATTATGCGGTGCCGCGCGCGACGATTCCAGAGCAGCGAGAAGCTCGGGGCGCGAACGCACGTGCCGTCACCGGACCAACGGCAACAGCAGATGCACACAGAAGCGTCGTGGTAGACTCCGGTCAGTCTCGAACCGTGGGGAGATCGTGAAAGACGGCGGCCCGTTCGACATCGAAGTCTCGCGGCAGAGCGACGGCGTCAGCGTCGTCGTTCTCAACGGCGAGGTCGACATCTACACCGCTCCGCGTCTCCGCGACGCGCTCATGGCAGACATCGACGCCGGCGTCAGCCGCATCGTCGTCGACCTGAGCGCCGTCCCCTTCATCGATTCGAGCGGGCTCGGCGTCCTCGTGGTCGCGTTGCGAAGGCTCAAGGAGCACGGCGGTTGCATCACGCTGGTGTGCGCTCACGAAAACGTCATCCGTGCCTTTCGGCTCACCGGGCTGCTCAGCGTCTTCCCGCTGCACGCCAACCGCGACGACGCCGTCGCGGAGGCGCGCGACGGCGGAGTCACCCGCTCGGATCCGTGACCCTCTGCGACGGCTCTCCGCCTTTGAAGAGCGCCCTCAGGGCATCGTCGCGCGACTCATAGAGAGCAAAGGCGGGCTCCAGGCCGGTGATCGTCAGCAGACGCCGGATCCGGTCGCCGCAGACCACGCAGAGCGATCCGCCCCGGGGACGAAGCTCGCGCTCGCCGCTCACCAGCACGCTGAGCCCGGTGGAGTCCATGAAGCTGACCTTGGTGAAGTCCACGATGACGCGGTGGGCGCCGCCGTCGATGGACGAGAGCAAGGCCTTCTTGAAGTCCGTCGCCGTATAGATGTCGATCTCGCCCTCGAGGTCGATGATCGTCACGTTGTCCACGGCCGTGACCGCGACGCAGTCATGCCTGTCTCTCATGCGGCGTCACGCCTCACCAGCCGGCCGGACGCAGCGCTCTGCGCGCGGCTCTCGGCGAAGCGCGTGACCTCGACGCTCTCCGCGTAGACCACACGCAGTGCCGGCGCCGGCGCCGCCGCACGCTCAGCGGCGCACTCGGCGCAAAGGCCTCGCCACGCGGTCTCTCCGAGCACGATCGTCCCGCCGCAACCCGCGCACCGGGCTACTCCCCAGGTGGCGGAGAGCCCGTGCGAGTCAGCTTCTCCACACCGCGCACCCATGACTGCCTCCCCTTCGTTCCTGTCGTTCTTGACCGAACGCCCTCTTCGGGGTCGATTCCCGGGCTCGGGCGTGCCGAAACGGTGCGTTCGGTTCACGACGCCGCGGACTCCTCGAGCAGTTGCGGCAGGCAAGCGTCGCCACCGATGGAGCAACGGTTATGAAGCCGAAGGGCCGGGAAGAAGGAACGCCGTGGACGGATCAGAACCGACATCGGCCCCGACACCCGTCGAAGATAGGGCCGCGGTCGCGCCACCGGCGGCCGCGGACGAGACGCGCGACGCCGAGACCGGACCCGGAGCCTGGCCGGCGATCGCGTTGAGGGCGGTGAAGCAAGGCCTCGACGACGGCGCGATGAACCTCTCCGCGTCGCTCACCTACTACGCCCTGCTCTCGCTGTTTCCCGCGCTCATCGTGGTCGTCGCCCTGCTCGCCCTCGTCGGGCAGGCGGGCACGACACGGGTGCTCATCGACATCGCCGGTCAGGTCGCGCCGGACTCGGCGGTGGACACGGTGCGCGGACCGATCGAGAACGTGATCGCCAGCCGTGGCACCTCGCAGACACTGCTGAGTCTCGGGATCGTCGTCTCGGTGTTCTCGGCGTCCGGCTTCGTCGGCGCCTTCATGTGGGCGGCCAACCACATACACGGCGTCTCCGGCAGACCGTTTCTCGAAAAGCTGCCGCGCCAGCTCGTGCTGGCTCTCGTGCTGCTCGTGGCGATGGGTCTCATCGCCACCGTCGTCGTGCTCACCGGCCCGATCGCGCAGACGTTGGGCGACGCGATCGGTCTGGGAGACCAGGCGCTCACGGCCTACGGCATCCTTCGCTGGCCCGCGCTCTTCGTGCTCGCCACGCTGCTGTTCGGCGTCCTCTACCACTTCGCGCCCAACGCCGACACAGGGCGCTTTCGCTTGATCACCCTCGGGGGGTTCTTCGGCGTCATCACCGGTCTTGTCGCCACCTTCGGCTTCACGGTGTACGTCGGCACGCTCGGCAACTACAACGCGACCTACGGAGCGCTCGCCGGCGTGGTCGTGTTCCTCGTCTGGCTGTGGATCTTCGATCTGGCGCTTCTGTTGGGGTTGGAGGTGGACGTCGAGGTGCTGCGTCGACGCGCCCTCAAAGACACAAGGAGGTAGACCATGCCCGGCAAGAAGGAACTTCCCGACACCCTCAAGCGCTCGAGCAAGAGCGCTCAGCACATGTGGATCAAGGTCCACGACAACGCCGTCGACGAGTACGGCGAGGGCGAGAAGGCCCATCGCACGGCGTGGGCGGCGCTCAAGAAGGACTTCAAGAAGAAGGGCGACAAGTGGGTGAAGCGGTAGGGCCGCCGGAGCTGAGGCGGCTCGACGACGGCGGTTTGGCCTCGAGCCGCCTCAGCATGCGGACCGCGGTGCCCGTGCCGCTGGAGATCTCCATGCTGTCGCAGAGCTCCTGCATGAGATAGAGTCCGCGGCCCCCCGATACCAGGCGCTCGGGCGCCTCCCAGGCCACGGCAGAGGGGTCGAAGCCGCATCCCTCGTCGGCGATGAGGATCTCGACGGAGTCGCCCGCAAGCTCCACGCGCAGACTCATCGGCTCATCGGTACAGCCATGCTCGAGGCCGTTGGCGCAAGCCTCGTCGATGCAGAGCACAAGGTCGTCGACGATCGCCGCGTCCACGTGGTGCGCGCCGAGAAAGTCCCGCACCGCGTCGCGCACATGCCGCAGAGCGCCCGCCCATTGCGGGACGGCGAGGGTGAGGCTCGCTGCGCCCGCTGCCGATCCCGGAGTGACGACCCCCGTGCGGCGTACCGCCAGGATCTCGAGATCGTCGCGCACGGCATCGGCGAACTCGAGCGCGAGGCTCCGCAGGCTCGTCACGATGCGCAGCGGGTCCGCGTCCACCAGCGTCGAGGCGGCGTCGAGAAGCCGTCGATGACCGAGCTCTTCGGCCTCGTGGCGCGCCTCCGTGAGGCCGTCGGTGTAGAAGACGAGCGTCTCGCCGACGGCCAGCTCGAACGCCATGGCCTCGTAGTCGGTCGCGAAGGCCCCGAGCGGCGAGCCCAGCGGTGGCTCGATGAACTCGGCGCCGGCCGGCGCGACGCGCAGCGGCGGCGGATGGCCCGCGCTGGCCATCGAGCCGCGCCCGGTCCGCGGATCGAGCACCACGAGGAGCGCGGTGACGAATTGCGGTGTGTCCTCCGCCAGCAGCAGACGATTGACGGTGCCCAGCACGTAGCGCGGAGACGGCATCACGAAGCAGAGGCTGCGCACGGCGCTGCGGACCGCCTCTGTGAGGCCCGCCGCCTTGATGCCCTTTCCCTCCACGTCTCCGATGAGGATCGACACGTTGCCGTCGGGCAGCTCGTGCACGTCGTGGAAGTCGCCGCCGATGAGAAGAGGATCGAAGGCGGGTTGCGTGGCCACCTCGAGCTCCAGACCGGAGACCGCCGGCAACTCGTGGATGAAGTGCTCCTGCAGGCCGCGCGCCACGGCTTCCTGCTCTCCGAACAGCCGTGAGTTGGTGAGCGCCAGAGACACCGTCGTGGCCAGCTTGCGCACGAAATCCTCCTCCGGCCGGCCGAACGAGGCGCCCTCGCGGCGAGAGAACGTCATGGCGCCGACCGGAGCCTCGCGCAGGTAGAGCGATGCGCTGAGTCCGCCTCCCGGCGTGGAGCCGTTCGCCGTCGGGGGGACCGGTTCGTCGTCGGGATGACTCCATGAGAGACGAGCCAGCCCGGCGGCGGGCGTCAGCACGATGTGGGCCGTGTCGCAGCGAAGCGCTTCGGCCGCGTTGCGGAGCAACCGCCCCAGCACCTCGTCAATCGCGAGCGTGGAGTGCGCGAGCGCATCGAGGTCGGTGAGCTCGGCCTCCAGACGGGCGCGCTGGGCGAGGGCCTCCTCGAGCGAACGACGCTCGGTGACGTCCATGAGCACACCCAGCATGCGTAGTGGGACACCGTCCTGGAAGAGAACGCGCCCTCGTGCCAACACCCAGCGCACGTCGCCCTCCGGTTGGTGCAGGATCCGGTACTCGGCGTGGAACTCGCCGTCACCGGACGGATCGGCGCTCTGTTCCTGGAGGCGCCGGACGTCCGCGACGTTGTCGGGATGGACCAGCCGCAGAAACGTCTCCAGGTCCACGCGAGCCTCGGGAGCGACGCCGAAATGCCGGCGCACCGTCTTGTCCCAATGGAGTCTCCCCGTGGCGTAGTCGAGCTCGAAGACGCCGATGCCGGCGCTATCCATGACGAGCTGGAGACGCAGCTCGGCCTCGCTCAGCGCCTCGCGCAGCGGCAGGGCGAAGCTCCCCAGCAGGCGCGCCGTGGAGACGATGCCGAAGAACATGAAGAGCGCTCCGCTCCACTGCGCCGCACGACCCACCCAGCCGGCGGGGCTGCCCGGCATGGTGAGCGCCACGATGGCGATGCCGCCGGCAAGGAGCGCCATCGCCGCGGCGAACCAGAGCGCGAAGGGCATCTGCGAGCGGCGATAGCCGGCGTAGAAGACGGCCGCGGCAGCGGTATACGCCACCGTCGCCAGCCCGAGGACGGCGGTGCGGACCGGTGTCGATCCCTCGCTCACGGAGAAGAACAACGGCGTGAGCCCGAGGGCGGCCGCCGCCGAGAGCGCGCCGACCAGGGCCAGTGTGCCGACGTACATGAGATTGACGCGCCTCGCCGCGTCCACGGGCGCCGTGACGTCGTCGTGTGCAAGCAGCCCCCGCACGGCGCTGAGGACGAAGCAGGCGCCTGAGCCGGCCAGACCGACGTTGAAGATCGTGATCGCCACGTTCATGTCGTGGATGAGCGGTCCGGCGAGCAGGCCGATGAGCCCGAGCGTCAGCGCCCCGCAGCCCAGCGAGGTCATGCCCCGCTGCGGGTTATGACGGGCGCTCTGCCATGCGAGCAACGCCGTGAACAGGGACACCGAGCCGAGAAACAGCGTATTGAAGAGCGTGAGCAGTTCCGGCGACTCCCGCGGCGCCGTCGCGCCGAGGAGCTGGAAAGTCACGGCGGCGAGGATGACGACCGGCAGGGGGAGCCAGAGAAGCCGGAGCTTGTCGTCGGTCCTCATGCGCCCACGCCCCGGAACAGGGGGCTCTGCTTCTGTGTGGCGCTCTGCGTCTGTCTGCCGCGCTGCTGCACGGCCCGAGTCTACCCTGCCGCAGGCGTCGCTACGCTGCTTCGGCCCTCGCACGCAACGGAAGGATGCATCCGCCTCCGCCGCCCGGGTAAGTCAACGAAGACGTTCTCGGAGGAGTGAGACGACGACCGTACAGGCCGGGATGCATGAGCGGGAGGAGCGGGCGTGACGAGACGGCGACTGGACAGAGGGAGTGACTTTCGCATCGAGGTGCGTGAGAGAGACATGCGGACCGCCGTCGTGAGCATCCACGGAGATCTCGACCTGTGCAGCAGCTTCTCGGTCATGGAGCGCTTGTCGTCGGTGGATGCGGGGACGACCCTGCTGGTCCTCGATCTGTCGCAGCTGCGCTTCGTGGATTCCGCCGGCGTCGGCGTGCTGCTGACGGTCGCCCGCAGGTGGATGCTCGGGCCGGGAGAGCTGCGCGTGGTCGCGCGGCCGGGCCGCATCCGATCGGTGCTGACGGTGGCCGGGCTGGACCGCGTTGTGGGCGTCTACCCCACGCTCACCGACGCCCTGTCGGGCCCAGACGGCGCTCCGTCATGATCGTGCGTCGCGGGGCGCCGGGGTACGAGTCACTGCGACGCGCCCTCGTCGCCAATGCCCGCGTGCCGGATCGCTATCCGGACGTCATCGTCCGGCCGCGCACGACGCAGGAAGTCGTGGAAGGTATCGCGGAGGCGCGGCGCGCGGGATCGCCGGTCGTCTGCCGCGCCGGTGGTCACAGCTGGTACGGCTCGCCGCTACGCGACGGAGCGCTCGTGCTCGACCTCTCGGAGTTGCGCGAGCTGCAGGTCGCGCCGGACGAGCGCCGCCTGCGCGCCGGCCCCGGCGCGACCATGGGCGACCTGACCGACGCGCTCGAAGCGCACGGCCTGGGCTTTCCGGCCGGTCACGGTCGGGACGTCGGCGTCGGCGGGTACCTCCTGAGCGGAGGGCTGGGCTGGAACAGCGGTGTCTGGGGTCCCGCCTGTCACAGCCTCGTCGGCATGGAGGTGGTGACCGCCGACGGCCTTGTCGTCGCCGCAGATGCCGCCGCACACGGCGACCTGCTCTGGGCGGCACGCGGCGCCGGACCCGGCTTCTTCGCCGCCGTCACCCGCTTCGACCTGCGGGTGTACGCGGCGCCGCGCAGCGTGCTCTCGAGCGCCTTCGCCTTCCCGATGAGCGCCGTCGACGACGTGGGCGCGTGGATCCAGGGGATCGGCGCGAACCTCGACGAGCGGCTCGAAGTGTCACTGGCCTTCGCGCGCGCGCCGGCGGCGATCCACGATCTCGACATCGCCGCCGGTCAGCCGGTCGTGGTCGTGACCGCGGTGGCGTTCACCGGCTCTCGCGAGGACGGCATGCGGTTGCTCGAGCCGCTGGAGCGCGGCATCGGGCGGCGCGGGCTTGAGGAGAGTGAGGCGCGGCGGGAGACGCCGCAGCAGGCCCTCTACGAGATCAGCGGCGCTCGCCTGCCGCCGGCGCGCCGGGTCGCCGCCGACTGTCTGTGGACGGACGCCGACCCTCGCCGCCTCTTCACGACGCTGGGCGAGGCGCTCGTCCGCGCCCCCGGCGTCGACTCGTGGATCCTCGTCAGCATGTATCCGCCCGAGCCGCCGGACGTGGACGCGCTCCCTTCGTCGTTCTCGCCCGCGGGCAGGTTCTACGTCGCGCTCTACGCACTGTGGGAGCACGAGGAAGAGGCATCGCTCCACGAGGCATGGCTTGCGGGCGTGGTCGAGGACCTGGAGCCGCTGACCGCCGGACGCTACGTCGGTGAGGCCGACCTCGCCGCCCGGCCGGCAAGCGCCCGGCGATGCTACGACCCGGACGCCTGGAGTCGCCTCGCCGCGATCCGCGAACGGTATGACCCCGGGCACGTCTTCGCCTCGTATCCCGGCGGCTCGTGACCGTCAACGGCCGCTCGTTTACTCCGCGCCCCTCCGGGCACCACAGGGACAAGACACGGCGACCGCAAGGAGATGATCGACCATGAAGATGACCGACACCGTGCGAGGCATGGGCGCCACGGCGCGCGTGGCCGCGTCGGCCGCCCCCTACGTGCGCAGGGCGCTGACGGACGAGGAATTCCATGACGCCGTCCGGGGCGTCGCGGGCGCCGCCAACGACCTCCTGGGACGTCTCTCGAGCGAAGGCGTACGGGACGCTCTCACGGACGGTGACGTTCGCGACGACATCGGCGTCATCGCCGACGCGCTCCAGCGTGCCGCGCAGCGCGTCGTCGAGAAACCGCGCCGGAGCTTCACCCACACGCTGTTCCTCGTCACCGGCGTCGTGACCGTGGCAGGCGCGGGGGTCCTGACGGCGGCAATCGTGTATCCGCCGACCCGCAACAGTCTCGGGCGCTTCTTCCGCTGGTCGAGCCGGCGTCTGAGCGACACGGCCGACGACGTGCGCGCGTCGGCGACCGACTTCGCAAGCGCCGCCGGACAGAGCGTATCCCACGCGGCCGACGACCTCCGCGAGCAGGCCGAAGAGGCCGCCGACGATCTCCGCGAGAAGGTCGGCGGCGACGGTGAGGAGCCTGCGTCCGCGGCCTGAGACCTCATCCACCACTGCCGCACGGACACAACGGAGGACGTCAGGCAGTCCTGCCGGCGAGCAACTCGGGCCGGCAGGACTTCGTCCTCAGGGTCGAGATGCCTCACCTCCATCGGGTCGGGTTCCGGAGCCGGCCCACGAGACGTCAAGAAGCTCGCCGACACGCGCACCGACGCTCACTCAGGTGAGGAGACCTCCGCAACCGCCCCGCATCGGACCTGTGCCCGGCCCCACAGTCACCCGACGGCCCCGCAACGGCTGCGCCCCAAGCGGCCGGGTATAGGCAGTACATGGCCGGCTCCGACACCTCATCGACGGACTACCGCGCGAACAGCATCTCGCTGACCGGCGCCGTGGCCATGGGGACCGGCGTCATGATCGGTGCCGGCATCCTGGCTCTCACCGGCCAGATGGCGGAGCTGGCAGGGCCTCTGTACCCCTTGGCATTCGTGGTTGCCGCCGTCGTCGCCTCGTTCAGCGCCTATTCCTACGTGAGGCTCGCGGCCACGTACCCCTCGGCCGGCGGCATCGCCATGTTTCTCGAGAAGGCCTACGGCAAGTCGGCGCTCACGGGTGCGTTCGCGCTCCTCATGTACTTCTCGATGGTCATCAATGAGAGTCTGGTCGCGCGGACGTTCGGCGCCTACGCGATCCAGCCCTTCGATCTCGACTCGGTGGGCTGGCTCGTCCCCGCCCTGGGCGTCGGGCTGCTTGTCGTCGCGTTCGCCGTCAATCTGCTCGGCAACACGGTCATCCAGTCCACCTCGTTCGTGACCGCCTTCATCAAGATCGCAGGTCTGGCCGTGTTCGGCGTCGTGATCCTGTGGCAGTCGGGCCTGTCCTTCGAGGGCGTCTCCGCGGATCCGGCGCAGTCGAGCGCCGGAGGCTTCCTCGGCGCGGTCGCCCTCGGCATTCTCGGCTACAAGGGGTTCACGACGATCACCAACAGCGGCGAGGAGATCACGCGGCCCCACAAGAACATCGGCCGCGCCATCATCATCTCGATCCTGGTGTGCGTCGTGCTGTACGTTCTGGTCGCGCTCGCCGTCGGCTCCCAGCTCAGCGTGGAGCAGATCGTGAAGGCCAAGGACTTCGCGCTGGCACAGGCCGCCCGCCCGATCCTCGGCGACTACGGACTCTGGTTCACGGTCGTGTTCGCCGTCGTCGCGACCGTCTCGGGGGTGATCGCAAGCGTGTTCGCCGTCTCACGCATGCTCGCGATGCTGGCGGACATGGATCTGGTCCCGTACCGGGGCTTCGGCATCCCGGGCAGCGTCCAGCGGCACACGCTCATCTACACGGTCATGATCGCGATGGTGCTGACCGCGTTTCTCGACCTCAGCCGGATCGCCTCGCTGGGAGTCATCTTCTACGTCCTCATGGACGTCGCGATCCACTGGGGCCTGCTGCGCCGGCTGCGCGACGACGTCGAGGCGAAGGCCTGGATCGTGATCGCCGCGATCGTGCTCGACGTCGTCGTCATCGTCGCCTTTCTGGTGATGAAGGTGCAGAGTGATCCGGTCGTGATCTACGCCGCCGCGGCAGGGCTCGCCCTGATCTTCGGCGGCGAGACGCTGTTCATGCGGATGCGGCGCTCCGGAGGTTGACAATGGACTTTCTGAATGTGGATGACTCCACCGGCCGCCTGGTCATCAGCGCCGCCATCCTCGTCGCGGCGCTCGTCGCGGCGACTCTGGTCGCAGGTCTTGTCGCCCGCTTCGCGAGCGGCGGCTACGGCCGCTACTACGTCCGCAAGGGCTTCCGCTATGTGGTCGTCGTCATCGCGGCGATCGCCCTGGCCATCGTCTGGCGCCCGTTCGCCGGGCAGATCGGCGTCGTCTTGGGTCTGTTCGCGGCCGGCGTGGCGTTCGCCGCCCAGGAGGTCATCGGCGCCTTCGCCGGCTGGCTCAACATCCTCTCCGGCCGCGTCTTCAGCGTCGGCGACCGGGTGGAGATGGGCGGCGTGCGCGGCGACGTCATCGACATCACGCCGCTGCGCACCAAGATCCTCGAGATGGGGGAGCCGCGTCCCTTCGGCGAGACCAAGTCCGAGTCCTGGGTCGGTGGACGCCAGTACACGGGCCGCATCGTCGCCGTCTCCAACAAGATGACCTTCACGCAGCCGGTGTTCAACTTCACCGCCTCCTTCGAGTACATCTGGGAGGAGCTGACGATCCCGGT
>CAZJGT010000024.1:0-18570 GCA_964545565.1 uncultured Thermoleophilia bacterium
AGGGAGCGCGTTGCCGCACGCACGCAGGAGCTGCGAGAGGAGCCGCGGCCGTTCGTGCTGGAGGCGTCGGTCCGCGCCCGCCTGCGGGCCATGGTCGCCGACACGGAAGGGAGGTAGCCGGTGACCGAGCCGATGAATGCCGCGAACGCGGACTCCGCGGAGCAGTCGCAGGGTGTGCCGCCGCGCCCCATCATGACGACCCGAGCGCGGCTGAGGCTGCGCGTGCTGGGTGACGACGACGTCGCGCGCGTGCATGCCGCGGCGCTCGAGCTGCTCGGCGCCGAGGGCGCCGCGGCGGAGGCCGCCGCGCAATCGGCGCCCGCGGCGTTCGTCCTGGGCGGCCGCGTGCCGCAGCACGACCTGAGGCTCGGCGACGGTCTGATCTGGCTCCAGGCCGGCGCAGCCACTGCCGGCCCGCACGGCGTTTCCGCTCGGGTGCGCCCTACCGCCGGTGGTGAGCCGGCCCCGGCTACCGACGACGACCTCGACGCCGCGGTCTCTCTCGCCGACGCGCTGCCCGAGGTGGCCGTCGTCGCGGCACCGCCGGTCCGGGTCGCCGGCATGCCGTCGCTCGACGCCCTCGCGCGCTGCTTCGCCGGCACGAGCAAGCACCTGATGGCCTCGGCCCCGATGTCGGCCCCCGAGGCCGACGTTGCGGTCGCGATGGCGGCGGTGGTCGCCGGCTCCGCCGGCGAGGCCCGCCGCCGCCCGCCGATCTCGCTCTGTGCCGGCCCCGGCGCCTTGGACGCGGCGCTCGCCTTCGCCCGCGCCGGTCTGCCCGTGGGCCTGGTCCTGCCGCCGGGCGGCTCGCCGGAGGTGCCGGCCGCGGGCGGGTCGCTCGCCGGCGTTGCTCAGATGGCCGATGCGAACGCCGCCCCCGATCTTGCCGCGGTCCTCGTCCGTCACCACGCCGGCGTGCTCGCGGGTTGCGCCGCCGTCCAGGCCGCCGCGCCCGGCGGACCGTTCTTCTACCCTGCCGACCCCACGGCCTCCGGCTTGCCGCCGGCTGGTCCCTCGGCGGCGCTCTTCCAGCTGGCTGCGGCGCAGCTTGCGGCGTACGTTGGTCTTCCCCTCGTCGCCGGCGGCTATCGCACCACGAGCCACGAGCCCGATTGGCAGGCCTGCACGCAGGGCGCCTTCGCCTCACTCAGCACGACGGCTGCGGGCGCCGACGTGACCGGCGGAGCCGGTACCCTCGGCGCCGGCGACGCCTTCAGCCTGCAGCAACTCGTCATGGATTCCGAGATCTTCAGCTGGAACGGAATGATCGCCGCCGGCATCGAGGTCGAGGACGAGACCATCGCCCTTGAGGCGATCAAGCAGGTCGGCATCGGAGGCAACTACCTCGGCCAGCGTCACACGCGTCGGCACATGAAGGACGTGTGGCGCCCGCGCCTGCTCGACCGCAGCATGTGGGACGCCTGGATCGCCTCCGGCAGGGAGGGCGCGTACGAGAAGGCGACGGCGCTCGCCGGACGACTGCTCAGCGAGCACGCCACCGTGCCGCTCGGCGACGAGGTCAGCGGCACCCTCCAGCGCATCATCGCCGACTCCGGGCTGTAGACTACGCCTGCACCCGCACGTCCCCACGGGGAGTGTGGGGTCTCGGCGCCGGGGCACGTCGCCGGCCGGCGCCAACGAGGACGGGAGCCGCGAGAGTCAGGGTCTCGCGGAGAAGGAGACGCTTTCATGGCAAGAGACCACAAAGACATACCGCGCTTCAAAGACGTGAGCGACGCCGACTGGAGCGACTACCGCTGGCAGTTGCGTCATCGCCTCACCACCACCGAGGACTTCGCCGGCGTGCTGAACCTCACCGAGTCGCAGCGCGAGGACCTCGACGCGTGCATGGGCAGATTCCGCGTCAGCGTCACGCCCTACTACGCGTCGCTCATGGACCCCGACGACCCGACC
This sequence comes from uncultured Thermoleophilia bacterium, assembly GCA_964545565.1. Lineage (GTDB taxonomy): Bacteria > Actinomycetota > Thermoleophilia > UBA2241 > UBA2241 > CAIXSE01. The sequence continues at coordinate 1,915 of CAZJGT010000024.1, forward strand.
GATCCCGTACGCATGCAGGGCGTGCCGACGCCCGCCGAGCTCGTGATCCACGCCGAGGACCTCGAGGACGCCGTCTCCGAGGACTTCGACTCGCCGACGCCCCGCATCACGCATCGCTACCCGGACCGCGTCCTCTTCGTGGTCACCGAGATGTGCAGCATGTACTGCCGGCACTGCACCCGCCGCCGCCTCGTGGGAGGCACGGAGGACCTCGTCGCCAAGACAGAGATCGACAACGCGATCACCTACATCGAACGCTCCCCCGAGGTACGCGACGTCCTGATCAGCGGCGGCGACCCGCTGGTGCTCTCCGACGACCAGCTCGAGGCCATCATCGCGCGCGTGCATGCGATCCCGCACGTGGAGATCATCCGCATCGGCAGTCGCATGCCCGTCGTCTGCCCGCAGCGCATCACACCCGGGCTCGTGGCGATGCTGAAGAAGTACCAGCCGCTCTACTTCAACACCCACTTCAACCACCCGCAGGAGTTCACCCCGGAGAGCAAGCTGGCCTGCGACCGCATCAACGACGCCGGCATCCCGATGGGCAACCAGACGGTGCTGATGCGCGGTATCAACGACTGCGCCAACGTCATGAAGAAGCTCTCACACCGGCTGCTCGAGTACCGCGTGAAGCCCTACTACTACTACCAGTGCGACCTGGCGCAGGGGACCGCCCATTTCCGCACCAGCGTCGCCAAGGGCATCGAGATCTACGAGAGCCTCCGTGGGCACACCACAGGCTTCGGTGTGCCGACCTATATCATCGATGCCGTCGGCGGCGGCGGGAAGACCCCGGTGTTCCCCAACTACGTCATCAGTCAGGCGCCCGGCAGAGTCATCCTGCGCAACTACGAGGGCGTGATCAGCAAGTACACGGAGCCCACGGACTACGTCGAGGGCGAGTGTCACTGCGACGACTGCAGGGCCGATCGCGAGCGTCTCGGGGTCGCCGGCATGTTCAGCGCCGCCCATGGGACCACCCTCAGCGAAGTGTGGGACGCGCGCATGCAGAAGGTCGTGGACCGCAAGAACCGTATGGCCGACATCTTCGCGTCCGCCGAGATCTGAGCCAGGAACCCAAGGGAGAGACCGTGCCGAAAGTCTTCGTCGAGCCCATCGGGCTCACGCTTTCCGTGGATGAGCAGGAGAACCTGCTCGCCGCTCTTGTGCGCGCCCAGATCGACATCCCCACCGATTGCGCCGGACGCGGGACCTGCGGCAAGTGCCTGATGCGTCTCGGCTCGGGCGTGCTCTCCGCGCCGACCGAACGCGAGCTCAAGCGCATCCCCGAGAAGCTGCGCGCCGAGGGCTGGCGCCTGGCCTGCCAGGCGTACCCTCGCTCGGCGCGCGTCAGCGTGGAGGTGCGCGGCACCGCCGGGCAGCGCCGCATCCTGACGACGTCGAAGCTGACGCACGGCGCCGCGCATCCGGCCGTACGCATGGAGACCGTGCAGCTGACGCCGCCGACGCTCGCCGACAAGCGCTCCGACCTCGAGCGCTTCGATGAGGGCCTCGGCGGTGTCGACGTACCGTTGCACGTCCTTGATTGCCTGCCGGCCAAGCTACGCGAGGGCAAGTGGAAGGCCACGGCGACGTGCTACGGCAGGCGCGTCATCGACGTACACCCCGGCGACCGCGAACGAGAGCTCTACGGTGTCGCCGTCGACATCGGCACCTCCAAGATCATCGCGTATCTCTTCGATCTCAAGCGCGGCGCGCTCATCGACCAGGAGGCGATCGAGAACCCGCAGATGCGTTACGGCGAGGACGTGATCAGCCGCATCGCGCATGCGGCGCAGAACAGCGAGACGGCCGTCCTGGCGGCCGCCGCCCGGGAGGGCATCAACACGGACCTGGCGGCGCTGTACGAACGCCAGGAGATCCATCCCAACCACGTCTGCGACATGACCGTGGTCGGCAACACGGCGATGCACCATCTCGCCCTGGGCCTCTCGCCGGTGGGCCTGGGCCAGGCGCCGTTCGCACCGGCGGCCGCCGAGCCGCTCACGCCGCGCGCGAGTGAGCTCGGCCTGAACATGAACCCGGACGCCGGCGTGCATTTCCCGCCGCCCATCGCCGGGTTCGTCGGATCGGACGCCCTCGCCGTCATCGCGGCGACACGCCTCGCCGGCAAGAAGCGACCCTCGATGGCCATCGACATCGGCACCAACACCGAGATCGCGCTCGTCCACGACGGCCGCGTGACCGTGACCAGCTGCGCGTCCGGCCCCGCCTTCGAGGGCTACCAGATCCGCAACGGCATGAAGGCCGTCGCCGGGGCCATCGAGCGCGTGACGATCGACGCCGACGGCGCCGCCACCGAGATCGCGACCATCACCGGCGCCGAGCCTATCGGCATCTGCGGTTCGGGCGTCGTGGACCTTCTCGCCGGTCTCGTCCACGCCGGCGTCATCGAGAAGAGCGGGCGCATGTCGTCCGGCCACCCGCGAGTGCGCAAGGGCGAGGAGGGCAATGAGTATCTCCTCACCTCCGGACCCCACGGCGACATCGTGTTCACCCAGCATGACGTGCGCAGCCTGCAGCTCGCCAAGGGCGCCATCCACTCCGGCTGGGAACTCCTCATGGACAGCCTCGGCGTGCCGCTCGACGAGCTCCAGACGGTGTACATCGCAGGAGCCTTCGGCAACTACCTGGACCTGGCCGCGGCGCAGTACCTCGGCCTGTTCCCGCCGGTCGCGACGCGTCGCGTCGCGTTCGTCGGCAACGCCGCCGGCGTGGGCGCGCAGATGGCCCTCATCGACGTGCGCGCGCGGAGGCGCATGGCGCGTCTGCGCGAGCGCATCGAGTTTCTCGACCTCGCCACCGACAAGCGCTTCCTGGATGTCTTCGCCGGCCGCCTCGGCTTCGCGGGCGATTGATCTCGGGGCAGCGCGATCGACAAGGGGCGTGTCATGGGCGCACCAGTCCCTGACCGCAGACTGCGAGGTTACGCCGAGATCGGCGCCGCGTCGCTGATCCTCGGCACCTCGGCGACCACCATCCAGATAGCGACGATGCCGGCCAGCCTGCTTGTCGTGTTGCGCATGGCGCTGGCCGGCGTCGTACTGGGCATCCTCTTCCTGGCCACCGGAGGCGTGGAGGAGGTCCGCCGCTCCGGCTATTTTCGCCGGATGGTGCTCGTCGGCTTCGTCGTCGCTCTCGAGCTGATCTTCTACTTCGCGGCGATCCGCCTCGCGAACGTCACCGTCGGCGTCTCGCTCGAGTACATGGCTCCGGTGTGGGTCGCCCTGCTGGCGCCGTGGGTGCTGCGCACTCGGCGCCAGGGCATCGACCTGGTCGCGGTGGCGATCGCCGTCGGCGGCATGGCGCTCCTCGTGCTGCCCGGTTTGGGCCTCGGCGAAGGAGCCACGAGCATCCCCGGCATCATCTTCGGCGTGCTCGCGGGCCTCATGTTCGCGGCGGCGATGATGCTCATCAAGAGCATGGGACCGGATGTGCGCGGCTCCACGTTCGCGCTGTTCTTCTGCCTCGGCAGCGTGCTGCTGCTCACGCCGCTCGCCGTGTGGCAGACGCTCGCCGGCGACTACCGGCTGACGGCGACCGACGCCTGGATCGTGGTGGTGAGCGGGCTCATCTACACGGCGTTGTGCTTCAGCCTCTTCACGGACGGTATCCGCTTCGTGCGGGTGGAGCACGCCGGCATCATCGGGTACCTCGAGCCGGTCACGTCACCGCTGTGGGCCTTCTTGCTGATCGGCGAGAAACCGCCTTGGACGACGTACGCCGGCGGCGCCCTCATCGTCGCCGCCGGCATCCTCGTCATCATCGTCGGGAAGGGCGAGGCCGAGCCGCTCGTCGAGCCGCTGACGTGAGCGGCGGCGGCGTGGCCATCGACCAGCCGCCGGAGCGCCTTCGCGGCTACGTCGAGGTCGGGCTCGCCAGCCTGGCCAACGGGTCCATCGGCGTCATGGTCACCGTTGCCGACATGCCGGCGACGATGCTCCTGTTCCTGCGCATGCTGTTCGCTGCCGCGGCGCTCGGCGTCGTCGTGCTCGCCACCGGCAGCTGGCGCGACCTGCGCACGGCGGGCGCGGCGCTTCGCGTTCTGGGCATCAGCGTCGCGCTGGCGCTCAACCTGATCCTGTACTTCCTCGCCATCCGGTACACCGGCGTGGCCGTGGCGATCTTCTTGAGCTACCTGGCGCCGGTGTACCTCGCCTTCGCCGCGCCACTGGTCCTCAAGGAGAAGACCGAGCGCGTCGTCCACGTGGCGCTCGCGGTCGGCCTGACGGGCATGGCGTTGATCCTCGTGCCCGGGTTGCTGCTCGAGGGCGTCAGACTCTCGGTCGCGGGGCTGCTCTGCGCCTGGGGAGCCGGCGTCCTGTACGCGGTGTACCTGCTCTTCGCCAAGAGCCTGCGCGGACTGAAGGTGCGCAGTACGGCGGTGGTGTTCACGCAGAGCGCGTTCACCGCCGCCGTCATGCTCGTGCCCGGCCTCCTCGCGGTGCGAGCGGTCCACTACGAGTACTCCGGGATCGACCTGCTGATGGCCGCGCTCCTCGGTCTCGTGACCACCGCCTTCAGCTTCAGCCTGTTCATGCACGGCCTGCACTACATCCGCGTGCAGCACGCCGGCATCATCGCCTACGTCGAGCCCGTGAGCGCCCCGCTCTACGCGCTCGTCCTGCTCGGCCAGCGGCCGAGCGCGTGGACGATCGCCGGCGGGGCGCTGATCGTCGCCGCGGGCATCCTCGTGGTGCTCTACGGCCGCGGCGCGCCCCAGCTGGAGCCGCTCGGATGAGCGGCGACAGGCCTCGCGATCCGGTCGGGTACGCACTCGTCATCGGCTCGTACCTGTTCTTCGCGCTGAGCGCCACGCTGGTCACCTGGGCCGATGCGCCTGAGAACACCCTGCTCGTGATCCGATTCAGCCTCGCGGCGATCGTGCTCCTGCTCGTCTTCGCCCGCCGGCAGCCGCTCGCCGGTGTCTTCAAGCCCGGGAATTGGCAACGTCTGCTCGTGATGGGGGCCCTCGACGCGACCGCCGTCATCTGCTACTTCTATGCCGTTCGCACGGTCGGCGTGGCGATCGCCACCTTCTTCCTCTTCCTTCAGCCGGTCTGGGTGGCGTTCGTCGCGCCCCGCTTTCTGCGCGCGCCCACGGAGCGCATCGTGTACGTCGCCCTGGCGGTCGCGGTCGCCGGCATGGCGCTCATCCTGGCGCCATCGTTTTCCGCCGACGCGGCGCGCCTGCCGTACCTCGGCCTCGCCGCCGGCCTCGCCGCCGGGTGGTCTTATGCCTTTTTCCAGCTCTTCGTGAAGCAGTTGACCCGCGTCGTCTCATCCATCACGCTGGTCATCGTCGAGAGCGCGCTCGACGCCGTCTTCTTGCTGCCGCTCGGCCTGTGGCAATTCGCGGCCGCAGGCCGCGGGCTCACCGCCCGTGACTGGGCTGCCGCCGTGTTCATGGGCCTGGTGAGCACGGCGCTCGCCTACACGATGTGGGCTGAGGGGGTGGCCCGCATCCGCGTGCAGCACAGCTCCATCCTCGGCCTCATCACCCCCGTCGCGGCGCCGATCTACGCGTTCGTGCTGCTGGGGCAGGGTATCGCCGCGTGGACGCTCGCCGGCGGCGCGCTGATCCTGTTCGCCGGTGCGCTCGTCGTGCTCCTGGGGGGCGGCGACCCGGTGCCGGAGCCGCCGCTGTGAACCGTGGCCGGCAGCATCGCGACGGAGCCGTCGGGGTCCCGGCGGCTGATGCCTCGCCCGCCGGCCGCGCCGCGCCGCGCCGCGACCTCTTCGGCTACGCCATCGTCCTCGTCTCCTACCTGGGGATGGCCGGCAGCGCACCCCTTGTGGCCTGGGCGGACGCTCCGGAGGCGATCATCCTCTGTCTGCGGATGGCGTTCGCGGCGCTGGCGCTCGGCGTCGTCTTTCTGCGACGCCCGATGCTCGCCGACTGGCGCCGCCCAGGCGCCGCCTGGCGTCTCATGCTCATGGCGGCGATGTCGTCGCTCACGCTGCTGCTCTTCTTCTACGCGGTGCGCAACACGAGCGTCGCCATCGCCATGTTCATGCTCTTCCTCATGCCGGTGTGGGTCGCGCTCGCGGCTCCCCGGGTCTTCAAGTCGCCGCGGGAGCCCATCGTGTGGCCGGCGCTCGGCCTCGCCCTCGCCGGCCTCGCCGTGATCCTGGTCCCTGACCTCCTCGGCGAGGGGGTCAAGATCTCGCTCCTCGGCATGCTCGCCGCGCTGTTCACCGGCTTCGGTTACGCCACCTATACGGTCTCGGTGAAAGGACTGACCAGGATCGTCGCCCCATCGACCATCTCCATGGCCGAGGCCGCCGGCGATACACTGCTCGTCCTGCCCCTGGCGCTTTGGCAGTCCGGCGCCACCGGCTATCAGCCGGACGGCCGGGCCTGGATCGCGGCCGTCGTCATGGGCGTGCTCTGCACGGCGATCCCCTACACGCTCTGGATCGAGGGGACGCGGCGGGTGCGCGTGGAGCACGTGACGATCCTCGGCTACGTGGAGCCGGTGGCAGGACCCCTGTACGCCGTGTTCCTGGTCGGTCAGCTGCCGGGGATCTGGACGTGGGTCGGGGGCGCGCTGATCCTCGCCGCCGGCCTCCTGATCGTGATCTTCGGCCGCGGCGAGGGGGAAGCCTCGATCGCCGCGGCCTCCGAGCCGGAGCCCCTGTGACGGTGGGCCGGACATCGTGGCGAGGCGCCGCGCCCAGCCTTGCCCGGGCGTGCACCTGTGCGGGATGTCAAGGCGCGGTGCATCCGATACGCTCTGCCGGCGGGTGCGGACTGGATGCAGCCGGCTCCGGCCGGATCCGGGGTGCGACCGGACGGAGACATCGATAGCGGCGCGCTGCGGATCAGGAGGAGACGATGGACGAACTCATCATCACCGTGGCCGGCGTCGGCGCGGAGACCACCAAGGATGCGCAGCCCGGCCTGCCGGTCACGGCAGCGGAGATCGGCGCCGACGCGGCGCGCTGCCGCGAAGCCGGCGCCGCGATGTACCACCTGCACGTGCGCGACGCGGAGGCGAACCCCACGCAGGCGCGCGAGGTTTTCGCGGCGGCTATCGAGGAGATCCGCGAACGCACCGACATCATCATCCAGACGAGCACCGGCGGCGCCATGGGCATGACCGCCGACGAGCGGCTGCAGCCGCTCGAACTCGGTCCGGAGATGGCGTCGCTGACGACGGGCACCGCCAACTTCGGCGACGACGTGTTCTTCAACGACACGGCGCTGATGAGCGAGTTCTACCGGCGCATGCAGAACAAGGGGGTGCGGCCCGAGTTCGAGATCTTCGAGGCCGGCCAGATCGACAACGCGCTCAGACTGGTGAAGAAGCACGGCCCCGCCGGCCCGCTGCTGCACTGGGACTTCGTGCTGGGGGTGCCGGGCTCCATGAGCGGCGAGCCGCGCAACCTCGTGTTCCTGGTCGACCGCATCCCCGAGGGGTCGACCTGGACCTGCACCGGCATCGGCCGCTGGCACATGCCCGTGACGATGACCGCGCTTGCGTTGGGCGGCAACGTGCGCCTCGGCTTCGAGGACAACATCTTTCTGCACAAGGGCGTGCTGGCGAAGTCGAACGCCGAGCTCGTCGGCCGCGTGGCGCGTCTCGCGCGGGAGTGGGACCGCCCGTGCGCGACGCCCGACGCGGCGCGGCGCATCCTCAGGCTCGGGAAGTACGTGGAGAACTGAGCCGGATCGGCTCCGCAGTAGGCGGATGTCCCCCTCAAGCTGCCGACGGGCTCTGCCGACACGGTGGTCGTAGTCAAGGCGAACGTAAGCCGTGTTGCGGGGACCTGAGCGGGAATACAGTATCGGGTACCCGTTGACGCCGCCGATGCCACCAGGGGAGCCGATGGCGTTTCGAACCAAGAACCGCAAGGCCGAGCGCGGCGAGGTCGAACTGCTGCGCGGCCTCATCCGGCTGGCGAACCAGCTGCAGTCGAGTCTCGCACTCGACGCGATCGTCCATGTGATCGCCACGGCCCTGAGCGAGACCTTCGGCTTCCGTGAGGCGAGCGTGTACCTCCGTGAGACCGGAGGCGACTACCGCGTGCACGCCACCGTCGGCGAGTTCCCGGACTTCGACCGGCTCCTCTTCGAGCGCCCGGTACCCAAGCGTATCTGGGACGAGCTCTTTCTCGAGAAGCACCAGATGGGGTCGTCCTTCTTCGTCGATCACCGCCGCCATGTGTGGACGGAAGAACAGCTGTACTACCTGCCTGAGCTGGACCTCGGGCCGCGTCGCGAGGACGAGTGGAACAAGCAGGACGACCTCTTCGTCCCGCTCTTCGACCAGGAGCACCGTCTGATGGGGGTGCTCGACCTCTACGATCCGGCCGACCGCGCCCTGCCCACGCTGGAGCTGGTCACTTCGCTCGAGGTGTTCGCTACCCACGCCGCGGTCGCCATCGAGAACGCGCGCCAGTACGAGGCGCTCGAGGAAGCATCGGCGCAGCTGCAGGCGCAGCTGGCGCTACGCCACGCGATCCTCGAGCTCAGCGGCGCGCTCCTCGCGACGCTCGAGCCGCACGAGGTCTTCGCGCGCGTGGCGACGCTCCTCAAGGAGATCGTCGACTACGACGACCTCGAGATCCGCCTCGTCGACACGCAGGCGGGAGAGCTCTACAGCTGCTACGCCTTCGACCAGGCCCAGGAGCAGATGCGGGGTTGGCGCAGCTCCATCGACGAGGGCGTCAGCGGCTGGGTCGTGCGCCACAACGAGGCCCAGCTGGTCAACGACATGCTGCACGACCCGCGTGGAGCGCTCGTACCCGGCACCGAGCGGGAGCCGCAGGCGAGCATCGTCGCACCGCTCACGCTGGGCGAGACGGTGATCGGCGTGCTCGTGCTCGATCGGCTCGGTGAGCGCACCTTCGCCGAGAGCGAGCTCGAGCCCGTGACCCTGTTCGCCAACCTCGCCGCCATCGCCATCCACAACGCCCGGCAGTACGAGGAGGCGGAGCAGGCGTCGAGGCGGCTCGAAGAGCAACTGGCCCTCACCCATGAGCTGCTCAGCGCCAGCGGCGCCGTGCTCTCCTCGCTCGAGCAGAACGAGGTTCTCGAGCACATCGCCGACACGCTGAAGCAGATCGTGGACTACGACACCATGGACGTCCGCCTCGTGGACGCAGAGCGCCGGCAACTCGTGGCCCTGTACGCCCGCGACGAACAGGATGAACAGGAGCTCTTCGATTTCGTGATCGCGATGGACGAGGGCATCAGCGGCTGGGTCGTGCGCCACAACGAGGCCCAACTGGTCAACGACATGGACAAGGACCCACGCGCCGTCTACATCCCCGGCACGGACCAGGACGAGCAGCAGGCGTGCCTCGTCGTGCCGCTCTCCGTCGGCGACGAAGTCATCGGCGTGATGACGATGGACCGGCTCGGTGGCAAGACGTTCGCCCAGCACGAGCTCGAGCCCGCCCGGCTCTTCGCCAACCTCGCCGCCATCGCCATCCACAACGCCCGCCAGTACGATGAGCTCGAGCACACGTCGGCGCAGCTCGAGAACCAGCTGGGCATGCAGCACCAGCTCATGGACATCAGCACCATGCTGTTGAGCTCCCTCGACCAGCACGAGGTCTTCTCGCGCATCACGACGATGCTCAAAGACATCGTCGACTACGACGCCATGGATGTCCGCCTGCTCGACGAGGAGTCGCGCGAGCTGGTGTGCATCTACTCGCGCGACCTGAACGCCGAACAGATGGGCCAGTTCCGCATGTCCATCGACGAGGGCGTCAGCGGCTGGGTCGTGCGCCACAACGAGGCCCAGCTGGTCAACGACATGCTGCACGACCCGCGCATCGTCCAGATCCCGGGCACCGAGGAGGACGAGCCCCAGGCCAGCATCATCGTGCCGCTCAACGTCCTCGGCAAGGTCACCGGCGTGCTCTGCCTCGACCGCCTCGACGGTCGCACCTTCGAGCCGTACGAGCTGGCGCCGGCGATCCTGTTCGCCAACCTCGCGGCGATCGCGATCCAGAACGCGCGCACGTACGAGGAGATGGAGCGCCAGGCCATCAGCGACGGCCTCACCGGCATCCACAACTACCGCCACTTCCATGAGTCGCTCGCGGCCGAGGTCAGCCGCGCCGGACGCTACGGCGATCACTTCTGCCTGCTGATGATGGACCTGGACCATTTCAAGGCGGTCAACGACACGATCGGTCACCAGAAGGGCGACGACGTGCTGCGCGCGGTCTCCGGTGTGCTGCGCAACTGCTCGCGCGAGTCGGACTATCTCGCCCGGTACGGCGGCGAGGAGTTCGCCATGATCCTGCCGCGGACCACATTGGAGGAGGCCAGGACGCTGGCCGAGCGGGTCCGCGCCTCCGTCGCCCTGCTGGACCCGGGTCATCCCGACCTCCACGTGACCGTGTCGATCGGCGTCTCCTCCTACCCTGAGTCGGCCACCGACAGCGACGGCGTCCTCGGCGCGGCGGACGCGGCGCTCCTGCACGCGAAGGGCACAGGCCGCAACCGCGTCTGCCTGTACTCCGAAGCCGTCGCCGGCGCCACGGCGGAGTTCGAGGGCGATCTCGCGGCCCTCGGCCGCCGCTTCGCCGCTTTCATCGGTCTGAGCGAAGCCGAGACGGCGGGGCTGGTCACGGCCCTTGCGGTCTACGAGACCGGTACGACCGTACACGACGAGGTGCAGGTCATCCTCGGCACCGGCCAGAGCGGCGTCGCCGAGCCCGACGACGTGCGGCAGACCGCGGTCGAGGCGCTCGTTTACGGCAACGAGCGCTGGGACGGCGCCGGCTATCCCGAAGGACGGCGCGGGAGCGAGATCCCCCGTGTCGCCCGCGCCTTCGCCGTCTGCCGTCGCTTCGACTCGTCGGCGCAGAACGGCGCCAGCGTCGCCGACCTGCGCGACCGCGCCACGCATGAACTGGACCCGAAGATGGTCCAGCGCTTCGCGGCGATGCTGCGCGCCGACAAGGCCGAGCACAACTAGATCCTGCTGCCGCGCAGCGGCCGGGGTTGTTTGTCGCCCCGCGGAAATCTGCCATACTGCAGGCATGGACAACGTCCGGCCACTCCGTCCCAAGAAGAAGCCTGCGGCCAAACGGCGTGACCGGCCGACGGGACGACGCGTCGTCACGGCGATCGTCGTCGCGATCGTTGTCCTGGTGCTCATCTTCGGCAGCCGTGCGCTGGGGCTCTACGTCGACTGGCTCTGGTTCGGTTCCGTGGGCTTCCGCAGTGTGTTCTGGACGGCGATCTGGGCTCGGGTCCTTCTCGGCGTGGTCGCGTTCGCCGCGTTCTTCGTCATCGTCTGGGCCAACGTCGAGCTCGCTCGGCGGCTGGCGCCGGACTTCCGGGCCGATGTGGACGGGACGCTTCTCGAGCCGCGCAGCCCGGCCGTGCGCAGGTGGGTCGGCGTGGGCGCCGCAGCTGTCTGCGTCATCGTCGCGTTCGTCGCCGGCGTGGTCGCCTCCGGCGCGTGGCAGCGCTTCCTCCTGTACTTCAACCAGGCCCCGTGGGGCGAGAAGGACGCGCTCTTCGGCCGCGACGTCTCGTTCTACGTGTTCTCGATGCCGATGTGGCAGAACGTCCTCGACTTCGTCCTGGCCGCCCTCATCGCCGCACTCATCCTGACCGCCATCGTCCACCTGATCATGGGGGGCATCGAGCTCAAGCAGACCGGCGGGCGCGGCGCCCCCGCCGGCGGCGCGGGAGATGCCGACGAGGCCGCGCAGGCCTCGCCGTTCGCCCGCGCCCAGCGCGCCGCCGCGCCGCAGATGCCGCAGTTCGACCTCAAGCTCGGCGGGCGCGCCGTCGCCCACCTCTCCGCCCTGCTCGCCGCCATCTTCGTCGTCGTCGGTATCGGCCAGCTCTTCAAGGGCTGGAACCTGCTGTATTCCACGGCGGGGGCGATCTACGGCGCCGCCTACACCGACGTCCACGTGCGGCTCCCGCTCACCTACGTCACGATGGCGATCGCCCTTCTGCTGGCGGCCGCGCTGGTGTGGAACATCTGGCGACGCCACCAGTGGTGGCCGCTCACCATCGCGGTGTGGGTCGTCGCGCTCGTCGTCTTGCGCGGCATCGTCCCGGCGGCGTACCAGTCGCTCATCGTCAATCCGAACCAGCTCAGCAAGGAGCGGGAGTACATCGGCCGCAACCTCGCGGCGACGCGCGCCGCCTACGACCTCGAGTCGATCGAGCAGAAGCCGCTGGCCACCAAGGCGGCCCTCACGCCGGAGCGACTCAAAGACAACCAGCCGACGCTGCGCAACATCCGCCTCTGGGACCCCGACACCCTGGTCACCAGCTACCGCCAGCTCCAGGAGCTGCGGCCGTACTACATCTTCCTGGACGCCGACGTGGACAGGTACACGGTCAACGGCGTCTACCGCCAGACGATGCTCTCGCCGCGCGAGCTGAACATCGAGGGCCTGCTCCCGCAGGCGCAGACCTGGGTGAACCAGCACATCACGTACACGCACGGCTTCGGCGTCGCGATGAGCGCCGTGAACCAGGTCACCGCGGACGGCTCCCCCGACTTCCTCGTCCAGGACATCCCGCCGGTGAGCGCCAAGGGCCTCGAGATCGAGCAGCCGCGCATCTACTTCGGCGAGCGCGGCACGGATTACACCCTCGTCAACACCAAGGAACCCGAGTTCGACTATCCCGGTTCAAGCGGCGACGTGTACACGAAGGGCTATTCGGGCTCCGGCGGCGTGCGGATCTCCCCGCTGCTCAGCCGGCTCGCGTTCGCGGTCAAGTTCGGCACGATCAAGTTCTTCACGACCTCGGCGCTCAAGTCCGACAGCCGCATCATCTTCCGCAACAACATCCGCGAGCGGGTCCAGGCGGTCGCACCCTTCCTCGACCTCGACCCCGATCCGTACATGGTCATCGCCGAGGGCCGCCTGTGGTGGGTGCAGGACGCGTATACGGAGACCAGCCGCTATCCGTACGCCACACCCACGGGCGAGCGCAACTACCTGCGCAACTCGGTCAAGATCGTGACCGACGCCTACAACGGCACCATGACCTTCTACGTCTGGGACGAGGAGGACCCTCTGCTGAAGGCGTGGCGGGCCATCTACCCGGACCTCTTCACGCCGCGCAGCGAGGTGCCCGACGAACTGATCCAGCATGTGCGCTATCCGGAGGGGCTCTTCGACATCCAGGCGGAGGTATGGTCTACGTACCACGTCAGCGAACCGGATGTCCTCTACAACAAGGGCGACCAGTGGATGATCCCCGAGGACGTCGCGCTCTCCGGTACCGGGCGCATGCAGGCCTACTACATGATCATGCGCCTGCCCGGTGAGGAGTCCGAGGAGTTCCTCCTCATGATCCCGTACGTGCCCAACGGCCGGCAGAACATGATCGCCTGGCTCGCCGCGCGCAGCGACATGCCGCAGTACGGCACCGCGCTCAACTACCTGTTCTCCACGAGCACGACCGTGTTCGGGCCTAACCAGGTGGAGTCGCAGATCAACCAGGACCCGGAGATCTCGTCCCAGCGCACACTGTGGGGGCAGCAGGGCTCGCAGGTGATCCTCGGCAACCTGCTCGTGGTGCCCATCGAGGACTCGCTGCTCTACGTGCAGCCGCTGTACCTGCAGAGCGATCAGACAAAGCTGCCTCAGCTCAAGCGCGTGATCGTCTTCTACCGCACGCCGTCATTGGAGGGCAGCGAGGGCGTCGCCAAGCAGGTCGTCGCCATGGAGCCCACGCTCGGCGAGGCGCTGGTCTCGGCCTTCGGCGAGGGCCTGGACAACGGCAGCGCCTCGGGTGGCACGGATACCGGCGGCGCCACGGACGGCGGCGCCGGTGGGCAGACGGATACCGGCGGCGCGCTGAGCGCCCAGGCACGCGACCTCATCGCGCGCGCCAACAGGGAGTTCGAGGCCGCCCAGGACGCCCTCAAGGCCGGCGACTTCGCCGAGTACGGCCGCCGCGTCGATGCGCTCGAGCGGGCGCTCTCCGACCTCCAGAGCCTCCGCCAGCAGTAGCGAGCGGGCCGTGGCCTCACGGCCCGCCCTCCTGCGCTGCGCCGGCGTGCGCGCGGATAGACGAACGTTCCGCTTGCAGGATTCTCGGGGTGACGACACTATAGGTGGATGGAGTGCAGGCGACCTGCCGGAGCGCACCGCGGGGCCGCGACGCCCAGTCTGACTACACATCCCGTCGCGGCCCCTCAAGCGCAACAGCATGCCGCCGATATCGATTCTGTTGAGGTAGCGCGTCCTCCGGGAGGAGTGTGAGGGAATGAGCAATCTGGCAGCCGGTCGTCGTCGCCGCGACGGCTTCAGCATGATCGAGTTGCTGGTCACCATCGTGCTCGCCGGCATCATCTTCGCGGCCATGGTCCCCTTCTTCGCAAACGCGCTGAAGCGCACCGCCGGAGACGAGTACCGGGTCGACGGCACGAACATCGCCCAGGACCGCATCGAGCAGGTGCACCTGCTCGCCTACACCAGCATCACCGCGGCCAACCTGAACTACGCTCCCAGCCCGGCGGCCGACCCGTTCGGAGACGGTCGCTTCGGGCCCACGTACACGGTCGTCGGAGAGACCAGGCCGTACACCATCACGTACGAGGTCACGCCCGCCGCGGCAGCGAACGCGCCGCAGAAGTACATCAAGGTGAGCGTCAGCCGCCCCGGCGAGAGCTTTGTGACCACCGCGGACACCGTGATCAAGAACCCAGAGCCGAACACGACGCTGATAGCGGAAGCGGAGCCCACGGGCCTGGCGCTGACCGTCTGGTTCGACAACTACTCCTACGTGAAGTCGCCTGGCGTCAGGATGGAGTGCCTCAGGGTGAGCGACAACACCACCACGACGGTGAGCAAGATGCCTGACCCCGTGACGCACGAGGTCACGTTTGCGGGCCTCACCGGTGGGCCCAACTACACCTACACCTTCAGGTGTTACAGCACGAAGGCAACCTATCCGCTCACGGCGCCCCCGTTCCGTATGTGGACGAGCGGCAAACTCAAGTTCGACACCTATCCGGGCGGGGACTGAGAGGCGTGGCCATGTCCATCGCGCGCCAACGAGGCGACAGCCAGGCGGGGCTCACGCTCATCGAGGTGCTCATCTCCCTGATCATCCTCAGCATCATCAGCACCATGCTCGTCGTCGGCTGGATCAACCTGCAGCGGGCTTCCGCGACGGCGGTGCGCACCAACAACGCCCGCGCGACGGCGCGCGACGCGATGAGTCGCATCTCCAGTGAGCTGCGCGGCGCCCAGCCGACGAGCCTCCCCGTGGCCACGCTCCCCGGCGAAGACGATCCCATCCTGGAGCCGCCGCTGACGATGGCGGCGCCGATGGAGGTGCGCTTCTCCTCGGCCTTCAACTCCTCGGGCGCGAACGCAGACGGCAGCGGGCTCGCCGCGCTGCGCCCGACCCGCCTGTGGCTCGACACGGCCACGGTGCCTTCCGCGCCGTGGAACCCGCAGAACAGGACGCTCTACCTGCAGCGCGACATGAACGGCAACGGCTCCTTCACCGACGCCGCCGACAGGTCGATCATGCTGGCCCGCAACGTCGCCAACACCAGCATCCCCGACGCCGGCAACGGACCATCCGGGACCACCTACACGCCGGTGTTCCGATACGCTTACCGGCCCGCCGGGGGCGGTGCTCCCCTGTGGACAGACAACGCCGCCGCCAGTCTGGACCTCTCGTCCGTCGTCGCCATCAGCGTGCGCCTCATCATCAACAAGAAGATGGGCGGCGCCCCGAGCTACGTCGACCTCACGACCACCGTACGTTTGCGCAACGCGAGCAGCGACTAGGAGAAGACGATGCACAAGTACAGCAGCCAAAAGGGGGCCGCGCTCATCCTGCTCATCGGCATCACGGCCGCGCTGGCCATCCTCTCAGCCACCCTCGTCTTCGTGATCGCGAACCAGCAGCGCGCCACGGCCAGCGACCGCTCCAGCAAGCAGTCGCTGTACTCCGCCGAGGCCGCGCTCGACTCCGCCGTCCAGTGGGCCAAGGTCAACAACTTCATGTCGACGACGGACGAATGGCTCACGCCCACGGAGCTCGAGGCTGCCTTCGCGGGGGCGTTCCCCGCCGGCGCGACCGTGACGTTCAGGGTCTACGACAACCTGGCGGCGGTGGACTACAACATCAAGTGGGACCAGAACGCAGACCACCGGGTGTGGGTCGAGGCCACGGTCCTCTACCAGGGCAAGACGTCGCGCACCCGCGCCCTGGTGCAGCAGACCAAGGAGCCGTTCGCGGCGGCGCTGCCCAAGGCGGTGACCTACAGCGACACCGGCATCCGGCTTGAGGACTACAGCGACATCTACGCCGTCAAGGCGGACGGGACTCCGGACACCTCCGGGTCACCGTACCCGACGTCGATCACGGCGGGAGGCACCTGGACCACGAGCATGCCCGCCAGCTACGCCGAAGTCGGGCGCTTCACGACCAACTCGTCCACCGACCTGGCCGCGCCCGGCACCTCCACGCAGTCGCTCGGCATCACGACCAACGGCTCGGTGAGTCTGGCCGGGACCGTCATCAACTCCGCGCCCGGCGGCACGATCACCGGGGCGGGCAAGACGTTCAACAGCGTCATCATCAACCCGGGCACGGTCGGGTTCCTCAGCGACTACTTCGACCAGGCCGCGCAGACCGAGCTCGCCGAAGAATCGCAGGATGCG
>CAZJGT010000024.1:18670-23562 GCA_964545565.1 uncultured Thermoleophilia bacterium
TGGAGCGGCTACGCGTCGGTGAACTCGAGGGACTACACGAATCCCACCGCGGAGCCGCAGCCGATGTGGCTGGGGCAGTACTGGTCGCGGACGGGGACCTACAACGACGAGTACGGCAAGATCTGGGTGCCCGGCAACTCGGGCTCCAGTGTCGTCTTCGGCAGCTCCGGGGCCTCTTCGATCATGTGCCCGCTCCTGTGCACGACGGAGAAGACGACGGCGTCCGGCAACATCACGTTCGGCTCGCGCGAGAAGCCGATGGTCTACTTCTTCATGTGCGACAACAACGGCATCTATCCGCAGGTGGTCGACTGGTCCTGCACCGGCACGTACTACGGCCTCATGGTGATCAACGAGTCGACCATCCGCATCAGGAACGGTGCGACGGGCACGCCCTCCGTCGAGGGCGCCATCTTCGCCGGCTGCCCCTACGACCCGACGTACACGTCGGGTCTCTCGAAGAGCGACATCGTGCTCGAGGACCGCTCCAGCATCGCCTACAACCAGGCCGTGGTCGGCGCGATCGCGACCTCGTCACTCAAGACGACGACTCTGGTCACACAGGTCGTGCCGGGTTCGTGGCAGCAGCTGCCGGTGAACTGATTGACAGACGTCGTTTGGCGACGGCAGGCGTGCGGAGGGGCGGGAGGCCGGAAGGGCATCCCGCCCCTCCACGCATGCGGAGTCGAATGGCGCCGCCCGCGTCGTATACTTGGCCGCGCGGGCGATTAGCTCAGGGGTAGAGCACCTGCCTTACAAGCAGGGAGTCGCTGGTTCAAATCCAGCATCGCCCACCATCTGGATCATACGGATCTGAGGGGACATGAGGGAAGGATCACCTGCCGGTCGCCCGGCGGCGACGGAGGCGAGCGCAGCCGCGCGTGAGCGGCAGTCCTTCGTGCGGCACGAGCTGCGCGCGCCGCTGGCCGTGCTGTATCCGACGCTCTCCCTGCTGCTGGAAGGCGGCGCCGGCGAACTCACCCCTACGCAGCGGAGGTTCCTCGAGACTCTCGACCGCAACGTCGTCCGTCTCGAGGCGCTGCTCGCCGGCGTGGCCGAGAGCGGCTGGGCCGACTGCTCGGCGGCGCCGGTACTGCCCGCCGAAGTCGCGCTCCGTGATGTGGTCGAAGAGGTCGTCATGCCGCTCCGGGACGACGCGAGCGGCGTCCCCATCACCATCGACGCAGGCCCGCGACCGACGCCGCTGGCGTGGGCCGACCCCGACGACGTGCGCCAGGCCGTCGCCGCCCTCGTCCGCAACGCGGCGGCCTACACGCCGGCGGCCGGCGCTGTCACCGTGCGGATCGGCGCCGGCGACACGCCCGGCACGGTCGTCGTCGAGGTCGCCGATACGGGCCCGGGGATCCCTCCGGAGGAGTTGCCCCGGGCCTTCGACTTCGGCTTTCGTGGCGAGCTCGCGCGGCGGTCGCACACGCCGGGGCTCGGCGCAGGCTTGTGGGTCTGCCGCGAGCTGGCCGCGCGCAACGGCGGCAGCGTTGCGCTCGCCAGCGACCTTGGAGGAGGGACGACTGCGATGCTCACGCTCCCGGCGGCGGGGAACGAGCTACCCTGAGCCCAGCGTGGCGCCATGGGCGGCCATGGTAGAGTGAGCCCCCGTCCCCGGCGGACGTCCGTGCGACGACAGCGGAGGGAGATCTGGCAGCCAGCACGACAGCCGAGCGAGCACCGCGCACGCTCTTCGTCACCAACGACTTCCCACCTCGTATCGGCGGCGCCCAGTCCTACTACTGGGGCGTGATCCGCACCCTGGACCCCTCGGAGGTCGCGATCCTCGCGCCGGCGCACATCGACGCGGCCGCCTTCGACGCGACGCACCCCTACACCGTGGTGAGGGCCTCGACGTCCGTGCTGTGGCCGACCAACGCCATGCTGCACACGGTGGAGCAGATGGCCGAGCGCGAGGGAGCGGAGCTCATCCAACTCGGCCATCCCCTGCCTGCCGGCCTCCTCGGTCCGCGGCTTCGTCAACGGCGTGGACTGCCCTACGTCGTGTTCCTCGGCGGCGCCGAGGTCACGCTGCCGGGCGTGGTCCCGGGTGTGGGCAGCCTGCTCCGCCACGTGCTCGGCAACGCTTCGATGCTGCTCACGGTGAGTGAGTACACGGCGCGGGCCGCGCGCAAGCAGACCCAGGGCCGGGTGCGCGCGGAGGTGCTGCGACCGCCGCTCCCGGTGGACGACTTCGCGCCGGCCGCCGCGGATGAAGCGACGGATCTGCGCCGGCGTCTCGGCATCGACGGCCAGCTCGTCGTGTGCGTCGGCCGCCTGGTCCCGCGCAAGGGCCAGGACATGCTGATCGACGCCCTGTCGGTACTCCGCGATGAGTTCCCCCGCCTGCACCTCGTGCTCATCGGCGAAGGACGGCTTGCCACGGGCCTCTACGACCGCGCGCAGAAACGCGGGGTAGGCGAGCGCGTGCACCTCACGGGTGCGCTCGCCGACGCCGCCATGAACGAGTGGCTGCGCGCCGCCGACGTCTTCGCCTCCCCGTGCCGCAGCCGCTGGGGCGGTCTTGAAGTGGAGGGCTTCGGCATCGTCTTCGCGGAAGCCGCGCTCGCCGGCTTGCCGGTGGTCGCCGGCGACTCCGGCGGCGCGCCGGAGGCCGTCGCCCAGGGAGAGACCGGCCTCGTCGTCGACGGGCACTCGTGCCGGCAGGTCGCCGCGGCGCTGGCGTCGATCCTGCGCCGGTCGCCCGAGCAGCGCCGGGACATGGGCGCCAAGGGACGCGAGCTTGCTTTGGCTCGTCACACGCCGGCGGTCGTCGGCGAGCGCTATCGTGAACTGCTCCGCAGGGCGGCCGCCCAGTGAACCGGGGTAGCGCGCGCCGCGACCGCTGGGGAGCGGCGCGCTCGCTCACGTGGGCGGCAGCGTCTTTCGCCGCCGGCTGCATCCCGGCCGGGCGTCTGGTCACGCGCGCCGTCACCGGCGAACGGCTGGACGATCTCGGGGACGGTAAGCCCGGCTCGTCCAACGTCGCGCGCAGCGTCGGCTGGCAAGCGGGCGCGGCCGTGCTCGCGCTGGACGCCGTCAAGGCGTACGCACCGGCGACGGCGGCACGGCTGGACGGCGCCGGGCACGGCGCCGTGGCCGCGCTCGGCATCACGACCATGTGCGGCCACATCGTCGTCGTCCGCGGGCGCGGCGCGGCTTGCGCCCTCGGCGCCGCGTTCGCCATGGATCCTGCGATGATGACGGTCGGCTGCGTGCCGCTGGTCGGCGGCAGCCTTCTGCACCATCACGCCGAGGCCGTCACCGTGACGGCGCTATCTCTGCCGCTCATCAGCTTGGCGCTGCACCGGAGCCCGCGTCGGGCGCTCGGTCCGCTCGCTCTGATCACCGTGTTGTTCGCCGCCCGCCTGCGCGGGACGAAGGGCGCCGGTCCCGCCTCCTCACCCGGGGTCATCTGGAACCGCTTCTGGCTCGACCGGGACGCACGGTGAGGCCGGTCCGCCGATGCGCGTAGGGCTCGTCTCCCCATATTCGTGGACGGTCCCAGGCGGCGTGAACCATCACGTCGAGCACCTCGCCGAGGCGCTCGAGGAGCGCGGCCACGAGACCTGGATCATCGCTCCCGTGGGCGCGGTCACGCCCTCGCGACGCGCCATGGACAGCCGTCGCCACGCGATGGCCGAGCGGTTCATCCCCATGGGCTCGGCCGTGCCGGTGCGAAGCAACGGTTCGCTCGCGTACCTCAACTTCTCGCCGCAGGTGTTCGCGCGCATGGACCGCGCCATCCGCTCCCGCCGGTTCGATGTGCTGCACGTGCACGAGCCGGCCGCGCCGATGGTCTCCGGGCTCGCGGTGGTGATGGCGACCTCGCCGGTGGTCGGGACGTTCCACGCGGCGCTCGACGCGTCGCAGTTCTACGACCGTTTCAGGCCGATGGTGAATGCGGTGATGCGCCGGCTCGATGTGCGCGTGGCCGTGAGTGAGGCGGCGCGTGAGTTCCCGCAGAGCCGGTTCCCGGGGGCGTATCGGATCATCCCCAACGGGGTGCCGGTGGAGAAGTACGCGCCGGCCGTCGATGCTCCGAAGGTGAGGGGACGGATCGTGTTCGTGGGGCGGGCCGAGCGTCGCAAGGGACTCAGCGTTCTGCTGCAGGCGTTCACGCTGTTGCGCCAGCGTGCGCCGCAGGCGACGCTGGTCGTGGCCGGCGCCACGCGGCGGCAGGTCCTCGAGACCGATCGCAACGGCGGCGGACTGCCCGTCGATCTCGCCGCCGTGGAGGCCCTCGGATGGGTCGACGACGATGAGAAGATCGCACAGCTCGCGCAGGCCGAGGTGGTCTGCGCGCCGTCGCTCGCCGCCGAGAGCTTCGGCATCGTGCTGGCCGAGGCGATGGCGGCCGGCGTGCCGGTGGTCGCCTCGGATCTGCCGGGCTACCGCGCGGTGCTGCGCGACGGTCGGGCCGGGCGGCTGACGCCGCCCGGCGATCCCGTCGCGCTCGCCGACGCGTTGTTCGTTCTGCTGAGCGACGGCGAGGAGCGGCGGCGGCTCGCCGCCGCCGGCAGCGCCGCAGCCGCGGAGCTGTCGTGGACCCGCGTCTGCGACAGCATCCTCGCGGCATACGACGACGCGCTCTCGGCGCCGAGGGTACCCGGCGTGCACGGCCGGCCGGACAGGCCCTGGTTCGGCCGCGCCGCGCTCGGGTACGCCGTCCGGGCGAGCCGCAACGGTCACTCCGTGCGCCGCGCTCGGGAGCGCGACGCCGACGCATCCGGCACGTCCTGACGCTGCGGGGCGGGGCGCACTTCCACCGCGTGGCACCCCGCAGCGGGCGCTTTGCCGCGCCGTACGCCGTGTGCTAGACTCCCGATTCCGCGGGGGCGTAGCTCAGCTGGTTAGAGCGCCGGCCTGTCACGCCGGAGGCCGCG
>CAZJGT010000025.1:0-22724 GCA_964545565.1 uncultured Thermoleophilia bacterium
TGTTCAACTTCACCGCCTCCTTCGAGTACATCTGGGAGGAGCTGACGATCCCGGTGAGGCATTCGGCCGACTGGCGCACAGCCGAGCAGATCCTGCTCGAGGAGGTGCGCAGGATCCCGGGCGCCGAGGGTGCCCAGGAGGCGATCGAGCGCATCGCCCGGGCGCATCCGGTACCCAAGGCTGAGATCGAGCCGCGCGTGTTCATCCGCACCGACCAGCGCTGGACCGAGCTCGCGGCGCGTTTCATCGTCCCCGTGCGCTCCGCGCGCACCATCAAGGATCAGCTCACGAGACGCGTGCTCGACCGCCTCGACGAGGCGGGCATCGAGCTGGCGATGGATTCCTTCGAGGTGGACCTCTCGGGAGCGACGCCAGACGCCCCGCACGACGACGAACCAGGAGAGAGGTGAGGCCTCCCGTCTCGGGCCCGCCGGTGCCGGTGGCCGGTCGCTATCCCTTCTGTGAGGCCTCCGCACCCGGCGCCGACGCCGCTTCTTCGACGGGCGCGCCCGGTCGCATGACCCGACCACCGAACGCGACCGCGCAGAGCGCGAACCACGTCCATCCGAGCAGCAGGCCAGCCACGACGTCCGAGGTCCAGTGCGCGCCGAGAAACACCCGCGAGCACGCGACCGCGACCGCGATCCTGGCCGGCGCCGCCGTCGGGATCGCGCGGATGCGTGGCGAGGATCCGCGCGACAGCACGAGCGCCACGGCGGCCCAGGCCGCCGCCGCCGCCGTGGCGTGACCGCTGGGGAAGGACGGCCCTGAGAAGACCTGCAGCGGCGGCGCATCCGGACGCACCCTGTCGACGGCGACCTTGACGAGGTTCGAGAGCGCAAGCTGACCGGCGAGCACAACGAACAGGAACAGTGCCACGCCCCAGCGACCGGGCCAACGGCGCAGCGCATAGACCGTGGCCGCCAGCGCGGCGACGAGCACGCCGAGCGTACTGCCCGCGAACGTGATCCGGCGCAGCACGGTGAGCGAAGACGGCGACGACAACTCGACCGCCCAACGTGTGATCGCGGTGTCCAGATCCACGACACCGGAGTCGCTGCGGACCATGGCGATGACGACGCCGAACACGACGAAGACGGTGAGAACGCCGGCGAGAGCCAGGGTGAGCGCGAGTCCGGTCGTCGCCTCCGGAGCCAGTCTGCGGCTCACGAACCCCCGCAGCGCCGGCTGCCGCGCGACCCGATCGCCCAGCCGTTGCGACGCGGCGCGCGCGGGATCGGCGCGCGGCAGGGCGGAGACGGTGCATCCCCAAACCAGGCCGGCGCTCACGCTCACGACGACGAGGACGATCAGCTCTGCCATGCCGCTCCTGCGATCGCTTCGATGGTCGGTTCATTCCCGCTCAAGGCGCCGGACGTCGCAGCCGCGGCAGCAACGACGCAACCGTTTACCCCCGTCCACGCTGGGGCAAACAGCGTCAGATCCAACGACCGCTGAGGGAGACCAGGCATGAACGCGGAGGCGGCGCGCAGCAGCGGCGGCGGGCGGGCGCGGCCCCGTCCACGCGAGGCTCGGAACGTCTTTGAGCCTCGGCCCGATGGACTCGCCGCCGCGATCGGACGCCGCTTCGGATCGCGGCGTCCGGCGGCCGCCGCCGTCGTCGTCTGGGCGCTGGCCTTCCTCCTGCTCGGAGCTCTCATGATCGGCGTCGGCCTGCTCCTGAAGGAAGCGCTGCTGCCGGCCGGACTGGGCGGAGTCGAGTCGGGTTGGAGCCGCTGGTTCGTCTCCGAGCGGACGCCGACGCTGAACACGGTGTCGCACTACGGTTCCGGCATGGGCTCCACCATGGTCGTCGTCGGCATCGCCGTGGCGACGGCGCTGGTGCTCGCCGTCGGCAAGTATTGGCGGCAGATCGTGTTTCTCGTGTGTGCGCTGACGCTCGAGGTCGGGCTCTTCTTGCTCACGGGGCTGCTCATCGCCCGGCATCGACCCGGCGTCCCGCAACTCGACGCGGCGCCGCCCACGTCGAGCTACCCCTCGGGTCACATGGCGAGCGCCATGACGCTCTATGTGGGCCTCGCCATCGTCGCACTCTCCGTCGTGCGGGAGCCGGTCCTGAGGACGACGGTGTGGGTGGTCGCCGTCACGCTGCCGCTCCTGGTCGGCAGCGCGCGTCTGTATCGCGGCATGCACTACCCGACCGACGTGGCGGCGAGCGTGCTCCTTGCGGCGGGTGCCCTCGGGTCCGCCGTGCTCGCCGTGCGCAGCATGGGTGCCGCGTCGACCGAACGAGAGCGACGCGGCGCAGCGACGGAGAGCATCCCCGCCGACCGTGCTGACCGGACGCCGGCTCACCCCGCACCGCCGGAAGATCCGCATGAGTCGGCCGAACGCCTTCCGGAGGTGACCCCATGACCGTGACCGGCGTCGTCGCCCACCCCGGCAAGACACTCGGCGGCGGGCTCGAGGCGCTGCGTGCCGCGCTCTCCGAGCACGGCATCGACGACCCGCTCTGGCGTGAGACGCCGAGCGGTGAGGCGATCCCCGGGATCGTCGCGGAACTGATCGACGCGGGCGTCGAACTGCTCTTCGTCTGGGGCGGTGACGGCACCGTGCAGGCCTGCATCGATGCGATCGGCGACGCGGCGGTCAGCGTGGCCCTGTTGCCGGCCGGCACGGCGAACCTCATGGCCGGCAATCTCGGCGTCCCGCCGGACCTTGAGGAAGCCGTCAGGATCGGCGTCTCGGGCCGGCGCCGCAGGATCGACCTCGGCCTCGTGAACGGTGAACGCTTCGGAGTCATGGCGGGCGTCGGCTTCGACGCGCTCATCATCCGCAAAGCGGACGCCGGGCTCAAAGACAAGCTGGGGCGACTCGCCTATGTGGCGAGCGGCATCAGAGGAGTCGGCCGCGACGCGGTCCCCGTGCGCGTCGATGTCGACGGGCAGACCTGGTTCGACGGAGAGGCCACCTGCGTGCTCGCCGGCAACATGGGCGACATCATCGGCGGCATCTCCGCGTTTCCCGATGCCCGCGTCGACGACGGCCGGCTGGACATCGGAGTCATCACCGCCGACGGCGCAGTGGACTGGGCGCGCACGCTCGGCCGGACCATCGCCGGGGAGCCGGCCGCGTCGCCCTTCGTGGAGACCACCACGGCGGCGGCCGTCGACGTGCTTCTGGCCAAGCCGCTGCCCTACGAGCTCGACGGGGACGGCCGGCCGGAGACCGAGAGCCTGCGCTTCGCCGTCCAGCCGGCAGCCATCACCGTCTGCGTGCCCGAGAACGAGGAGCAGCGATGAGCACCGCCAATCTGGTCCCCGAGACCTGGGGACTGACCGATGACGACGCGAAAGCGACGCTGGCCCGCGTCGGTCGCAGGCGTCTGATCGCCGACGCCTACGGGCGCATGCGGTACTCCGACGGCTTCAGTCACGCGCGCTCGATGGCGTTTCTCGGCATCCTGCTCTTCGTCGAAGGCGTGATCGGGGTCGTGGGCATCTCGCGCGGCATCGGCAACGCCCGCCTGAGCAGGGCCATCTCAGAGGCTCTGCAGTCGGTGGTCCCGGGACCCGCGGGCAGCGTCCTCAAGGAGGCGACCAAGCAGGCAGACCGCGCCGCCTCGTCCGGGTACTGGCTGGCGATCGCTTTCGGCGTCATCGGCGCCACCATCACGGGCACGACGATGATGGGGCAGATCCAGCGCGCCCTGAATCGCCAGTACGGCATCGAGTCCGACCGGCCCACGATGCGCAAGTACGCACACGCCGTCATGATGGCGCTCACCGCCGGGGCACTCTCCGTGCTCGCACTCGGCAGCATGGGCCTGGGCGGCGTGCTTGCCGCCACCATCGGTGGTAGCGGGGTGCACACCGCCTGGAACGTGATCCGCTGGCCTGTCGGCATCCTGTTGCTGATCGCCGCGATCGCGCTGATACTGCGCTGGGGCCCGCGTCGCCGGCAGCCGGCCTGGGCGTGGATGTCCTTCGGCGCCATCGTGGCGGTCACGCTGATGGTCCTGGCCACGGTCGCGCTGAACCTCTTCTTCCGCTTCAGCTCGACCTTCGGCTCCACCTACGGACCTCTGGCCGGCTTCGTCGCGCTCGCCTTCTGGACCTACGCGTCGGCCATCGCACTCCTGCTGGGGACCGCCCTGGCGGCGCAGCTCGAGGCGGTCCGCGCCGGCGTCGCAGAGCCGCGCAGCAGCGCCAAGGTCGCGGCGTCCGAGCCGCGCCCGAGCGTCGTCGAGAGTGAGCGCCCACCGACGAAGCCGGACGTGTGAGCGTATCCCGAGCAGACCCGTCGCGCGGCGGTGGCGACGAGCGCGCCGCGGCGCTGCGACGCAGCCTCGAAGGCATCATGGGTGTACCCGCCACAGAGGGCAACTCGGTGGCGGTGCTGCGGAACGGCAGGCGGATCTTCCCGGCGATGCTCGAGAGCATCGCCGGGGCCCGCCGCACCGTCGACTTCCTCACCTTCATCTACTGGAGCGGCCAGATCGGCAAGGAGTTCGCCGACGCCCTCGCCGAGCGCGCCAGGGCCGGGGTGCGGGTGCGCGTGCTGCTCGACGCCTGGGGCGCGCACTCGATCGACAAACCGGCCCTCACGGAGATGCAGGAGGCCGGGGTGCAGGTCCATTGGTTCCGGCCCTTCCGGCGCCTGCAGGTGGACAAGGCGAACCACCGGACGCACCGCAAGGTCCTGGTGGTGGATGAGGAGGTCGCCTTCACCGGCGGGGTCGGGATCGCCGACCAGTGGAACGGTGACGCGCGTGACGAGAACGAGTGGCGCGACACGCACTTCCGCATTCGCGGCCCGGCTGTGGACGGTCTCCGGGCCGCGTTTCTCAACGACTGGGCGGAGACGGACGACGCCCTGTTCGACGCCGCCGTCGACCGCTTTCCCGACCAGCCGCAGCCTGGTCCGACGATCATCCAGGTCGTGCGCGGCGCCTCGGTGACCGGCTGGAGCGACATCTCGACCCTGAATCGCGCGCTGTTGCAGCTGGCCGAGGAGCGCATCCGCGTCACCACTGCCTACTTCGTACCCGACGAGAGACTGACGACCCTGCTCGCCCGGGCTGCCGGAAACGGGGTGCGCGTCGAGATCTTGCTGCCGGGTCCGCACATCGACAAGCGCTTCGTGCAGCTCGCGGGAGAATCGTCCTACGAGCGTCTGTTCGACAGCGGCGTGCGCCTCTGGCACTTCCGGCCGTCGATGCTGCACGCCAAGATCATGACCATCGACGGCGCCGCTGCGAGCATCGGCTCCGCCAACCTCAATGCGCGCTCCAACCGGCTGGACGAGGAGATCAACCTGGTCGCCTTCGACCCCGACCTGACCGACCAGCTCGATCGTCAGTTCGACGAGGACCTGGAGCGCAGCACGGAGATCGTGAAGAGCCGCTGGGAAGACCGTTCGCTCCGGCGGCGCGTCAAGGAGCGCACCACGAGGCTCCTGCGGCGCCAGATGTGAGGGCCGTCTGAGACGCACGGCGGAGGACGCGGCTACCCTTGGATTCTGAGCAGCGCGAGGACCGCGGCGGCGCGACTCTCGACGAGGCCGATCTCGTGTGGCGCCGTGAGCCCGCGGCGCGCCGTCTCCTTGAGTCGCCGCACCTGGACCGTCAGAAGGTCTCGGCGGAGCGCCGTGTGCTCACGACCCGCGAGCCGTTCGAGCGCATCCAGCAGATGCAGCAGAGGCGCGACCTGGGCGCCGGCGTTCTCCCTGATCTGGTCAAAGGCCTGGCCGATCAGCTCATCGAACCCGCGATGCCGCAGCAGCACGCGTGCCTCGTCATGATCGTCGGTCCATACCACGGACGATCCGGGATGCTCGCCGGCGACGATCATCACGGCGCCGAGGTAATCGATGCAGGTCGTTGCGGTGGTCACATCGTTGACGCCCGGCGACAGAGCCTTGAGCGCGATGTCGACCAGTTGCCTCACCCCGAAGGCGGGGTCGGCGTAGATCTCGCTGGAGGGCGCCTGGCGCACCGCCGCGCGAAGCTCGGCAGAAGGCTCCTCCTCAAGCGCGAACGACTCGCCCGAGTCGCTGCTCACACGCAGCAAGTCGTCGCCGGCGGCGACGAAGTCGCCCAGGGTGGGGAGCACCTGCACGCGCCAGTGACGCTGGGAGGCCAGCTCCCCGAGGCTGCGCAGGTCGACCTCCCGCACGTAACCGTCGGCTTCGGTCTGCACGGTGACGCTGCCCGACCCTGCCGATCCCAGCAGCGCGCCGGGCGGTGGCCCGTCGAGGTCGCCGGCTCGCTCGCGCAGCACCTGCATGGTCTCCGCCGCGATCCGCGAAATGATCGTCGAGGCCTGGATAGAGCCGGCGACGTGATCGATGAAGTAGATGAGAAAGGCGACGCCGACGAGGGCGAGGACGATGCCGACGAGCACCGCGAGCTGGGGCACGTAGCCCTCGCCGTCCGCAGGCGA
The DNA here is from genome assembly GCA_964545565.1 of uncultured Thermoleophilia bacterium. GTDB lineage: Bacteria > Actinomycetota > Thermoleophilia > UBA2241 > UBA2241 > CAIXSE01. Next base: position 6,405 of record CAZJGT010000025.1, read on the forward strand.
GCGCACTGCGCGCAAGACGACCAGGCAGTAGGCGAAGACGCCGAGAAACACGCCCAGCACCAGCTGGTTGCCGCGGTCACGCACGAAGGTGCGCAGCACCCGCGAGGTGAACTGCTGCGACGTCAGTGACAGGGTCGCGATGGTGATCGAGAACACGACGCCGGCCACGCTGAGCATGCTTGTGGCGATGGCCGTGAGCACGCCGCGGGCGCCGTCCGGGCTCACCGTGAAGAGACGCGGCGCCAGCGCCTGCAGGGCTGAGGTGCCGGGGTCGACGAAGACGAGCACCCCGGCGGCCACGATGCCTGCCAGCACGACCAGCGCCGGCAATACCCAGAGGCTGCGGCGCCAGGCGCTGAGCAGGCGGAACACGAGCGTCCCGACGGCCGCCATCACGCGTCCCCGCCTCGGACCGCGTGTCGCGCGACTCGCGCTCTCATTCTCCGGATGGCGCGCTCGGCGTGAGCGGGTACGGCGTCGTCCAGGAGTGCAAGGTCCGCCGGTAGTTGGCGCGCTCGAACGCGGACGGGTCCTCAGCCGCGGCGTAGCTCACGCTGCCGCGAAGCTCGGAGACGGATCCATACTCCTGCTCGTCCATCCAGCTGCTCAGCTCCGACTCGACCACGGAGAAGTGGCCGGGGCCGTGCCGGAGTATCGCCGAGGTCATCATGGCCACATCGGCGCCGACCAGCAGGGCCTTGGCGGCGTCCGACCCACGCTCGACGCCCGTGGTCACGGCCAGCGACGCCTCCTGCCCGACCTGGGAGCGGAGGATCGCGACCCAGCGCAAGGGCAGTCGCAGCTCCCACGGTCGGCTGAGCTCGATGCTGGGCACGATCTCGCGCGAGTCGGGGTCGAGGTCGGGCTGGTAGAAGCGGTTCATGAGCACCAGCCCGTCGGCGCCCGCCTTCGACACCCGGCAGGCGAAGTTGGCGAACGACGAGTAGTACGGCGCCAGCTTCACGGCCAGAGGGATGCCGAGGCAGTCCCGGACGGCGGCGACGATGTCGAGCTCCGCCGCCTCGATGTCGGCGCCGGTCTGCGACGGGTCGGCGGCGACCCGGTAGAGATTCAGCTCCAGCGCGTCGGCGCCGGCCTCTTCGATCAGTCTCGCGTATCGCGTCCACCCTCCGCTCGAGAACGCGTTGAGACTGGCGATCACCGGGATCTCCAGACGCTGCGTGGCGTCGCGGATGAGCGAGAGGTAGTACTCCGCCGTGCTCGGATAGCTGTCGAGGTTGGGGAAGTAGCTGAGGGCTTCGGCGAAGTGCTCCGAGCCGACCTCGAGCGCGAACACGAGGTCGGTGTCCTCGTGCACGATCTCCTCTTCGAACAGCGACGGCAAGACGAGCGCTGAGGCCCCCGCCTCCTCCATGCGCAGGGCGCTGTCGAGGCGCCCGGTCAGGGGACTCGCCGAGGCGACGAGCGGCGTGCGCAGCTCGAGCCCCAGGTAGGTGGTCGTGAGGCGACCCATCACGCGCCCTCCTCGTCGTGCGTCCGTCCGGTCGTGAGCGCCGCGGAGGTGGCGGCGTCCGAGTCCTCAGCGTACTCCGAGGGGACGCTCCTCTCCAGCGCGGCGAGCTGCTCGTAGTACCGCCGGCGCTCATCGACGTCGGCCTGGGCCAGCGACAGGAGCTGCTCCGCGCGCGCCGGATCGGTGCGCGTGAGGATCGCGAAGCGGGCCTCGTTCATGGCGAAGCTGCGCAGCGGCATCGTCGGCGCCTTGGAGTCCAGGACGAACGGCTGGCCGGTCGCGCTCCCGGTGGGGCGGTAGCGATAGAGCGGCCAGTAGCCGGAGCGCACGGCGTCCTTCATGCGGCTCATGGACTTCGACATGTCGAAGCCGTGCGCGATGCAGGTGCTGTAGGCGATCACCAGTGAAGGGCCGGGCCAGGCGTCCGCCTCGAGCAGGGCCCTGACCGCCTGAGCCTCGTTCGCGCCCAGGGCGATGTGGGCCACGTACACATCGCCGTACGAGCGGGCGATGGCGCCGAGGTCCTTCTTCGTGGTCGCCTTGCCGCCGGAGGCGAACTTGGCGACGGCGCCGCGCGACGTCGCCTTCGACGCCTGACCGCCGGTGTTGGAGTACACCTCGGTGTCGAGGACGAGGATGTTGACGTTGCGGCCCGAGGCGAGGACGTGGTCGAGACCGCCGAAACCGATGTCGTAGGCCCAACCGTCCCCGCCGACGATCCAGACGCCCTGGCGCACGAGGCTGCCGGCCAGGGCGAGCAGTTGCTCGGTCTCGGCGTCGCGGGGATCGCGTGCCTCGAGCATCGCGACCAGACGTGCGACCCGCTCGCGCTGCGCGTGGACGCCGGTCTCGGTGGCCTGGTCCGCGCCCAGGATGTCGCGCGCGAGGCCTGCGTCCACGCGCTCGTCCAGCCGCTGCAGCAGCCGCGCCGCGGCCGCGGCCCGGGCCTCGTACCCGAGGCGCATGCCGAGGCCGAACTCCGCGGCGTCTTCGAAGAGCGAGTTGTTCCAGGCCGGGCCGCGGCCCTCGCGGTTCGTCGTCCACGGCGTGGTCGGCAGGTTGCCGCCGTAGATCGACGAACAACCGGTGGCCGCGGCCACCACGATACGGTCGCCGAAGAGCTGCGTGAGCAGCTTGAGGTACGGCGTCTCGCCGCACCCGGCGCAGGCGCCGGAGAACTCGAACAGCGGCTCCAGCACCTGCGAGCCTTTGACCGTGTCGTGCGGCAGCAGGCTGCGATCCAGAGGCCTGATGCCCTCAAAGAAGGCCCAGTCGTCCCGCTCGCGCTCGCGGTGGTCGCCCACCGGTTCCATGTTGATCGCCTTGTGGCGCACCTCTGTCTTGCTCCTGCCGGGGCAGACGTCGACGCACACGCCACAGCCGGTGCAGTCGTCCGGCGACGGCTGGATCGTCAGGCGATGACCGTCGAGGTCGCGGGAGCGGAACGCGACGCTCTTGAAGGACGCCGGAGCGTCGCCGAGGACCTCCGGCGCGTACACCTTCATGCGGATCACCGCGTGCGGGCATACGATGGAACACCGGCCGCACTGGATGCACACGGCCGGATCCCAGATCGGGATCTGCTTGGCGATCGCCCGCTTCTCGTACTTGGTCGTGCCCGTAGGGTAGGTGCCGTCCACGGGAAAGGCGCTGACGGGGAGCCGGTCGCCTTCGCCGCGCATCAGCGGTGCGGTGACCCGGCGCACGAAATCGGGCGCGTCCGTGGGCACCGTCTCCCGGGCGTCGGGAGGGCTGGTGACCGAGTCCGGTACCTGGACGCGCACGAGGTCCTGCAGAGAGCGGTCGATGGCGGCGAAGTTGCGCTCCACGATGTCCGGCCCGCGGCGGCCGTAGGACTTGCGCACCGAGGCCTTGATGTGCTCGATGGCGTCCTCGACCGGCAACATCCCCGCCAGCTTGAAGAAGCACGGCTGCATCACCGTGTTGATGCGGTTGCCGAGCCCGCTCTCCCGCGCGATGGTGTCGGCGTCGATCACCCAGAGCGCGAGGTCTTTCTCCAGCACGAGCTCCTGGACGCGGCGCGGCAACCGCTCCCACACCGCGTCCGCGGCATACGGGCTGTTGAGCAAGAACATCGCTCCGGCCTTGGCGTGGCTCAGCACGTCGGTCGTCTCCAGGAGCCGGAACTGATGGCAGGCGACCAGGTCGGCCTCCTCGATCAGGTAGGTCGAGCGGATGGGCTGCCGCGCGAAGCGCAGATGCGACACGGTGACGGAGCCGGCCTTCTTGGAGTCGTAGACGAAATACCCCTGGGCGTACAACGGCGTGTGCTCGCCGATGATCTTGACCGTGCTCTTGTTGGCGCCCACCGTGCCGTCGGAGCCGAGGCCGAAGAACATGGCCTGCACCTCGTCGTCCGGGCGGCGCGGACGAAAGCCGGGATCGACGCTCAGGCTGGCGCCGGTGACGTCGTCATCGATGCCGACGGTGAAGTGCGCGCGAGGCGCGTCGCGCTCCGCCTCGCGCAGCACCGCCGCGACCATGGCGGGAGTGAACTCCTTGGAGGAGAGCCCGTAGCGGCCGCCGAGCACGCGAGGGAGGCGAGAGAACGGCGGCGCCGCGCCGGTCACGGCCTCGGCGAGGGCGGCGACCACGTCGAGGTAGAGCGGCTCGCCGAGGGAGCCGGGCTCCTTGGTCCTGTCGAGCACGGCGATCGTGCGTACCGACGCCGGCAGCGCCGCGAGGAGCTGCGCGGTCGGAAACGGGCGGTAGAGCCGCACCTTGACCAGCCCGACGTTCTCGCCGGCCGCGTTCAGCGCCTCCGCCGCCTCTTGGGCCGCGCCGACCGCCGAGCCCATCACGACCACGACCCGCTCGGCCTCCGGTGCGCCCTCGTACTCCACCGCGGCGTACCGGCGTCCGGTCCGCTCGGCCAACTCGTCCATGCACTGGGCGACCACGTCCGCCGTCGCCAGATAGAACGGGTTGACCGCTTCGCGAGACTGGAAGTACGCGTCCGGATTCTGCGCGGTACCCCGCAGCACCGGTGCGTCGGGCGTGAGGCCGCGCGCGCGAAACGCGAGGATGTCGGCGTCGCGCACGAGCGCGCGCACGTCGTCGTCGCTCACCAGCACCACCTTGTCGATCTCGTGCGAGGTGCGAAAGCCGTCGAAGAAGTGCATGAACGGGACTCTGGCGCGCAGCGTGGCGGCGTGGGCGATGAGCGCGAAGTCGTGCGCCTCCTGCACCGAGGCCGAGCACAACATCGCCCAGCCGGTCATGCGCGCCGCCATCACGTCGCTGTGGTCGCCGAAGATCGAGAGCGCGTGCGTGGCCACCGCACGCGCGGCCACGTGCATCACCGCCGGCGTGAGCTCCCCGGCGATCTTGAACATGTTGGGGACCATGAGCAGTAAGCCCTGGGAGGCGGTGAACGTCGTCGTGAGCACGCCCCGCTGCAGGGAGCCGTGGAGGACGCCGGCGGCGCCCGCCTCAGACTGCATCTCGACGACTTCGGGCACGGTGCCCCAAAGGTTGGGGCGGCCGGCGGCGGCCCAGTCGTCGGTGGCCTCGCCCATCGGCGAGGCCGGCGTGATCGGGTAGAGAGCGACGACCTCGCTCAGCGCATAGGCGATGCGCGCCGCCGCCTCGTTGCCGTCAAGCGTCGCCCACGCCGGCGATCGCTGAGTGACGCGTTCCTCCACACCGTCTCCTTGCACTCGCACGCTGAGGGGTGGCCGGCCCGCTCCGCGGCTTCACAGACACCGTTACCCGTATGCCGGCCGCGGCAAGCGCCGTGAGTGATGCCGCGGCGCTCGTGGGATGCGCGGAGAACGAAGGATCTCGGTGATCCGCTGCCGGCAGTCGATCCGCCGCCCGGGTGATACGCTCGGGTTTGAGACATCGCCACGCGGCATGGCGCCGCCGAAGCGACGGCAATTGGACCGACGGTCGTGCTGGAGGGCTCTTGAGGTTCCGTCTCGGGCCGGTACCGGAGATGAGCGGTTCGATCGGGTGGCTGAAGGCTGGACTCCTCTACGAGAGCCTGCCGCGGGAGCCCTGCTGCTGGCGGCCGTACCCGTCGGGATCGCCATGGCTGCTCTCGTGGTCTGGATATGGTCGCTCATCGCGCCGGTCTCTGGACTCGGCCGCGCTGGTGACGGGTTCTCCATGACGATCACGCTGCCGGGACTGCTGAGGGGGATCCTCCTTCTTGCGGGCTTCGTCTTGCTCCATGAGCTTCTGCATGCCGTCCCCGTGATGCTCGCCGGCTCATGGGACGACCTCGTGATCGGCTTCTGGCCCCGGCACCTTGCGCCGTACTTCGCGACTCTCGGCGCTGTGCCCCGCAACACGCAGCTGGTGAGCGGAGCGCTGCCGTTCCTGACGCTGACGATGCTGCCCGTGCTCGTCGCCGCCGGATGGTCTGTGTACAGCCCGTGGCTGCTCGCACTCAGCTCGTTGAACGCAGCCGCGTCCGGCGCCGATCTGATCGCCTTCATGCTCTACGCTCGCCGGATACCGTCCGCGGCGATGGTTCGTAATCAGGGCTACGCCACATGGTGGAGAGCGCCCGCAGCACAAGACGCGCAGCCTGCGCGACAAGACCACGGCGGGTAGCGACGGCCTCAACGGCGAGGCGGCAACCGCCGCGGTTGCGCGCAACCTCGTGAGGCGCGCATCGCGGCGACGAGTCACTCGCCCTCCTTGAGCAAGACGGCGACTGTCCGACCCGGCACACCCTGGGCGGACCGGCACGACCGCAACGCGCTCGCCGTGGATGGATCTGCCTGTTCACGGGGTAACGGCCGATGCGCTACGAGTCCGGCGGATGGGGAACATCCCTCGTCACACGCGGTCAAGCGCCGCGTTGTCGCAACCAGCGTACGGCGAGTGCGGTCGGGCTCCGGGAGGTCAAGCATGACCAGCAAGGTCGACTGTGATCTGAGACTGCTCGCCGGGTCGCGCGCGCTCGTCACCGCCGTCGGCGAACTCGATGTCTACACGCATCGGCAGTTGGCGCAGGCCCTCGACGCCGCCGCTCGGTGCGACGCCGATCGACTGTTGATCGACCTGTCGAGAGTCACGTTCATCGATTCCAGCGCACTGGCATGCCTGATCTCGGAGCAGCACCGCAGAAGGCATCGCATCCACATCGTCATCTCCGAACTGCGGTTGCAGCGCATCTTCGAAGTGACGGGGTACGCGCGCGTCTTCGCCATCCACCCCACGCTCGAGGACGCGATGAGCGAGTCCGAGGGCCCGCAGAAGACGCGGGCCCGGAAGCCCTGACCATGCGCAGACGAACGAAAGGAGGCGTCCCGATGTGATCCCGATCGAAAGGCCTGCAAGACGTCGAGAATCGAGTAACGAGCGAGTGGAGGTTGGGGATGCCCGTGGTACCGGACACCGAGGAGTACAGGCAACGTTGCATCTGCGGCGAGTGCCCGTCGTTTCCTGGCGACGACGGCTTCTACTGCGCCGTCGGCAAGAGCTCGAACGAGGTGGAGCGTCGAGGCTGCTCCTGCGCCGACTGTGAGAACTACAAGGAATTCGGCCTGCAGGGCGAGTACTACTGTGAGCACGGCGCTGCCGGGACGACGCAAGCGTAATCGACGGACTGAACGGACGAGGATGAGGGCCGCGCCGGAGGCCCTCATCCTCGTCTTCCTGAGACCGGTCCGGCTGTGTCTCTCTCCAGTGTCGTCGCTTCGCCCCATGAGTCTCAGCACCTGGATGCACGTTCCATCGCCGACGTCGCCGTACAACGGTTCAACGGTGAGGAGCTGAAAAGCAGTGGGTACGCCTCCCTCGTGAGCGGTGCCTCGCGTGCCGGGTCACACCGTCAGGAGTCAGGTCACAAGGAGGAGCGCATGGACATCTTCGAGGAGATCCGCAACGAGCACGAGCAGATCAAGGACATGCTGGCTGCTCTCGGGCAGGGCGGTCGAGACGACGATGCCTTCGAGAAGCTGCGCACGGAGTTGACGGCGCACCACAAGGCCGAGGAGCAGACCCTCTTCAAGCGTCTGGAGACCGAAGACGCGGTCCGCGACACCGTGCTCGAGGGCTATGAGGAGCACAAGGTCATCGGCAGGATCCTCACCGACATCGCGCAGACCACAGCGGACGACGAGAAGTGGGCGGCCAAGCTCGAGGTGCTCACGGAGAACGTGGAGCATCACGTCGAGGAGGAAGAGGGGACGCTGTTCGAGGGCGCGCGCCCGTTGCTCGCCGACGGGGAGGCCGAGTCGCTCTACGAGCAGTTCGAGGCCGCCAAGAGCAAGCTCGAGATCTGAAAGGGGGGGACGCCATGCCGGCGACAGACGACGAACGCGGCTCCGCCGACGAGCTGCATCAGCAGGACGGCGGCCAGCGCGAGACGTTGACGACCAACCAGGGCGTGCGCGTCTCGGACAACCAGAACTCGCTCCGCGCGAACGCCGTCGGGCCTACCCTGCTCGAGGACTTCGTGCTGCGCGAGAAGATCCAGCACTTCGACCACGAACGCATCCCGGAGCGGATCGTCCACGCCCGCGCCACGGGCGCCCACGGCTACTTCGAGCTCACCGAGTCGCTGGCCGACTACACGACCGCCAGGATCCTGACCGAGGTCGGCGAGAAGACGCCGGTCTTCACCCGCCTCTCCACGGTCGCCGGCGGCGCCGGCTCCATCGACACGCCGCGCGACGTGCGCGGCTTCGCGGTCAAGTTCTACACGAAGGAAGGCAACTGGGACCTGGTGGGCAACAACATCCCCGTGTTCTTCATCCAGGACGCGATCAAGTTCCCCGACCTGATCCACGCCGTGAAGATGGAGCCGGACCGCGGCTTTCCCCAGTCCGCCACGGCACACGACACCTTCTGGGACTACATCTCACTGACGCCCGAAGCGATGCACATGGTCATGTGGATCATGTCCGACCGCACCATCCCACGTTCGCTCCGCATGATCGAGGGCTTCGGCATCCACAGCTTCCGGCTCGTCAGCGCCGCAGGCGAGTCCACCTTCGTCAAGTTCCACTGGCGGCCCAAGCTCGGTCTGCAATCCACGATCTGGGACGAGACCGTCAAGATCAGCGGCGCCGACCAGGACTATCACCGCCGCGACATGTTCGAGGCGATCGAGGCGGGCGACTACCCCGAGTGGGACTTCGGCGTGCAGCTCTTCACGCAGGAAGAGGCCGACGAGTTCCCGTTCGACCACCTCGACGCGACCAAACTGATCCCCGAGGAGCTGGTACCGCTCAGGATCATCGGCCGCATGGTGCTCGACCGCTGGCCCGACAACTTCTTCGCCGAGACGGAGCAGGTGGCGTACTGCCCGGCCAACATCGTGCCGGGCATCGACTTCTCCAACGACCCACTGCTGCAGGGACGGCTGTTCTCGTACCTCGACACGCAGCTCTCGCGGCTCGGATCGCCGAACTTCCACCAGCTCCCGATCAACGCGCCCAAATGCTCGTTCGGCAACAACCAGCGCGACGGGCATATGCAGATGACGCAACCCGCGGGTCGCGTCGCCTACGAGCCGAACTCGCTCTCCGAGGACGCTCCCAGGGAGGCGGCGAAGGGCGGATTCGTCTCCGCCGCCGTCGGCGAGACGGGGGAGAAGGGCCGCATCCGCGCCGAGTCCTTCGCCGACCACTACAGCCAGGCGCGGCAGTTCTACGTGAGCCAGACGGAGCCGGAGCAGGCGCACATCGCCTCGGCCTTCGTGTTCGAGCTCAGCAAGGTCGACCACGTACACGTCCGCGAGGCGATGGTGGGTCATCTGCGGCACGTGGACGAGGAGCTCGCCAAGCGCGTCGCCGATGGGCTCGCACTCAAGCGGCTGCCGAAGGCGCCGGCGGCGGCGGTCCCGGTCCGCGACCTGGACCCGTCGCCGGCGCTCCAGCTGATCGGCAAGATGAAGGACACCCTGCAGGGCCGCGCCGTCGGCATCCTCATCGCCGACGGCTCCGACGGCGAGGCCGTCGAGGCCCTGACGACGGCGGCCACCGATGCCGGCGCCACCGTCAGGATCGTCGCCCCCAAGGTCGGCGGCGCGACGCTGGCGGACGGTACGCTGCTCGAGGCAGACGGCCAGCTCGCCGGCACGCCGTCGGTGCTCTTTGACGCCGTCGCCGTGATCCTCTCGGTGGATGGCGCCGGCATGCTCACCGGCGAGAGCGCGGCGCTCGACTTCGTCAGCGACGCGTTCGCGCACCTCAAGGCCATCGCCGTCGACGGCGGCGGTGAGGTGCTCCTGGTCGCCGCCGGCGTCGAGAGAGATGCGGGCGTGGTCGAGGCCACGGACGTCGACGGCTTCATCGCCGCCGCCAAGACGCGCCAGTGGGATCGTGAGCCGCGTGTCCGCATCGTGCCGTGATCGCGGACGCGCGTCGGAAGCGCGTCATACGCAGAGGCGGGACGGAAGTGATGGATCGACAGGCGCACAGCGTGAGCCCATTCGCGGCTCCGGGACGGCGCCGCCTTTTTCGCAGGCTGTTCAGGGAGGTGGGGCGCGTGAGCTTCGGCATGACGACGACGATCAAGACACGGCGTCCTGTGTCGCATACCTGTCGGGTGCGCACGTATCCGCGCGGACGCATCTGTGCCCATCCGGACTGCGACACGCTTCTCTCCATCTACAATCCGGCGTCCCTGTGCACTGCTCACCAGGTGGCGCGGAACGCATGCGCACGACGCGAGCCGCAAGCTGCGCGAACGGCGACCTGTGCGTTCTGCGAAGGCGCCTTCGAGACGGACAACCCACGGCGCAAATACTGCAGCGACCGCTGCCGCATGGCGGCGTTCGCGCAGCGCAAACGCCGCGCAGCCTGCGCTCAGGCGGCTACCGCTCGGTGAGCCTGACGGACCTGTTCCACGCCGCCGGCCGGCGCTCACGCCGGCCGGCGGCGATCAGGTGAGGTCCGCGAACGCCTGGTCGAGCGCGGCCTCCAGGTCCACCGGCTCCGGTCCGTAGTCGGCGAACTGGTCGCCGAAGACGGGCCGATCGCGCACGCTGAGCGTGCCCAGCGCGACCGGCCCGTCCGACCTGTAGTCCCACTCGCGGATCTTCGCCCTCGCCTGCTCTTCGTCGCGAGGGTCGTGCCCCTCGAGCTCGTAGACGCGCTCGTTGTAGTACCGGAACAGGTCCCGGAACGTCACGCACACCTGCAGGGTGTCCACCACGCTGAAGCCGCGATGCGCGATCGCCTCGGCGTATAGCCTCTTCAGCGACTCCTTGCCGAAACCGCGCGCGAGATACGTCGCCCCGGCCACGTGGAGAAGCTCGAGCGGGTTGAACGGCTCCTCCCAGCTTCCGTATGGCGTGCTGCGCCCGCGATACCCCGACGGTGTCTGAGGTCCCGCCTGGCCGACGGTGAGGCCGTACACGCCGTTGTCGTGCACGATGAGCGTGAGGTCGACGTTGCGCTTGGCCGCGAACAGCGTGTGCTCGAGCCCCTCGGCGAAGGTCGCACCGTCGCCGGCGTGCACCACCACGGTCAGCCCGGGGTCGGCCAGTTTCACGCCCACCGCGGTGGGGATGGACCGTCCGTGCAATGAGTCGAAGCTGTTGACGCCGATGTAGTCCGCGATCTTGCTGTTGCAGCCGATATCGCTGACGAGCACGATGTCCTCCGCCCGCGTGCCCGACGCGATCAACTCTTGAAAGACGGGCTTGATCGCGTTGAGCACGGCGAAGTTGCCGCAGCCGGGGCACCAGGTGTTCCTGGCGTAGGTGGTGAGGCGGGGAGCTGCAGAGCTCACGTCAGCACCTCCTCGGCCTGCCGGCGCAGCTCGCCGACGCCCCACGGCCGCCCGTCGTAGCGGAGCAGGCGGCCGTCGATGCGGAACCCGCGCTGCTCGAGAAGCCGGGCGAGCTGGCCGCGGGAGTTGCCCTCGGCCACGGCCAGCGTCGTGGTCCCTTCGAGCGCCTCGGCCATCTGCCGGTCGGGGAACGGCCACAGCACCGCCGGCTGCACGATCCGGATGCCTGCCAGCTCGCCGATCTCGCGGGCCGCGCTCGTCGGCGAACCCCACGTGACCAGCGTGCGCTTCGCCAGCGGGTCGCCGTACACGTACACCTGCTGCAGCGTGTCCAGCTCCGCGGCCAGGGCGAAGCCCTTGGCGTTCCACTTGTCCTGCATGCGCACGGTCAACTCGGGGTCCTCCGTCGTGATGCCGAACTCGTCGTGCGTGTAGCTGTTGGCCTTGACGACCGCGCCTCCACGGCCGGGAAAGGCGAGCGGCGAGATACCCTCCTCCGCGAAGAGGTAGCGCTTGTAGGCGAGCCCGTCGTCTTCGCCGGGTGGGCCGCTCGCGGCGACGCCGCCCGGCTCGCGTGCCGCACCGGTGCCGGCGCCGGCGGCGAGCGGCACGCCGGTCGCACTCTGCTGCGGCACGCCGTCCCAGAGCCGCGGCTCCAGCCGCGGCAGTTGGGGAACGGCGTCCCAGTCAAAGCTCTGTGAGTCGTCGTTGAGCGTGCGGTCGCCGAGGACGATCGCCGGCATCTGGTACTTCCAGGCGGCGTCGAGGGCGAGCGTACTCCACGCGTACGCCTGCTCGACGTCGGCCGGCGCGACCACAAGACGCGGGAACTCTCCGTGGCCGGCGCTGAGGGCGAAGTGCAGATCGGCCTGCGCCGTGTAGGTGGGCAGGCCGGTGGCAGGGCCGGTGCGCTGACCGAGGACGACGACGATCGGCAGCTCGGCCTGACCGGCGAGACTGAGGCCCTCGACCATGAGCGCGAAGCCGCCGCCCGAGGTGCCGACTGCCGCGCGCTCGCCCGCGTAGGCGTGCCCGAGCGCCATCATCATGGCGGCGATCTCACCCTCAGGCTGCACCACTTTCAGCTTGAAGCGCGGCGCCTGACGCGCCAGGTAGTGCAGCAGGCCGCTCGTCGGCGTCATCGGGTAGCTCGCGTACGCCCTGAGGCCGCCGCGGATGAGGCCGAGCCCGGTGGCCTCGAGTCCCGTCATCACCGGCCGGCGTCCGCCGGCCGGCAGGTGGATGACGAGCTTCTCGGTGGCGAGCTCATACCCGAGCCGCGCCACACGCAGGTTGAGCTCCTTCTGCTTCGGTTGATGTCGGCGGATCACGTCGTCGAGCGTCGCCCACGGGATCGAGATGGCCTTGCACAGCGCGCCGATGATGGCGCTGCTGCGCATCACCGAGGGTGCGCCCTCCTGCTCCAGGATGGTCTTCACGGGAATCCCCGTACGGAGCGGATGCGCCACCGCCGGCAGGCTTTCGTCGGCGATCATCTGGTTGTCGTAGACGGTCACGGGGCGTGGCTTGAGCCGCCACTCGTGACGTTGCAGCGTGTCCTCCGTGAGCGCGATCATCACGTTGACGTGATCGCGATGGGCGGCGATACGGCCGCGGTGAGCACGCACGATGACGTAGTTGTGCCCGCCGCGGATGAGCGACGGCGAGTCCACGTAGGTGTAGAGCCGGTACCCCAGCTCGTTGAGAAGGTGGGCGATCAGGGAGCCGGCCTGGGTGATGCCGTCGCCGGCCTTTCCGCCGATGAGCACGGAGAATGAATCCACGCGGAGATCCCTCCTGGTTCAGTCGATGGATCGCAGCCGGCGATGCGCGAAGCGCACGGCTTCCCCAGAGACATACCCGCGTCCCGGCAGGAGACACACACGATCCGAGGACTCGGGCGCACGACACGCGCACGCCACCTGCATGGACAGCGGCGCAGAGGGGCATGACTACATCACCGCGCAGAGACTCGACGCACCGCAGGGCGGCGTCGCTTGCTCCGTGCCGGCCGTCAAGCCCAAGGGCTTCGCCGCCCTGGTCCGAGTTGACGACACGGATGCGGGCCGCTCGTGAGACCACTCGGAAGATGGACCCGGATCCGACGCCGCGGGCGACGGCGACAGAGAACGATGCGCATGGCGCAGAGATGATGAGGAGGGGCACGTGCCACACACCGTCGGGCAGAACTGGCACCACCTGCCGGCCGACGAGGTCGTCGACCTGCTGGAGACCGACGCCGCGGCCGGCCTCGACGTCTTCGAGGTGACGCACCGGCAGGAGCGCTACGGCGCCAACGTGCTCACGACGCGCAGCGGCCCAGGCGCCCTCAAGCGCTTCCTGCTGCAGTTCAACCAGCCGCTCATCTACATCCTGATCGCCGCCGGCGCCGTCACCCTCTTCCTCAAGGAATGGATCGACGCTGCGGTGATCTTCGGCGTCGTGCTCGTGAACGCGACCATCGGCTACTTCCAGGAGGCCAAGGCCGTCGAGGCGATCGAGGCACTCGCCAAGACGATGACCACCGAGGCCCTGGTGCTGCGCGCCGGGGAGCAGGTGCGCGTGTCGGCGACCGAGATCGTCCCCGGCGACGTCGTACTGCTACAGGCCGGCGACAAGGTGCCGGCCGACCTGCGCCTGATCCGCGGACGCGACCTGCAGATCGACGAGTCGGCGCTCACCGGCGAGTCGCTGCCGGTCGAAAAGCGGCCCGAGACCGTCGCCCACGACCAGGTGCTGGCCGAACGCACCAACATGGCGTACGCCTCGTCGCTGGTCACCTTCGGCCAGGGTGCCGGCGTGGTGATCGGCATCGGCGACGACACCGAGGTGGGCCGCATCTCGGAGCTGATCTCCGAGGCCGAGGACCTGCAGACCCCGCTGACGCAGAAGATCGCCGCCTTCAGTACGCTGCTGCTCGTCGTGATCCTCGCCCTCGGCGGCGTGACCTTCGTCATCGGGCTGCTGCGCGGCGAGAGCCTCGTCGATATGTTCAGCGCGGCGGTCGCCCTCGCCGTCGGGGCGATCCCCGAGGGCCTGCCGGCCGCGGTGACCATCACCCTGGCGATCGGCGTGGCGCGCATGGCCAAGCGGCGGGCGATCATCCGCAAACTGCCCGCCGTGGAGACCCTGGGCAGCACGACGGTGATCTGCACCGACAAGACCGGGACGCTCACCGAGAACCAGATGACCGTGCAGCGCATCATCGCCGGCGGGCGGACCTACGAGGTCGGCGGAACCGGCTACGAACCGGCGGGCACGATCGTCGATCCCGACTCGGTGGAGCCGTTGGGCGACGACGCCCTACGCCCGGCGCTGCGCACGATCCTCGTCGCCGGCGCCCTGTGCAACGACAGCCGACTCGTGCGTGCCGACGAGCGCTGGACGGTGCAGGGCGACCCCACCGAGGGTGCGCTGCTCGCCGTCGCCGCCAAGGCAGGGCTGGACCGCGAACGTCTGCAGGCCGAGGCGCCACGGGTCGACTCGATCCCCTTCGAATCGCTGCACCAGTACATGGCGACGATGCATGACCCGGGCGAGGGACGGCCGCGCGCCGTGTATGTGAAGGGCGGTGTCGAGGTCGTGCTCGACCGCTGCAGCGACGCGCTGGACGCCGACGGAAAGCGCGTCCCGCTCGAACGCGAAGCGGTACTGGCCGACGTCAAGCGCCTCGCCGCCCAGGGTCTGCGCGTCTTGGCCTTCGCCGCCCGCGAGCTGCCGCCCGGCACGTCGCGACTCGCCCACGACGACCTCGCCGGCCTCACCTTCGTCGGGCTGCAGGCGATGATCGACCCGCCGCGGCCCGAGGCGATCGCGGCGGTCAAGGCCTGCCGCACGGCCGGCATCAGCGTGAAGATGATCACCGGCGACCACGCCATCACCGCGGCGGCCATCGCCCGCCAGATCGGCCTGACCGCCGAGGCAGACCCGGTCGCGCTCACCGGCCGCGAGCTCGAGGAGCTCAGCGACAAGGAGCTGATCGAGCGCGCGCAGGAGACGTCGGTGTTCGCGCGCGCAACCCCCGAGCAGAAGCTGCGCCTGGTCGAGGCGCTGCAGAGCCGCGGCCAGGTGGTGGCGATGACCGGCGACGGCGTGAACGACGCGCCCGCCCTCAAGCAGTCGAACATCGGCGTGGCCATGGGCGTCGGCGGCACCGACGTCGCCAAGGAGGCCGCCGACATGGTGCTCACCGACGACAACTTCGCCTCGATCGAGGCGGCCGTGGAGGAGGGCCGCGGCGTCTTCGACAACCTCACCAAGTTCATCACCTGGACCCTGCCGACCAACCTCGGCGAGGGTCTCGTGATCCTGGCCGCCGTCTTCCTCGGCACGACGCTGCCGATCCTCCCCGTGCAGATCCTCTGGATCAACATGACCACCGCGGTGCTGCTGGGGCTGATGCTCGCCTTCGAGCCCAAGGAAGAGGGCATCATGGAGCGCATGCCCCGGCGTCCCGAGACGCCGATCCTCACCGGCGTGCTGATCCAGCGCATCGTCCTCGTGGGGGCGCTCCTGCTCGTGGGCGCCTTCGGCCTGTTCGAGTGGGCCGAGCAGCGCGGCCTCGGCGACGCGGTCGCGCGCACTGTCGCGGTCAACGTCTTCGTCTTCGTCGAGCTCATGTACCTGTTCAATTGCCGCTCGCTGACCCGGTCGGTGTTCGCGCTGCACCCGCTCTCCAACCGCTGGGTGCTGGGCGGGGTGGGCATCACGATCATCCTGCAGTTGCTGTACACCTACGCGCCTTTCATGAACATCGCCTTCAAGAGCGCGCCTCTGGACGCCTGGCTGTGGCTGCCGATCCTCGGCGTGGGCGTGGTCGCCTTCGTCGTGGTCGAGGCGGAGAAGTGGCTGCGCCGCCGAACGGCCGCGCGCAGAGATGGGAGCGCGGCATGAGCGCGAGGGGCGTCGGCGGCCTCGTCTTGACGGAGGTCAATGAGGCCGTCAGCCCCTTTGGGGTAGGTTGTCACTGTCACCATCGTGAAAACCACGCGAAAGCGAGAACTGAATGGCTCTGCGCAGCATCGTGAAGATCGACGAAGACCTCTGCAACGGGTGTGGCCTCTGCGTCACCCCATGCGCCGAAGGCGCGATCGAGATCATCGACGGCAAGGCCAAGGTCATGAAGGAGG
>CAZJGT010000026.1:0-22148 GCA_964545565.1 uncultured Thermoleophilia bacterium
TCCTCAGCCCCGGATCATGGTCGCTTCACGCCGCGGCGTGTAGGCTTGCCGACGACCGAGGAGGGGCGATACCGATGGACACCGACGAGTTCCGCGAATTGGGCCACGAGCTCATCGACTGGGTCGCCGACTACCGCGAACGGATCGGCGACTACCCCGTCATGAGCAGGGTGCAGCCCGGCGAGGTGGCGGCGCAGCTGCCCGCCGAGCCGCCGCTGCGAGGCGACGGGCTCGGCGACATCGTCGCCGACCTCGAGCGCATCGTCGTGCCCGGGATCACGCACTGGAACCACCCGGGCTTCCTCCACTACTTCCCCAGCAACACCGACCTCTCGTCCGTGCTCGCCGACCTCGTCTCGTCGGGACTCGGCCCGCAGGGCATGAGCTGGCAGACGAGCCCGGCCTGCACAGAGGTCGAGGACGTCGTCATGGAATGGCTGCGCCAGATGGTCGGGCTGCCGAAGGACTTCACCGGCGTGATCGCGGACACGGCCAGCACGTCGACGTTCACGGCGCTGCTCTGCGCCCGCGAGCGCACCTCGGCGTTCTCACAGAACCGCGGCGGCCTGCAGGCCGAGCAGGCGCGGCTCGTGGTGTACGCCAGCGACCAGGCGCACAGCTCCGTGCCCAAGGCGGCGCTCCTCGCCGGGTTCGGCGCCGAGCATCTGCGCCTCATCGGCACCGACGACCGGCATGCGCTCCGGCTCGACCTCCTCGAGCGCGCCGTCGAGGAGGACATCGCGGCCGGGCGGAGGCCGTGCGCCGTGGTCGCCGCGGTCGGCACGACCGCCACCACGGCGCTGGACCCCGTGGCCGGGATCGCCGACCTCTGCGCACGGCACGGGCTCTGGCTGCACGTCGACGCCGCGCTCGCCGGGACGGCGATGATCTGCCCCGAGTATCGCTGGATGTGGGACGGCGCGGAGCGCGCCGACTCGCTCGTCTTCAATCCGCACAAGTGGCTGGGCACCGGGTTCGACCTCTCCGCCTACTACGTGCGCGATCCCGAGCACCTCGTGCGCGTCATGAGTACCGATCCGAGCTACCTGCGCACGGCCCAGGACGGCCTCGTGCGCAACCTCCGCGACTGGGGCATCCCTCTCGGCCGCCGCTTCCGTGCGCTCAAGCTCTGGTTCCTGCTGCGCTCGGAGGGAGTCGAGGCACTGCGGGCCCGGGTCCGCCGCGACATCGGCAACGCCGCCTGGCTGACCGCCCGGGTCGAGGCGGCGCCGGAGTGGGAGCTCCGCGCGCCGGCGCCGCTCCAGACCGTCTGTCTGCGGCATGTGCCGGCGGCGCTGGCCGGCGACGAAGCCGCGCTCGGCGCGCACAACACCGCGATAGTCGAGCGCGTCAACGGCGGTGGCCGCTACTACTTCGGGACGTCGCTGGTCAAAGGCACGCTGCTGCTTCGGATCTCGATCGGCGCGCAGCCCACCGAGCGTGAACACGTCGAGAGTGTGTGGGCGGCACTACGCGCGGCGGCAGCGGTCGGCTGAAGGCCGCGCGGCCGCTCGATGCGCAGCCGCCCCCACACCCCAGGCGACGGTCGGGGCGGACGCTCCTTGCGAGCCCCCGCCCCGGCCGCTCCACCGGCCGACCGATCTCTGCCTCGGCCGGCCGATCAGCCCACCGGCGTCACTGAGGCTCCGCCGTCAGCGGACTCGCTGGCGGCGGCGGGCCGACGCGGAAGGGTCGCATCATCTCATTGTCCTCGTGTTCGAGGATGTGGCAGTGCCACACGAACAAGCCGGCGATGTCGAACCTCGCCTTCACGCTGGTCAACTCGCCCGGATAGACGATGACGGTGTCCTTCCAGCCGCTCTCCCACGGCTCGGGCCGGATGATCGCCGCCTGACCTCTCATGCCGTGCGGCGACACCATGGGGTCGGTGACCACCCGACGCTGCACCTGGAACTGCACCTGGTGGATGTGGATCGGATGCGCGTCCATGGTGAAGTTGCGGATGACCCAGGTCTCGACGGCTCCCACCGCCGGGTTCTCGGTCACGCCGTCCATCCAGAGCCGCGGCTCGGGGCCGGCGGCACTGGTCCAGGTGCCGAGCACCGCCTCACGAGGCCCGAACGGCTCTCCGGCGGGATCCAGGATCACGTTGCCGTCGGCGTCCTCTGACGTCTTCACCGTGGACGAACTGAGCTCGTTGAGGCTGATGTTGCGAACGACGCTCGCCCTTGGCAGCCGCTTGATCGCAGGGAGGCGCAGGGCGGCCGGTCTCGCGCTCGTGTCCCGGGAAGTCCTCGCGCGGACACGGAACTGCATCACCTGGCCGGTGGTGCCCGGGTCGGCGAACTCGAACTCCTCGCCGGCTTCGCCGCCGCCGAAGGGCTCGTCCGGCCCGATGTTGCGCAGGATGATCCGCGTCCCCCGCTTGACCTTCGCGAAATCCACGATCACGTCGGCCCGTTCCGCGGGCGCGATGAGGAGCTGCCTGAGCCGGACCGGCTTGTGCAGATACCCGCCGTCGCTGCCGATCTGCGTGAACGGCGTGCCGTTGCTCATCTTGAGGATGAGGAACCTCGATTGGCTGCCGTTCAACAGGCGGAAACGGTACCGCCGCTGCTCCACCGTCAAGTAGGGCCACGTCTTGCCGTTGACGACCATGGTGTTGCCGAAGAACTCGGGGTTCCACTGTGGAGAGATGTCGCTCATCTGACCGTCAAGCGCCATCTCGGGCTGGAGCGGGATGCGCAGTTCGGGCGCGCCGGGAAACTGCGGTGCTTGTCCCGGCGTGTTCAGACCCTCGAAGAAGGCGCGGTTGTCGGGATAGAAGAGCGAGCCGTCGGCGTTGAACGACCGGTCCTGGATGACGATGGGGATCTCGCGGTACTTGGTGCCCGACTTGTCGCCGCGTCGTGGCGCGGGCCGTGGCAGCCGCTTCGCGACCGGGTCGCGGTCACTTCTGATCAGGTAGAAGCCGGCGGGACCCGCGTAGACGTTGAGGCGCGTCATGCCGAGCGTGTGGTCGTGATACCACAGAGTCGTCGGCCGCTGGTCGTTGCGGTACTGGAAGACCGCAGTGCCCGGCTCCCAGATCTGGCCCCAGCGGGCCTCGAACTCCTGCTTGAACTGCTGATAGAAGGTGCCTGTGGTGGCGTAGCCGGCCGGGATGTCGGTGGCCGCCGGCAGGTACCAGGCCTCCGGGTAACCGTCGCTGTACTCGGTGGAGTGCGCCCCGTGCACGTGTGTCACGATAGGCACCGGCCCCGCGTAGGGAGTCCCGTCCATGCCGTGCGTGTCGGTGCCGCCCGGGCCACCCGGAGGGTTGGCCCAGTGCAGGGTCTGGTCCACAGTGAACAGGTGCGGCAGGTAGTTCCCGGCCGCGTCCACCAAGCCGTTGATCCACTTCACGCGCACCGGGCGGTTCTTGCGGGCCTCGATGGTCAGCGCGGGGTAGTTGAGCGTGCCGCCCTCAGTGACGGGCCTCGGATCACGCATCGAACCATAGCTCCATACCGTGGTCGGGTCGATGGCGTTCGCCTGCGACCAGGCCGTCGGCAGGAGGTACTGCTGAAACTGCTTGACGGCGATCTCGTAGTAGTCGATCTGCTTTCCCTTGGCCTTCATGACCTGCGTGCGCGGCATCGCCGGCGGGATGACCAAGGGCTCCGTGTACTTGGGGATCGTGGTGGGGTCGAGTGAGCCCCCCGGCAGCGGCACGGCGCCGGCCGGTGCGGCAGTGAGAGCAAGAGCGAATGCGAGGGCGGCAAGCAACGCCGCCATGAGCCCGCTCGCCATGTGCGGGCTCTCGCCGGTCGCGGTCTTCATGACGGTTCCTCCCATGTCTCGCCCGGCGGTCCCGCACGGACGGATCTTGTGTGTGAAGCGACGAAGCGCCCCAGTCGGAAGGCGATGATGACGCGTGGATACCCACTTCGCGAGCAGTGAACACCCCTTCATTGACCTTAATAGTCAAATATCGCGGCTGAAGTGGCGCAGGGCCGGTCGCGCCGATACCTCCGGGAGAGGGATTCGTGTACACAGCGCGAACGACCGACCACAGGCCGGCGCGGAGCGCCGGCCTGTCCAGCGGTCAAGAAGCGCCCCGTCGAGCCGATACCCGAAGTGAGCCCTCGAGCAGCGACATGACCGGAGACGATCCCATCCCGACGACACGCGACCGCATGATGCCGGCGCGCCGCGCCCTCGCCGCAGGCGCGGCGCTCCTCGTCGTGCTCCTCGTGACCCTCGCTTCGGCGGCCGCCTTCACGGCTCCGCCGGCGGCGGCCGCCCCGTCGCTCTACGACCTCCAGAAGGAAGCCAAGCGCACCCGGGCCGAGATGGAGAGCCTCCAGACCGACCTGCAGACCATGGGCCGGCGCGTCGCCGAGGCGCAGGAGAAGCTCGACGAGGTCAACCAGCGCCTGCTGCTCTCGCGCCGCGAGCTCACTCGCGCCGAAGACGCCCTGGAGCTGCGGCGTGAGATCCTCGCTGAGCGCGCGGCGACCATCTACAAGACGGGCGACCTCAGCTGGCTGGACGTCCTCTCCACTATCGGGAGCCTCGCCGACCTCGACACCATCCAGTCGCTCATGCACGCCGTCGCCGACGAGGACCGGCGCGCCGAGGACGAGGCGCAGGGTCTCGCCCGCGAGGCGCGCCGGCTTGAGCGCAGGGTCGAAGACGAGCACGAGGAGGCCGTGGTCGCCGAGCAGGAGCTCCAGAGCCAGAAGATCGAGCTCGACCAGAAGCTCGCCGAGCGCGCGGCGATCCTGCAAGACGTGACCAGACGCATCAAGAAGATCCTCGCCAGCGGCGGTCTGGGACCGGCGCTGGCGATGGCGAGGAACGGACAGTTCAACCAGCTCACCTGGGCCAGGGCGCTGCTGATTGCCATGCGCTTCCCGGTGACCGCCGACAACGTCGCCGCCATCGCCGCCTGGGAGATGGCCGAGGGCGGTCACTGGTACAACACCGCCTACTACAACCCGCTGAACACGACGCAGAGCATGCCGGGCGCCACGGTGTTCAACTCCGTCGGCGTCAAGGCCTACACGAGCTGGAAGCAGGGCCTGCAAGCGACCATGATCACGCTCAGAAACGGCTACTACGGCGGCATCCTCGATGCGCTCCGCCGCGGCAACGACTCCTCCGCGGTCGCCGCCGCCGTCGGCGCGTCGCCCTGGGGCACCGGCAACTTCAGCCGCCTGCTCTGAGGGCCGGGCCCGGCGCCCGCTGTGACGCTACCCCGGGCGCCGGGTATGAATACACTCATGTTCCGGCGACGTACACCCGGTCTTCCAGACCACGATCCGCTCGTGCTGGACCGTCACGGGCGCGTCGTCGGAATACGCACACCGCCGCCGCAGCCGCCGGAAGAGACCAAAGCGAGTCGCCACTGGCTACGCCGCCGCGATCTCACCCGCACAGGCGAGCTGCGAGGGCAAACCGAGCTCCGCAACCAGATCGCCTCCTTCCGCATCGACCCCGGTCCCTCAGTGAGACGCTGAGCGGAGAGGCATGGGCTCCTGGATCCTGCTCGCGATCGTCGTCGCCGTGGTCCTCCTGTGGGGGCTGCCGCGGCTCTTCCGGTTGCGACGAGATCGCCGGCGGCGCGACCTCATCCGGCGACTCGAGCAGCAGCGCAGCTCGCGCGTCATCACGCTCATCCACCGGCAAGAGACCATGAGCCTCCTCGGTCTGCCCTTCGGTCGCTACATCGACATCGACGACTCCGAGCAGTTGCTGCGCGGCATCCGTATGACGCCGCCCGAGATGCCGATCGACGTGCTCCTGCACACCCCGGGTGGGCTTGTACTGGCGAGCGACCAAATCGCTCACGCGCTCAGGCGGCACGCCGGCAAGGTGACCGTGATCGTGCCGCACTACGCCATGTCCGGCGGCACGCTCGTAGCGCTGGCCGCCGACGAGATCCTCAT
Source organism: uncultured Thermoleophilia bacterium (assembly GCA_964545565.1). Classification (GTDB taxonomy): domain Bacteria; phylum Actinomycetota; class Thermoleophilia; order UBA2241; family UBA2241; genus CAIXSE01. The sequence goes on from CAZJGT010000026.1 coordinate 5,895, forward strand.
GGACCCGGACGCCGTGCTCGGGCCGGTCGACCCGCAGCTCGGCAGCCTGCCGCGCGGGTCGTGGCCCGCGGCGTCGATCCTGAAGGCGCTCGAACAGGACAACCCCAACCGCGACGACGAGACGCTGATCCTCGGCGACGTCGCGCGCAAGGCCATCGAGCAGGTGCACGACACGGTGCGGGAGCTGCTCGCCGGGCGCTGCGAAGACGCCGAGGCGGAGCGGCTGGCCGCCCTCCTCAGCGAGGGCCGCTGGACGCACGACTACCCGATCCGGCTGGAGGAGGCGAAGGAGCTCGGGCTGCCCGTCTCCGACGCCGTGCCCGAACTCGTCTACGAGCTGATGACGCTCTACCCGCGACGCAGCCAGCGGCGGCCCTCGGTGGAGTTCATCCCGACGCCCTACCGCGTGCCTGATCGCGGCGAAGACGCATGAGGCCGAAGCCCAAGCGGAGCGACGGAGCCGGCCGGTGACCGACGACGCCGGACAGCGCTACCTGCGCGAGACGCGCCACAGCCGTTCCCATCTCGTGGGCGGGCGCATGGACTGGGCGCACCAGCCCGACTGGTTCAAGACGTACCCGGGCGCGGCGCGCGTCCCGCTGCCCGAGCAGGCGAGGGACGACCGCGGGTTGTTCGACGCGCTCGCCCGGCGAAGGAGTCTGCGTTCGTATTCGCGCGCGCCGCTCGAGCTCGGCGAACTCGGCGCGCTTCTCTGGGCGGCCGCCGGCGTCACGGCGCGACGAGAGGGCTTCGCCTTTCGCACCGCCCCATCGGCCGGCGGCCTCTACCCCATCGAGCACTACGTCGTCGCCAACGGTGTGCAAGGGCTCGATCCCGGGCTTTACCACTACGACGTGCTCGGCCGCGCGCTCGAGCGGCTCGTCGCCGGCGACCTGCGGCTCCCGGTCGCGCACGCCGCGCTCGACCAGCGCATCGCCGCCGACGCCCAGGCCGTGTTCGTCTGGACGGCGGTGCTGGAGCGCTCGCGCTGGAAATACGGCGAGCGCTTCGTGCGCTACGTGCTGCTCGACGCCGGCCATATCGCCGCCCACGTGGCGCTCGCCGCGACCGCGCTCGGCCTGGGGAGCTGCCAGATCGCCGCCTTCTTCGACGACGAGGCGGCCGAGCTGCTGGGCGTCGACCCCGATCTCGAGCCGGTCGTCTACATGAGCACGGTGGGACGGCCGCCCGGCGCCTGACCGCGCGCCGGTCAGCCGGCGGCTGCCTCCGGCAGGCGTGCGGCGATCCAGGCCGCGACGTCGGCGAAGACCCGCGCGCGGCCGGTCTCGTTGAAGAGTTCGTGGTAGAAGCCTGCGTAGCGGAGAAGGGTCTTGTCGGCCGCCCCGGCAGCGGCGAAGAAGGCCTCGGACAGGGTGGGGTCGGCGACGACGTCTTCGTCGCCGTACAGCACCAGCAACGGCAAGGTGACTCCCGGCGCGCCGGCCAGGGCGGCTTGCTGGGCGGTCGTCATCTCCGCCGCCCAGCGCGCCGTGGCCACGTGATGGACGAGCGGATCGGTGACGTACGCTTCCACCACGGCCTCTTCGTGGGAGAGGTCGGCCGCGAGCAGTGTGTTGCCGATGTCGCGGCCGGGCCACAGGACGGAGAGGATGCGTGCGCCCAGCAGCTTGACGGGCGGCACCTCGAAGGCGAGCCCGAAGAACGGCGACGAGAGGATGAGCCCCGCAAGGCCCTCTCGCCCCGGCTCCTCGCGCACCTGCTCCACGAAGCGCGTGCAGATCAGTCCGCCGAGACTATGCCCGAGCAGCACCACCGGCTTGTCGGGTTGCCGGCGGCGCACCTCGTCGAGGAAGAGCGCAGTGTCGGCGAGGTAGTCGTCGAACCGCTCGATCTGCCCGCGCGTGCCCGAGGACTGGCCGTGCCCGCGCAGGTCATACGCGTACACCGCGTGGCCGTGCGCGGTCATCGCCTCGGCCAGCCACGCGTGCCGGCCCCCGTGCTCGCCGTACCCGTGCACGACGGCGAGCACGGCGACCGGCTCACGGGGAGGCCCGGTGAGCGGCGCGCCTGCAGGGAGCCAGGTGTGCAGATGCAGGCGCGCGCCACCCGCTCCCTCGAACTGGGCCGACGTGTGCCGGCAGGCCGACGCCTCAGTCGGGGCCCCCGCCCGTGCCCTGTCCGAGGCCTCGACCGCCGGCCCGTCGCCGGCGCCGTCCGTGATCTGGTCGGTGCTCATCACGTCAGCCGGTGAGCGCGGCCCGGACCGAGCTGGAAACAGCGGCAAGGCCGCCCTCCAGTTCGTCGGGCAGCGGCCACGCATAGCCGATGCGCATGTGGCGCCTGTCCTGCTCGAACCAGTGTCCCGGGCCGACGTACGTGCCGTGCACCTCGCCGAGCACGCGGTAGAACTCATCCACGTCCACGGGGGCCTCCGGCTTGATGCGCGGAAAACAGACCACGCCGCCGGCCGGCTCCACCCATTCCATGAGCTCCTCGCCGGCGATCCATTCCCCGACCAGCGCGAGCCGCTGCTCGATGAGCGCCCGGGTCTCAGGAAGCCACGTGTCGCGCTGAGCGTAGGCGCGCGCAGCGATCTCCTCGTCCACGACGCTGCCGCAGATGCCGATCTGCTCCTTGGCGGCGAGGAACGTGCTCATGAGCGCGCCGTCGCGGCAGACCAGCCAGCCCGCGCGGATCCCGGGGATGCCGTAGGTCTTGGACAGCGAACTGACGCTGATCGCCCTTTCGCTCAGCGTGGCGGCCACCGGGAGCGGCTCTCCGAAGGCCATCTCCCGGTAGGTCTCGTCGACGAGCAGACGGCAGCCGGCGCTCTCCACCTGGGCGACGAGATCGCGCAGGTCCGTCTCGTCCATGGTCACACCGGTTGGGTTGTGCGGCAGGGTGACGCTCACGTACCTGGTGCGCGGGGTGACCAGCGCCATGAGCTTCCCGGGGTCGATGCGGTAGCTGTCTTCGAAGGTGAGGTCGAGATAGCTGACGTCGGCCTCGATCGCCCGCGGCGTTTCGATGTTCGTGGCGTAGTTGGGACGGATGACGACGAGGTGGTCGCCCTTTTCCAGCAGCGAGGTGGCGATGACGAAGAGCGCCTGGGCGGCGCCGGCCGTGACGAGCACATCGTCACGGCTCACGCCGCCTGTTTCGCCGCCGCTCTGCGCGGCGATGAGATCGCGCAGGGTCCCGTTGCCGGCATGGTCGCCGTAGAACAGCAGCAGGTCGTCCAGAGCGATGCCGAGGTCGGCGAGCGAGCGGTCGCGCACCGAGCTCTCGGTGAGGTTGTGGCGGATGCGCTCGTAGCCGAACTGCTCCGGCGACTCCTCCTCGATCGGCATGCGGCGGTACTTCACGGCAGCGACCTCCTCACGGCTCACGGGACTGCCCGGCAAGCCTACATCCGCGGGCACAGGCGCGCACTGCGGGCGCGGGCGCCGCGTCTCCCGTGCTACAGTCAGTGCTCACGCCCGGGAGGGACCCATGGCAGCCAGTCATCGTCGTACCGCCGCTCGCAGAGACCAGCTCACGGCCCACCCGGGACAGAAGCCGCGTCCGCGCACGACCGCGGTACTCCTCGTCGCGCTCCTGCTCCTCGCGGCGCTCGCAGCCGCGTGTTCGGCGCAGGCCACCGTAGGCGCGACAGGCTCCATCAGCCCCAGCACGGACAGCGCCTCCGGCGATGTCGCTCCCGGAGCGGCCTCCGAGACGGTCGGCGCCAAGGCCGCGTCCGGCGCCGACTGGGCCCACACCCTCCAGGTGGTGGCCAACCTGGGCGCCGCGCCGCCGGACGACCCGGTCGTCGTCCTGCTCGGCGGATCCGCAGCCCGCGAGTCGACGATCAGCGACGCGAGCTGGCGCAAGCAGATCAAGGCCATAGGAGGCCCCGCCACCGCCGCCTACAATCTCGGCTCGCGCAACCGCACGCTCGCCCAGAACGTCGCCCTCGTGCAGGCCTTGCCCAAGGTACCGACGATCGTCTACATCGGGGTCAACCTCGGTTCCTTCACCTCGGCGCAGAAGACGGCCAAGCTCTCCCTCCCCAAACCCGCCGCCACGCTGCCCGCCTACAAACAGCATGCTTACAGCCGCACGCATATCCTGACCACGGCCAACAAGAAGATGCTGGTGCAGGCGTGGCGGCAAGACCGCTTCCCGGTCTTCAAGCGCAACTTCGCCAGCAGCTCGGCGGTGCTCGCGAAGCTCATCAAGGTCTGCAAGGCGCGCGGCATGAAGCCCGTGCTCTTCGAGCTGCCGCGCAACACCGCCGTCATCGGCAGCCGGCTGAACACGCCGACGGCCATGTACCGCGCCAAGTGCAGGGCGTTGGCCAAGAAGCATGGCGTGCCGTACGTCAGCTTCGTCGCCACGGCCAAGCTGCCCAACTCGAGCTTCTACGACCTGTGGCACCTCGTGGAACCGGGCCGCAAGGTGTGGCAGAAGCTGCTCAGCGCCAAGACGGCGGCGCTGCTCAAGCGCTACGGCTACGACGGCGGCTCTTGACGCCGCGCTGACGCCGGACGCCCGTGTCGACGCTCACCCTCCTCGGCATCGCTGTCGGGCTCGCCATGGACGCGTTCGCCGTCGCCATCGGCGCCGGCCTCCAGCTCTGCCATGTCACCAGGAGGCAGACCTTTCGGCTGGCCTGGCACTTCGGCCTGTTCCAGGCGTTCATGCCGGTCCTCGGCTGGCTGGCCGGCCTCACGCTGGTCGACTACATCGCGCCGGTCGATCACTGGATCGCCTTCGGGCTGCTCGGCTTCATCGGCGGCAAGATGATCTACGAGGCCCTCAGGCGCCCCGAGGAAGACGTCGACCGGTGCGACCCGACGAAGGGCTGGTCGCTCGTCATGCTCTCCGTCGCGACCAGCATCGACGCGCTGGCGGTCGGCCTGTCCCTCGCGCTGCTCGGCATCGACATCTGGTATCCGGCGCTCGTGATCGGCATCGTCGCGGGCGCGCTCACGGTGGCCGGCCTGGAGCTCGGGACCCGCTTCGGCGCCCTGCTCGGCCGGCGCATGGAGGTGGTCGGCGGGGTGATCCTCATCGGGATCGGCGTCAAGATCCTCCTCGAGCACCTCACGGCCTGACCGGCGGACGGCGGCGCGCAAGGAGCTGCGCCGCGCCGCGACGAGCCCGCGCGACCCTCAGACGGCGCAACCGCGTCCCGGGCGCTCCCCGAAGTACTTCTGGTGATAGTCCTCGGCGCGCCACCACTCGGACGCGGCGGCGATCTGGGTCACGATCGGCCGCGTGAAAACGCCGCTCTCCGTCAGTTGCTCGACCGCGGCGCGCGCCGACTTCTCCTGCTCCGGCGTATGGAAGAAGACGGCTGAGCGATACTGATCGCCGACGTCCGGCCCCTGGCGGTCCAGCTGCGTGGGGTCGTGCATGCCGAAGAAGGCCGCCAGGAGCTCCTCGTAGCTGACGCGCTCCGGGTCATACTCGACGCGCACGGCCTCGGCGTGGCCGGTGGTGTGCGTGCAGACCTGCTCGTAGCTGGGATGCGGCGTGGCGCCGCCGGTGTAGCCGACCTCGGTGCCGGTGACGCCCGGCAGGCCGGCGAAGCGCTGCTCGACGCCCCAGAAGCAGCCGGCGGCGAAGGTGGCGATGGCCATGGTCCCGTCCTCGTGTCCGACGTGGCGCGCGCCGCTGCGGCGGCGCACCGTGCACGACCAGTGTTCCCCGCGCACGCCGCAGGCACGCCCGGGCGCGTTAGGCGAGCGGCGCCTTCTCCCGCGCGCCGGCCCGCACCGGCGGCTGCGACGTCTCGGCCGGCGCGTCGACCCGCGTGGCCTGCGCCGGCGTCGCGGCCGGCGTACCCGCGCTGCCCGCAGGACGCGACCTGCTGAGCGCGCGCAGCCGCTTGCGCTGGGCGCGGTTCTTGGCGGCGGTCCACCACGTGCGCGAGTAGTACCACAGCCAGCCGTACTCCAGCATGCGATCCCACGCCGCCTGTTTGCGCGCCGCGTCGCGCCGCCACAGCCACTTGTGGAACGCCCAGACCGGCCGCCAGGTGGCGTAGAAGCGCTTGTTGGCCTTGATCGTCTCCTGCAGCAGGTGGAGGGGGGTCATCAGGCGCGGACGGAAGACGACATGCTGCGCATCGTAGAACGACCAGTCGCGCTCGATGATGCGGCCCTCGGCCTCCAGTTCGGCGAACTGCAGCGTGCCGGGGAGCGGCGTCAGGATGTTCAACATCACCGTGTCGATCTTGTTTCTCCGCGCGAACGCCAGCGTGTCGCGCACCGAGTCCGGTGTGTCGTGGTCGGCGCCGAGCACGAACATGCCGTGGCTGCGGATGCCGTAGTCGTGGAGGATCCGGATGGACTTCTCGATGTCGTCCACCGTCTGCGCCTTCTCGAAGCCGTCGAGCGTGTCCTGGTTCACGGACTCGAGACCGAGGGCGACGAACTCGGCGCCCGAGGCCCGCATGAGCTCGAGCAGTTCGCGGTCGCGCACCACGTCGGTACGCACCTGCGCGCCCCACGGCACAGTGAGGCCCTCGTCGATCATCAGCCGCAGAAGTGCCTTGAGGCGCTTCCTGTTGGCGGCCAGGTTGTCGTCGTAGAAGAAGATCCTCTCGGGTCGCTTCTGCTTGATCTCGGCGACCACGTTCTCGGCGCTGCGGAAACGGTATTTCTTGCCGAACATGGCGGTGACCGAGCAGAACGTGCAGTCGAAGGGGCAGCCCCAGCTCGTCATGATCGGCGTGTTGGTGATGCGCTCGTGACCGTCGACGAGCGTGAGATCGGGGAAGGGGAGAAGGTCGAGATCGGGGCAGGCTTCGTGCTGGGGCGCGTCCACCCGGTCCCCGTCCTTATCAAGATAGGAGACACCGGTGACGGAGTCGATCCCGAGGTCGCCGGCGAGTGCCGCGGCGAGCTCGACCATGATCACCTCGCCGCCCTCGCCGCGGGCGACGTAGTCGACGTGCTGCAACGCCTCGTCGACCATGAAGGTCACGTGCGAACCGCCGATGATGACGGGGATGCCGCGCCGGCGCAGCTCGTCGGCGATCCGGTACGACTCGGGGATCGTCGAGGTGGTGCTCGAGAGGCCGACGAGGTCGGAGCTGAACACGTCCGGCCAGTCGATCGGCGCCAGCTGCGGGTTGAAGATGCGCACGTCGTGCCCCGCCTCGACGAGCGCCGCACCGATCATGGGCAGTCCCAGGCGCACGAAGTACGACTTCGACCAGAGATGGCGGCTGGGCGCGATAGGCTCTATCAGGCGGATCTTCATGGCGACGATGTCCTCGTGCGGCGTGAACCCCTGGCGGCCCGAGCTTTTCGGGCCTTCCGGGGACGAGAGTAGTCATCACAGAATACAGAAGCCGACTGCTCCTGTCTCCCGCATGTCGGAGGCGACGCGATCCGCCCCTCGGCCGCGCGACCGCGAGACCGCGCGACCGTCTGGTAGCCTGTGCGCATGGACTTCGACTTCGACGCCCCCATCGAGCGACGGGGCACTGCCAGCTTCAAATGGGACCTCTATCCCGGCGACCCGTTGCCGCTCTGGGTCGCGGATATGGACTTCGCCTCGCCGCCGCAGGTGGTCGAGGCGCTCGCCGCCCGCGCGCGTCACGGCGTCTACGGCTATTCGCTGGTGCCGGACTCCCTGACCGAGTCGATCGTCGCCCATCTCGAGCGCCGGTACGGCTGGCGCGTCGAGGGCGACTGGATCGTATGGCTGCCGAGCGTGGTACCGGGGCTCAACCTCGCCTGTGACGCGTTCGCCGCGCAAGGCGAGACCGTGCTCACCGTCACGCCTGTCTATCCGCCGTTCCTCGAGGCGCCCGCGCAGCGCGGCCGGCGGCTGGCGACCGTGCCGGCCGGGCTCGAAAACGGGCGCTGGCAGCTGCCGCTGGAGGGCCTTGAAGCGGCAGCGACTCCCGGGGCCGGCGCGCTCCTGTTCTGTCATCCCCACAACCCGCTCGGCCGCGTCTGGCGCCGCGACGAGGTCGACGAGATCGTCGCCTTCTGTCGCCGCCACGACCTCGTCCTCGTGAGCGACGAGATCCACTGCGACCTCATCCTCGACGATCTGGCGCACGTGCCGGCGGCGCTCGCGTGCCCGGACGACGCCGACCGGATCGTCACGCTCATGTCCCCAAGCAAGACGTTCAACCTGCCGGGCCTCAACTTCGCCTTCGCCATCGTCGCGGACGCGGAGCTGAGGCGGCGCTTCCAGGCGCCAGGCGCGGGATTGCTGCCGTTCCCCGGCTGCTTCGCCGTCACGGCGGCTGAAGCGGCCTACCGGAAGGGGGGCGCGTGGCACGCCGGTCTGCTGGACTACCTCCGCGGCAACCGCGACGCACTCGAGGCGTTCGTCGCGGCGGAGTTCCCGCGCGTGCGCATGACCCATGTCGAGGCCACCTATCTCGCCTGGCTCGACGTACGTGAGCTCGGGCTCGACGACCCGGCGGCGGCGTGCCGGGCCGCCGGCGTGGCCCTCTCGGCCGGAGACGCCTTCGGCGACCCCGGCTACCTGCGCCTCAACTTCGGTTGCCGGCGCCGGACACTCGAAGAGGCTCTCGCTCGCCTGCGGGCAGTCCTCGGCTGAGGGAGCGACCGGCGCGAGACGCGACGCATGCGGCGCGTCGCGCACCGGGAGCCGCGCCGCGACGGTTTGCTAGACTCGCATGTCATGAGCAACTCCGGCCGCAGTCCCCGCCCGCCCCGGCGCCGACGTGTCCGTCGCGCGGACAGGTCCCGCGTACTCCGCCGCCGCCGCCTCCTCGCCCTGGTGGCGCTGATCGCGATCATCGCCGCGCTCGGCGCCGCGATCTGGGCGGTGGTCGGCGCCTGCGGTGGCGACGAGACGTCCGGCGCCGGCTCGCCGAGTTCCTCCGCCCGCTCCGACAGCGCCACGGCGTCCGGCAACGCCGGGCCCACGGCGTCGCCCAGCCCGACCGCCTGGACGGGTCCGCCCTCGTCCTCGCTCAAGCTCAAGCTGCGCAAGACCATCGCGAGCCCGGACATCTCGCCGAAGTCGGTCGTGAGCACCGGCACCGGCTACGTCTTCGCGCAGAACATGATGTACAGGCACACGATGACGGTGTACGACGCCGGGACGCTCAAGCTGGTCGAGACGATCCCGGACGAGATCAGCGCCGGTGAGTTCCACATCAAGGGGCACGGCGCCACGATCCAGGGAGCGCCCGTCGAAGCTGCCGCCATGCCCGACGGGCGCTTCATGTACGTCTCGCAGTACTCCATGTTCGGCGCCGGCTACACGGAAGGGCAGGACGTCTGCACACCCGGCGACGGCACCGACAAGAGCTACGTCTACCGGGTCCCGCTCGCGACGCTCGCGGTCGACAAGGTCATCCCCGTCGGCGCCGTCCCCAAGTACCTCGCCGTCACGCCCGACCAGAAGTACCTGCTGGTGAGCAACTGGTGTTCGTACAGCCTGAGCGTCGTCGACATCCATACGAGCAAGCCGATCGAGGATGTACCCCTGGGTCCGTACCCGCGCGGCATCGCCGTCTCGCCGGACTCGAAGACGGCCTACGTGGCGGTGATGGGCGGCTACGACATCGCGGAGGTGGACCTCCGGGGCTTCTCGGTCTCGTGGATCCGCGGGGTGGGCAGCGGCCCGCGTCACCTGTGCATGGCCCCCGACGGCAAGTACCTCTACGCGACGCTGAACAACGAGGGCAACGTCGCCAAGATAGACCCGAAGACCCGGGAGGTGGTGGACAAGGTCGCCACCGGCGCGCAGCCGCGCAGCATGGCCATCGCCCCGGACGGCAAGTCGCTGTTCGTCGTCAACTACGACTCGAGCACCATGAGCATGGTCCGCACCAGCGACATGAAGGTCGTCGACACGGTGAGCACCAACGCCCTGCCCATCGGGATCACCTACGACGCGCCGACGAAGAGCGTGTGGCTCTGCTGCTACACCGGCAGCATCATGGTCTTCAAGCAGGTGTGACGCTCGGCTGAGGGGGCGGGCCACCCCGCCGCGGACGCGCCCGGCGCTCAGCGGGCCGGACCGCCGAGCGTCCGCACGCCGGCGCTCGTGCCGACGAGGACGACGTCGGCACGCCGGCGCGCGAAGACCCCGCACTCGACGACGCCGGGGATCGCGTCGAGCTCGACCTCGAGGCGCTCGGGGTCGCCGACGTCAAGACCCGTCACGTCGATGATGACGGCATCGTCGTCGCTGCGATAGGCGCGGCGGACGACGGGGCTGCCGCCGAAGGCGCGCACACGCTCTGCGACGAGCGGCGCCGCCATCGGCAGCACCGCCAAGGGCACCGGCACGCCGCCGAGGCGCTCCACCAGCTTGGTCTCGTCGACGATGCAGACGAAGAGCCCGGCGGCGGCGGCCACGACCTTCTCCCGGGCGAGCGCTCCCCCGGCTCCTTTGATGAGGCGCAGTCCGGGGTCGACCTCGTCGGCGCCGTCGATGTAGAGCGGCAACTCCCCGGCCTCTCGCAGCCCGACGACCGCGATGCCGGCGGCGCGCAGCGCGACCGCCGAAGCATCGGAGCTCGCCACGGCTCCCGCAACGAGATCGGGCCGTGCCGTCAGGGCGGCGATGAAGGCGTCGGCGGTGCTCCCGGTGCCGACGCCGACGATCGTGCCCGGCGTCACGTAGGCGATGGCCGCCTCCGCGGCGACGCGCTTCTGGTCTTCATGGGCCATAGACTAGAGATGCCCGAGGACGCCCCGGCCCTCACGCCGTCAACGAGCCGGCCCGGGGACGAGCGCCGCCGCAGTCGCGAGGAGGACAGATGGAGAGCGCCGAGGTGAACATGCACGAACCCACGCTCGACGACGCCACCACCGCCCGGGAGATAGTGGACTGGACGCTGGCGCGACTGACCGATCGCCGGGGGACCCTGCCGGCGGCCCGCCAGGCGGCGCCGTTGCCCGAACTGACGGCCGCCGGGATCGGCGTCGCCGCGACCTGGGAGGTCCTCCGCGACGCCGTCATCCCCACGGCGATCCCCCCCGACCACCCGCGCTTCTTCGCCTTCGTGGCCGGCACGCCGACCGTGGCGGCGGTGCTCAGCGACATGGCGCTTCCGGCGGCGATGATCTTCGGGGGAAGCCGGCTGGAGGGCGGCGCCGCCGTCAAGGCCGAGGACGCCGCCGTGCGCTGGCTGGCGGACGCCGCCGGCTTCCCGGCCTCGGCCGGCGGCACGTTCGTCAGCGGAGGTTCGATCGCCAACCTGAGCGCGCTGGTGGCGGCGCGCGGCACGGATACGACGCGGCGCCGGCACGTCATCGTCGCCGGTGCGTCCGCGCACGCGTCGATGACCGCCGCCGCGCACATCATGGGCTGCGACCTGGTGACCGCGCGCCCCGCGGACGACCACGGGCGCCTCACCGGTGGCGTGCTTGAGGAGGCGCTCTCAGGCCGGGCTGCGGACGAGGTCGTCGCCGTCGTCGCCACTGCAGGAGCGACCAACACCGGCGCCTTCGACGACCTCCACGGCGTCGCCGACGTGTGCGCCGCACGCGGGCTCCGGCTGCACGTCGACGGCGCCTACGGCGGCGCGGCACTGCTCTCGCCGCGGACGCGCCCCCTGCTGGACGGGATCGAGCGCGCCGACTCGTTCATCGTCAACCCGCACAAGATGCTCTACGCACCCTTCGACTGCGCCGCGCTCGTGTACCGCGACAGCACATCGGCGCGCCGATCGCTGACGCAGGAGGCGGACTACCTCGACCCCATCGCCGACGCCGGCAACCCTTCCGATCTCGCGGTCCATCTGACGCGACGGGTGCGCGGTGTGCCTCTGTGGGCGTCGGTCCTCGCCTACGGCACCGACGCCTACGCGGCGGCCGTCGAGCACTGCGTCGAGATGACCGGGTACGCGGCGGAACGCATCGCGGCGGCCGCGGAGCTCGAGCTCGTGATCGAGCCGGCGTTCACGGTGTTGCTGGTGCGCCGGCTCGGGTGGGCGCCGGCGGACTACGCCGCCTGGAGCGACGACGCGCTCAGCAGCGGCCTCGCCATGCTGATGCCGACCAGACACCGTGGCGAGACCGTGCTGCGCTTCTGCTTCATCAATCCATTGACGACGCGCGAGGACGTGGACCTGGTGCTCGCGGGACTCAGCGCTCGCCGTACCCCATGATCGCCTTGACCTCGAGGAAGTCCTCCAGGCCGAACACGCCCCACTCGCGGCCGTTACCCGACATCTTGTAGCCGCCGAAGGGCGCGCGCGCGTCCGTGGGAGCGCCGTTCAGGTGCACCATCCCGGTGCGCATGCGGCCCGCCACCCGTCGCGCCCGCCCCACATCGGCCGACTGCACGTAGCCGGAGAGGCCGTAGTCCGTGGCGTTGGCCAGCTCCACGGCGTGCTCCTCGTCGCGGAACGGCGTCATGCAGAGCACGGGCCCGAAGATCTCCTCGCGGAAGATGCTCATGTCCTGGGTCACGTCCGCGAAGACCGTGGGCCGGATGTAGAAGCCCTTCGTCAGTCCGTCCGGCCGCTCGAGCCCCCCGGCGACCAGCCGGGCGCCCTCGGCGATCCCGGCCGCGATGGCGGCGCGCACCTTCTCGTACTGCTTGCGCCCGGCGACGGGGCCCATGAACGTGGCGGCATCCCGCGGATCGCCGACCGCCACGCCGGCCGCAGTGCGGGCGGCGACCTCGACCGCTTCGTCGTACACGGCCTCGGCCACGAGCATGCGTGTGGGCGCGTTGCACGTCTGTCCGGAGTTGTGCATGCATCCGAGAGTGCCGGAGGCGACGACCCTGCGGACGTCGACGTCGTCGAAGACGATGTTGGCGGACTTGCCGCCGAGCTCCTGGGAGACCCGCTTGATCGACGGCGCGGCGGCGGCGGCCACCACGCCCCCCACCGCCGTCGAGCCGGTGATGGACACCATATCGACGAGCGGATGCGTCGCGAACACGTCACCCAGCGCGGCGCCGGCGCCGTTCACCATGTTGAAGACGCCGGCGGGGAGGCCGGCCTCGTCCACCGCGTCGGCGAACAACAGCGCCGAGAGCGGGGCGAGCCGGCTCGGCTTGAGGACCACGGTGCAACCGGCGGCGAGCGCCGGCGCCACCTTGGCGGTCACCTGGTTCATGGGCCAGTTCCACGGCGCGAGCAGGGCGCAGACGCCGACGGGCTCGCGCACGATCCGGGTCGAGTCCCAGTCCTGCTCCAGCGGGTAGTCGCGCAGCGCCGCCATGGCCTGCTTCAGGTGGCTCGCGCCGGCCAGCACCTGACCGCCCTGCGCGAGGCCGCGCGGGATGCCGACCTCGGTCGTCATGGCGGCGGCGATCTCGGGGATGCGGCGTTTGTACGCCTCGCGCAGCCGGGTCAGCAGGTCGAGGCGCTCCTCGCGCGTGGTCTGTGAGAAGCTCGCGAAAGCCCGGTGGGCCGCTGCCACCGCCGACTCGACGTCGGCGGCAGTGGCGGCCGCCACCCGCGCGACCTCCTCTTCGCTCGCCGGATCCACCACGGCGATGGTCCCGCCCGGCTCGACCGGATCGACCCAGCGCCCGTCGATGTAGAACTGCAGCTGCCTGTCCACGTGGTTCTCCCCTCTCGAGTGCCGAACGAATGGTAGACCGAGGACCCGGCAGCCGTCGAGGGCGCTGTGCGCCTGCCGGCGCGACCTACCGACCCGGCGCGACACGGCCGGAGACCGCGAACCTGTGCCGGTGCAGCTGTGCCGCGTGCTCTCAGCGCATGACCAAGCCGGCATCTGTTGCGTTTGATAACATGATTCTCTATTCTGTTATCATGCTGCGCACCCAAATCAGCCTGTCGAGGGAAGACTACGACGCCGCAAAGGCGGAAGCCGCCCGCCTCGGCATCTCGCTGGCCGAGTTCATGCGGCGAGCCCTCAGCGCGGCGCTCCCCACAGACGAGTCCAGGCCGTGGATGCGCTACGCGGGCATGGTCGAGAGCGGCGATGCCGGCTCCAGCCGACACATCGACGACCTGGTCTATGGTCACAGGAGCTGACGCCTACGTCGACACGTCGGCGCTCATCGCCTTCGCCGACCGCTCAGACACGTACCATTCCCTGTTCAGGCGTCTCTTCGGGCAACCGCCTCCGCTCATCACCACCACCCTGGTCGTCGCGGAGGGTCACGGCTGGTTTCTGCGGCGGTACGACCGCACGAGAGCGCTTCAGTTCCTCGCGATGATCGAGGCCATGACACCGCTGCGGGTGGTCGCCGTCGGGCTCGAAGAGCAGGCGGCCGGCCTCGCACTCCTGCGCCGGTTCTCCGACCAGGACCTGACGCTGACGGACGCGGTGGGCCTGCACGTTTGTGTCGTCCGCGAGGTCGCGTCCGTCTGGTCGACCGACTGCCACCTCGGCCTCACCGGCGTGCCGCTCGTGACCGGCCGCGGCTGAGGGGCCGCGCAACTGTTCCACGTGGTCGATCGAGCATGCGACATTGGGCACGAGGAGGCTGGATACATGCAGCTGCAATTCACCGCCGTGTTCGAACGGGTGCCCGAGGGCTACATCGGCTATGTCGAGGAACTCCCCGGCGCCAACACCCAGGCGGAGACTCTGGAGGAGGCCCGTCTGAGCCTTGGCGAGGCGGCTCAGCTTGTCCTCGATGCCAACCGGGTCCTGGCCGAAGATCGGCTCGGAGAGCGGAACGCCATCCGTGAGCCTCTCCACATCACCGCGTGAAGCGAAACGAGCTCGTCGGTCACCTCAAAGGCCGGGGCTGCCAGCTCTTCGGGAAGGCGCGAGGCATTCGGTCTACGTGAACCGCGCAGGCGGCAAGGCCACTGTGGTGCCGCGACACCGTGAGATCAACGACCTCCTCGCCCGCAAGATCTGCCGTGACCTGGACGTAGCCGAACCCTGACATCGGCTCCTGAGCTTTGGCGGCCGCGCGTCAGGCGCCGGCGCCGCGTTTCTCCGCCTTCTTGCGCTGCTCGGTGCTCAGGATGTGCTTGCGCACGCGCACCGTCCGTGGTGTGACCTCGACGAGCTCGTCGTCGGCGATCCACTCCAGCGCGCTCTCGAGGGTGATGGGGCGAGGCACCTTGAGCCCGGCGTCGATGTCCTTGGTGGACGAGCGGTAGTTGCCGAGCTGCTTGCGCTTGGTGGGGTTGCAGAGCATGTCGTCGGCGCGCGAATTCTCGCCGACGATCATGCCTTCGTACACGGGCGTCATGTTGCCGACGAAGAGAACGGCGCGCTGCTGCAGGTTCTCGAGTGAGTAGCCGGCGGCCTCGCCGCCGGTCTGGCTGACCAGTGAGCCGCGCTCGCGGCCGGGGAGCTCGCCCTTCCACGGGCCGTAGCCCGTGAACCGCGAGCTCATCACGCCGAGGCCGCGCGTCTCGGTGAGGAAGTCGTTGCGGTACCCGATCAGGCCGCGGGTCGAGATCGTGAACTCAAGGCGCACCAGACCTGTCCCGGTCGCCTCGACCCCGAGGAGCTCGCCCTTGCGCAGACTCAGCTCCTGGATGATCGCGCCCTGGTACACGTCGGGCACGTCGATGATGAGCTGCTCCATCGGCTCGAGCAGCTTGCCGTGGCCGTCCCGGTGGGTGATGACCTCGGGGCGAGAGACGCAGAGCTCGAGGCCCTCGCGCCGCATCTCCTCGATGAGGATCGCCAGGTGCAGCTCGCCGCGGCCGCTCACCTTGACGCCGTCCGGGCGGCCGAGGTCCTCGACGCGGAGCGCGACGTTGACGCGCAGCTCGCGCTCCAACCGGTCCTTGATCTGGCGAAGGGTCGCGGCGCGGCCGTCCTGACCGGCGAAGGGGCCGTTGTTGACGAGGAAGAACATGCTGACCGTCGGCTCCTCGATCTCGAGCGGCGGCAGGGCTGCGTCGGCCGCCTCCCGCTCGGGTGACGCCAGCGTGTCGCCGAGCGTGATGTCGTCGGGGCCCGCGAGCCAGACGATGTCGCCGGCGGCGACCTCGTCGACCTCGCGGTTCTCAAGGCCGCGCGTGACCCAGAGGTGCGAGACGCGTGCGGCCTGCGCGCCGGTGGACTCCCAGCCGGCGTCCGGATCGCCGATCTCGAGGTGCCGCGTCGTGATGCGCTGCACCTCGTCGCCCACCTTGAGCCCGCCGGCGAGCACACGTCCGCAACCGATGCGACCGATGTAGTCGCTCCACGCGAGGGTGCTCACCTGCATGAGCAACGGCGCATCGGGGTCCACCCGCGGCGCCGGCACCTCGGCGATGATCGTCTCGAAGAGGTCGTTCATGCCGGCGTCGGACAGCTCGCGGAGCAGCGCCGGCGAGAGACCGCCGCCGTCGTACAGATGCGCCTCGCGCTCGTGCTCCTCCTTCTTGTACTCGTCGATGTCGTTGACGATCCAGCC
>CAZJGT010000027.1:0-22121 GCA_964545565.1 uncultured Thermoleophilia bacterium
CGCGCTCGCGGCCTGCGCCGCCACCTCCAGCCTGTGCCCGTGTTGACGCCGACGCTGTCGTCCTATTGGGTGCACCTGGTCACGCCCATTCCTTCGGTGATTGCGCGACCGCTCATCGAGGGCCTCCGCAACGAGACGATCGTTCGCGAGCGCGGCGCCGGCGACCTGTTCCCGGCCATCCGTCCGGTCGGCTATGACGCCGCCGTGCGTGCCGCGGTGGCCGGCCTCGAGACGGGGGAGGTGGAGACAAGCTGGGCGGACGCCCTCGGCACCAGCGAGCGGGCCGTGCAGGATCGAGCCCTGACCACACAGGAGGGCAAGCTGATCGAGCGTCGCGAGGCGCTGGTGTCGGCGACGCCGGACGAGACCTTCGCCGTCATCCAGACACTCGGCGGTCGCCGCGGCTACCGCGCCTGGAACTGGGCCTGGGAGCTGCGCGGCGTCGCCGACCGGCTGGTCGGCGGCGTGGGCCTGCGCCGCGGCCGTCGCGACCCGGACTCGGTGCGTGTCGGCGACGCGCTCGACTTCTGGCGCGTCGAGGCCGTCGAACCGGGCCGTCTTCTGCGCCTCAGAGCGGAGATGAAGCTGCCCGGCTCGGCCTGGTTGCAGTTCGAGACCCTGCCGCGTGACGAGGGGTCGCTGCTCGTGCAGACCGCGTACTTCGCGCCGCGCGGCTTGCCTGGGCTCGCGTACTGGTACGCGCTGCTTCCTGCCCACAGCAGGATATTCTCGGGTATGATTGCGGCGCTGGCCGCCGAGGCCGGCCGGCCGGGTGCGCCGGCGGGGAACTCATCCCTCCCGCCTTCGTGAACGGCCGCCATCGCGTGGGGGCGCCGCCGGTGTCCTCGTCGGAGCGTCACTGAGGAGGAAGGGTGCCTTTCTGGACCACGGTTGCGGCGAAGACCACCACGACGAGCGAGACCAGTAACCCCTTCCAGTCGGTGATGGACTTCTTCGAGTCGCCGACCTGGGACTTCATCACGCTCATGTTCCTGTTCCTGGTGGTGGTCCTGTGGATCGCCTGTGCGTTCTGGATCTTCAAGGATGCCCGCCGGCGCATCGACGACAGGATCGTGATCGCCGTCGCCGTCCTCACCGGTATCGTGTTCGGGCCCATCGGTCTCATCGTGTACGCCATCGTGCGCCCGGCCGAGACGCTCGCCGAGCGCAAGGAGCACGATCTCGAGGTGCAGATGATGGAGCAGCGCATCGGGGAAGACGAGCGCTGCACGTTCTGCAAGACCCCGGTGCGTGAGGACTACCTCGTCTGCCCTACGTGCGGCCGTCGTCTGCGCACCTCGTGCCCATCCTGCCGCAAACCCATCGACCCGCAGTGGCGCGTCTGTCCGTTCTGTGAGACGGACGTACACGCGGCGCCGGCCGTCTACGACCGCGTCTGACGAACCTCGATGGGCGCGCCGGCGACGCCCGCAGGGGCCGGACCGGCGCACCGATCGCGTCTCTCTCCTGGAGGACCCTCATGGAACGCACGTTCATCATGGTCAAGCCCAACGGCGTCGCGCGTGGTCTCGTCGGCGAGGTCATCGCCCGCTTCGAGAGGCGCGGCCTCGTGCTGCGCGGCATGAAGGCGCTGCGCATCGATCGCGCCCTCGCCGAGCGACACTACGCCGAGCACGTCGGCAAGCCTTTCTTCGAGGACCTGGCGACGTTCATCACCTCCGGTCCGGTGGTGGCTATGGTGTGGGAGGGGCGCGAGGCGATCACCGTGGCCCGCACCATGATGGGCGTGACCGACTCGGCGCTGGCGGCGCCGGGCACGATCCGCGGCGACTTCTCGCTCAGCAAGGAGGAGAACGTCGTGCACGGATCGGATGGTCCCGAGAGCGCGGCCCGGGAGATCGGGCTGTTCTTTGCTGAGACCGAACTGGTCTGAGGCGCAGATGAAGCCGTTGCACGCGGGCAGTCGTCCCGTGTCGCCGTCGTTTCGGTTCACCGGCCTCGTCCTGGCCTCCCGCTCGCCGCAGCGCGCGGCGCTCCTGCGTCAGCTGGGCATCCCGTTCCGTGTCGTGGTCAGCGATCACGCGGAGCGTGTGCGCGACGGGGACCCGGCCCACACCGTGCAGCAGAACGCCCGGGGCAAGGCCGAGGAAGTGCTGGCCCGCACCCCGCCGCTGTCGGGTGAGCTGGTCCTCGGCGTCGACACCGTCGTCGTCAGCCGGGGCGAGATCCTGGGCAAGGCCTGCGACGAGGTCGAAGCGGCTCTCTATCTGCGCCGGCTCGCCGCCCGCCGTCACGAGGTCTTCAGCGGCCTGTACCTGACCTCCACGAAGATGGCATTGACCACCCACGCGGTGACAGGCGTGACCTTCCGCAGTCTCACGGACCGCGACCTGGAGTCCTACGTCGCCGCCGGCGAGTGGCGCGAACGAGCGGGCGCGTACGCCATCCAGGGCGCCGGCTCGGGGCTGGTGCAGCGCGTCGACGGAGACTACTCCAACGTGGTCGGCCTGCCGGTCGCCGAGCTGCTCCGGGTGCTCGCGGCCTTCGGCGTGACGCCGTTCAGCTGGCTGTAAGGCTGCGTCGGTCACCGCCGCGAGGGACGGCGTCCCCGGCGGCGAACGGCCCTCTGCGCGGCTCTTCCGCCGGCGTCGCCGCGAGCTCGGCTCCGGTGGCCAACCCCCTGGGGGCCGTATACAATCGTCGTTCGACATTTGCCTCGAAAGGAGCGCGCCATCAGCTTCCTTGGGTTCGTGACGGGCTTCGGCGCCCGCGACATGGCGGTCGACCTCGGGACCGCCAACACACTGGTGTATCTCCGCGGCCGCGGCATCGTGCTCAGCGAGCCGTCCGTGGTCGCCATCGACCATCGCTCCGGCGAGGTCCACGCCGTCGGCGCGGAGGCCAAGCGCATGCTGGGCCGGACGCCGGCCACCATCAGCGCCGTGCGTCCCCTCAAGGACGGCGTCATCGCCGATTTCGACGTCACCGAGGAGATGCTCCGCCACTTCATCCGCAAGGTCATGCAGAACCGTTGGGCTCACCCGCGAGTCGTCATCTGCGTGCCCAGCGGCGTCACCGGTGTCGAGAAGCGCGCCGTCGAAGAGGCCACGTACTCGGCCGGCGCGCGGTGGGCGACCCTCATCGAGGAGCCCATGGCCGCCGCGATCGGCGCCGGCCTGCCCGTAGCCGAACCGACGGGCAGCATGATCGTCGACATCGGCGGCGGCACCAGCGAGGTAGCCGTCATCTCGCTCGGCGGCATCGTCGTCAGTCAGTCCATCCGTGTCGGCGGCGACGAGCTGGACGAGGCCGTCATCAGCTACGTCAAGAAGGAATACAAGCTCCTCATCGGCAGCCAGACCGCCGAGGAGATCAAGCTCGAGATCGGCTCGGCCTATCCGCTCCCGCAGGAGGAGCAGGCCGAGATCCGCGGTCGCGACCTCGTCACCGGGCTGCCCAAGACCGTGGTGCTGTCGTCGGAAGAGGTGCGCGCGGCGCTCGAGGAGCCCACGCAGGCGATCGTCGACGCCATCAAGGCGACGCTCGACAAGACGCCGCCCGAGCTGGCCAGCGACATCATGGATCGCGGCATCATGCTCGCCGGCGGCGGCTCGTTGCTGCAGGGCCTCGCGGAGCGTCTGCGCGAAGAGACCCAGATGCCGGTGCATCTGGCCGAATCGCCGCTCACCTGCGTGGCCGTGGGCTCGGGCAAATACCTCGAGGAGTTCGATGTCTTGGTCAAGAGCAAGCGCAACTCCCGGCCGCGGGGCCGGTAGTCCCGCCCTTCGCTGACCTGTGAATCGCCGGCGCGTACTCCGGCGGCGGATCGTCGTGGCGGCTCTGCTGCTGCTCTCGGTCGCGCTTCTCACGGCCTACTTCCGCGAATCGGACAGCGGTGTCGCGCACGCCGTCCAGGGCGGTGTGCTGCGCGTGGTGGCGCCGCTCCAGAGCGGTACGGCGCGCGCGACCAAGCCCTTCCGTGACGGATGGAACTGGGTGGGTGATCTGTTCAGTGCGAAGGCGCAGAACAAGGCGCTCAAGCAAGAAGTCCAGCAGTTGCGCGCCGGCCTCGCGGAGGAGCTCGCGACGCAGGCCGAGAACGACCAGCTCCGTGACCTCCTCGACTTCCAGAAGGACCGTGTCTTTCCGAAGGGCGTCCAGCTGGTGACGGCCCGCGTGATCTCGCGACCTACGAGCGTCTGGTACTCGACCGCGACCATCAGCGCCGGCAGCAGCGACGGCGTCGGCGTCTACGACGCCGTGGTCAATGGCCAGGGTCTCGTCGGCCGGGTCACGAGGGTGTACGCGAACTCGGCGCAGGTCATGCTCGTCACTGACCAGCAGAGCTACGTCGACGCGATGGTCGAGCCGGGCGGCGCGCAGGGTATCGTCAGCGGCAGCGTCACCGGCGACGTCACGCTCGACTACGTGGACAAGAACGAAAGAGTCAAGGCGAACCAGTACATCGTGACATCAGGCAGGAACGGCTCCGTGTTCGTGCGCGGCATCCCCATCGGGCAGGTGGAGAGCGTCGGCGCGCAGGAGGTGGAGCTCTACCAATCCATCGCCGTCAAGCCCTCCGTCGACTTCCGCAAGCTCGACCTCGTCCAGGTCGTGGTGCGATGAAGCCTCGTCGGCCGGTCGACGACGGCGGTGAGCGCGCTTGGCCGACCTGGCAGGAGACGGCGCGACTCGCCGTCGTACTGCTCGTCGCCATCCTCCTGGAGACGGCACTGGCGCCGCATCTGCGTCTGTTCGGCGCCTACCCGGACGTCGCCCTCATCCTCGTCGTCTGCGTGGCTCTCCTGAAGGGCCCGGAGATCGGCGCCGTGTTCGGCTTTCTCACCGGTATCGTCTCCGCCGTCGCGCTCCTGGAGCCGTTCGGCCTGAACGCGTTCGTGTTCGTGCTCATCGCCTATTTCGCCGGCAGATACGCCGAGACGGCTGATCTGCCGGCCGGCTTCGCGCCGCTGCTCACCGTGTTCGCCGCGACGCTGGTCGCGAACGTACTCCTCGCACTGGCCCAATTCCTCCTTGCGCGCGAGGTGCCGTTGGACTTCTTCCTCGGGCGGGTGCTCCTCCCGTCGCTCGTTCTCAACACGTTGTTGGCCGCGCCCCTGTACCTGGTCGTGCGCGTGTGGCTGAGAGGGGCAGGTGATCTGCGTGTCGCGGGTGTTCGGTAGCGAACGGGGCCGCCGCGACCGTCCCATCCGCACGGGCCGTCGCGACAAGCCCATCATCCAGCTCCCTTCGGTGGCGCTGCGCGTGGCCGTGATCGTCGGCATCGCCGTCGTCCTGTTCGCCGTCGTGTTCTTCCGCCTCTGGTTCCTGCAGATCCTGAGCGGGCAGGATTTCGTGGCGCGCGCCAACGACAACCGCCTCGACGCGGTCAAGATCGTCGCGCCGAGAGGCCCGATCGTCGACCGTCACGGCGAGGTCATCGTCACGAACCGGGCGGGCTCGGCCGTGGGCATCCGCCTCATGGACGTCCCGGATGGCGAGCTCAACACCGAGATCAAGCGGCTCGCGCGTGTGCTGCGCGTGACTCCGCGCGCGATCCGCAAGGAGATCATGGAGTACCTGGAGCCGAGCACACTCCAGCAAGATGAGGACGGCACGTGGTCGAGCTACCTGACGTGGCAGAAGGTGGTGGACGGCGATATCACCGGCCTCGACCTGATCGTCGTGAAAGAAGATGTGAGCGCGCGGGTGCGGTCGTATCTGAAGGAGCACACCCTGTCCTTCCCGGGGGTGGAGATACGCGACCAGTACCTGCGCTCCTACCCGCACGGCATGATGGCCGCCCAGGTGCTCGGGCACCTCGGCGACATCTCCGCGGAGCAGCTCAAGGACCGGCACTTCAAGGGCTACTCGGCCGGCGATGTGGTCGGGCAGGATGGGCTCGAGAGGACCTACGACAAGTGGCTGCGCGGCCACGACGGGGTCGCCAGGATCGAGGTCGACGCCTTCGGCCGGCCCAAGCAGAGCCAGCCCGTGAGCGGCCGGCTCGCCGATCCCGGCGACACGCTCGTCACCACCATCGACGCCAAGGTGCAGGCGGCCACCGAGGCGGCGCTGCGCACGGGCATCTCGCTCGCGCACAGCGACGGCAAGGTGGAGGCCAACGGCGGCGCGGCTGTCGTGCTCGACGTCAGGAACGGTGACGTGCTCGGCATGGCGAGCTACCCGACCTACGACCCCGACGTCTGGGTGGGGGGCATCAGCACCAAGGACTGGAGGCGACTCTCCGACAAGCACGCCAACCACCCGATGCTCAACCGCGCCATCCAGGAGGCGAAGGCGGTCGGCTCGACGTTCAAGGTCGTCGACGCCATCGCCGGCCTGGAAGAGGGCGTGGTCTCTCCTTACGAGACCTTCTTCTGTGACGGGAGCTTCAAGCCCGCGGTCGCGACGGACAAGACGGTGTGGAAGTGCTGGTCCACCGATGGCCATGGGAGTCTGGACCTGGTGGGCGCCATCACCCAGTCGTGCGACGTCTACTTCTACAACCTCGGCTACCGCTTCTACGCCGCCAACGGGTCGCCGCTCGCCGACTGGGCCAAGCGGCTGGGCATGGAGAAGTACACCGGCATCGACCTCCTCGGCGAGGTCAAGGGCCGCGTGCCCACGCCGGAGTGGCGGCGCAAGTACTTCGAGACGGAGGTCGACAAGCTGTGGACGCCGGGCAACTCGATCAACCTGTCGATCGGCCAGGGCGACCTCGAGGCGACGCCGCTTCAGCTGGCCGTCATGTACGCCGCCGTCGCCAACGGCGGCAAGATCGTGACGCCCCACTTCGGTCTCAAGGTGACGGACCCGGCCGGGAAGACGGTGCGCGACCTCAGGCCGACGACGTCGAAGAAGGTCGACATGGCGCGCAGCACGCTCGACATCGTGCGCCGCGGCCTGTACCAGGCGGCGAACGCGCCGACCGGCACGTCGTTCGCGGTCTTCGCCGGCTACGACGTGCCCGTCGCCGGAAAGACGGGCACGGCCGAGGTGTTCGACGCGACGCGCGGAGGCTACGTGGACTATGCCTGGTACGCGAGCTACGCCCCGGCCGACGACCCCAAGTACGCGGTCGTCGTCATGGTCGAGAAGGGTGGCCACGGCGGCACCGTGGCCGCGCCCGCCACGCGCATGATCTACGACAGCCTGTTCGACATCGACAGCGGTGAGTTCACCGGGCCGGTGCGAAGCGACTGATGGACGTGCTCGACTGGCGCACCTACCTGCGACATCTGGACTACCTGCTGGTCCTGACGACCGCCGGGCTCATCGTGTACGGCGTCACGATGATCTACTTCGCGACCCGGCACGACATCCCCGGCGCCCCGTACTACTTCGTGCGTCAGCAGCTCATCGCCGTGGGGGTGGGCATCGTCCTCGCGATCGTCGTCTCACTGCTGGACTACGAGATCTACCGCCGCTTCCAGTGGCTCCTGTATGGTGCGGCGGTCCTCCTCCTCGCGGCCGTCCTCCCGCTGGGCGACACCGTCAAGGGCGCGACGCGCTGGTTCGACCTCGGCTTCACGCGCTTTCAGCCGTCGGCCGCCGCGTTGCTCCTGCTGGCGCTCAGCATGGGCGCGTTCCTCGCCGACCGTGTCGAGCAACTGGGCTCGAAACGGGTGACCTTTTTCGCCCTGGTCCTCGTCGCCGTGCCGGCGTTCCTCGTCTACCGGGAGCCGGACTTCAGCTCGGCGATGGTCATGCTCGTGCTCACACTGGCCATGCTCTACTTCTACGGCACGTCGTGGACGCACTTCGCCGTCCTCGCCGGCGCGGGGTTCGGCGTGTTCGTCATGGCTCTCAAGGTGCTGCCGCTGGCCGGCCTCAATCTCATCCACCAGTATCAGCTCGACCGCCTGCTCGTGTTCCTCAACCCCGGCGAGCAGGCCGATGCGGCAGGATACAACGTGATCCAGTCGATGATCGCCGTCGGCTCGGGGGCCCTGACCGGGCGCGGCGACATGGCGACGCAGACCACGCTGGACTTCCTGCCCGAGCACCATACCGACTTCATCTTCGCGGTGATCAGCGAGCGCAACGGGTTCCTCGGCGCGAGCGTGCTGCTGGTGCTGTACGTCGTGCTCGTGTGGCGCGCGCTGCGCATCGCCATCGTGGCGCGCGACATGTACGGCAGCATCCTCGCCGGAGGCATCGGTGTGATGGTACTCTTTCAGGTGTTCGTCAACGTCGGCATGACGATCGGCATCATGCCGGTGACCGGTATCCCGTTGCCGTTCGTCAGTTACGGCGGCACGGCGATGATCGCGTTCCTGATCCTCGTCGGCCTGTTGCAGGCGATCCACGTGCGGGCGGCGGTCACTTCGAGCACGAGGGGGCGGCTTGGCCAGTAGCTTGAGTCTCTCAAAGATCATCAAGGCCGTGACCGAAGCGCGTGCGGACGCGCCGGCGCCGCGGCTGTGTGTGGTCGGCGCCGGCGATGCCTTCGCCGGCGTGGTCGGCGTGCTGTCGGCCGGCGCGTCCGACGAGCACGGCGGCGTCTCCGCCCGGCTCGACGCCCTGGCGCCGGCCGACTTCCCCCGCAGCGACCGGCTCGCCGGCCGCTGGGACATCGTGGTGCTCGTTGCGGCCGGCTGCCCCGCCGCCGAGGCGTCGCCCGTGGTGCACGCCGCGCGCCGCGCGGGCTGCGCGGTGATCGGGCTCGTCCAGGGCGTGGACGAAGCCGCGTGGACGGGCACGGCCGGACTCTTTGGTGACGAGATAGCCCGCGGCCTCGGCGCCGCCCCCGCTGCCGGGCCCTCTCTCGAGAACCGGATCATCGACGCCGCCGGTGACGCCGCCGGCGCTCTTGCCGCTTCACTGCCGTCCGTCCGCAGGACCTACTGTGACCACGTGGTGCTCACCAACGCCGCCCAGAACGGCGTCATCGGTGTGGTCGTCATCATCCCCGGCGCCGACATGCCGGCGATGACCGCCAACCAGATCCGCATGGTGCTCAAGATCGCCCGCGCCTACGGCGAGGACGTCGGGGTCGACAGGGCCCTTGAGATCCTCTCGACCGTCGGCACCGCGTTCATCCTCCGCACGCTGGCGCGCCAGGCGCTCGACTTCGTGCCGGGGTTCGGCTGGGCCGTCAAGGGCGCCGTCGGGTTCTCGGGCACCATTGCGCTCGGCCGGGCGGCCATCGCGTATTTCGAGGCCGGAGCGCCGCTCCGCGTCTCGCGGATGCAAAGGATCAATCGTCAAATCGAGAACGTCTCATCCCGGCTTCCCGGGCCTCTCCGGAGACTGGCCTCCGGCTGACAGAGCGAGACTGCTGGCGCGCGTCACGCGCCCCGGGCGCTACACGGGTGGGGAGTTCAACACCCGTGTCAAGGCCGGGGCGCGACCGCGTATCGTGCTGTCCTACCCGGACGTGTACGAGATCGGGGTCTCCAACCCCGCGCTGCAGATCCTGTACAGCCACCTGAACGACGCCACGCCGGCCTTCGCCGAGCGGGCCTACTGCCCGTGGCCGGACATGGCCGACCTGATGCGCGCCGCCGCCGTCCCCCTCTGGGCGCTGGAGACGTTCGCACCGGTAGCCTCATGCGACCTCTGGGGTTTCACGCTGCCGCACGAGCTGTGCTACGCGAACGTCCTCGAGATGCTCGACCTGGCAGGCGTGCCGCTGCACGCCGCCGAGCGGGACGGGGAGGATCCCATCGTCCTCGGCGGCGGGCCCGCCGTCGCGAACCCATGGCCCGTGGCGCCCTTCTTCGACGCGTTCTTCGTCGGCGAGGCGGAGGCGCACCTCGACGCGATCGTCACTGCTCTCCGAGGGAGTGACCGGCAGGTCCGGCTGGAGGCGCTGGCGGCGGTTCCGGGGGTGTGGCTCCCGGGCCGGAGCGAGCGCCCGGCGGTGCGGCAGGTCTACACCGGCTTCTCCACCAGCGAACCGGTGGTGCGACCCGTGGTGCCCGTGCTGGAGGCCGTGCATGACCGGGCCGTGATCGAGGTGATGCGCGGCTGCACCGCCGGGTGTCGTTTCTGTCAGGCAGGGATGTGGTACCGGCCCGTGCGCGAGCGGTCTGTCGACCTCGTGGTCGCGGCTGCCGAGCGGTTGCTCGAGCAGACCGGCTGCGACGAGGTGTCGCTGCTGTCGCTCAGCTCGTGTGACTACGGAGGCGTCGCCGAGGCGCTCACGCGCATCCGTGAGCTGCGTCCCGGACTGCGGGTCTCTCTACCGTCGTTGCGCATCGACTCGGCGGCGGAGAGCCTCGCGAGCTTCGCCGCCGGCCAGCGCGGCTCCGTGACGCTCGCGCCCGAGGCGGGCACACAGAGACTCCGCGACGCCATCGACAAGGGTGTCGACGAGGGCCAGTTCGAGCAAGCGGTGCGCGCCACGTTCCACGGCGGGTTCACCGGGCTCAAGCTGTACTTCATGATCGGTCTGCCGGGGGAGACCGACGAGGACGTGCTCGGCATCGCCGGGATGGCGGCCACGGCGGCGCGTCTCGCTCGCGAGATCGGTCGCGGTCGTGCGCGCCTCTCGGTGTCGGTGTCGTCGTACGTGCCCAAGGCTCATACGCCGTTCGAGATGGAGCCGTTCGCGGGCGCGACGACGCTGCGCGCCCGCCAGCGGCTCGTGCGCGACGCCGTTCCGCGAGGCGTGCGCGTCGCCTTCCACGACGTCGCGGCGTCACTGGTCGAGGCGACGCTCGCCCGGGGCGGTCCAGGCACGGATCGCCTGGTCGAGGCGGCTTGGCGCCGGGGCGCGCGTTTCGACGGGTGGAGCGAGCACTTCGATGTGCGCCGTTGGGAGGACGCCGCGGCCGCAACCGGCGTCTCGCTGGGCGAAGCCGGCGTCGCGCGGCCGTACTGGCGCGACGCCGTGGACGCGCGGCTGAGTCCCGCCTTCCTCGAGGAAGAGCTCGGCCGTGCTCGCGCAGGCGAGCTCACGGAGGACTGCCGCGACGGCGTATGCGCCGCCTGCGGCGTGTGCGGCGGCGAGATCGGTATGGAACTGCTCGCATGAGTTGGTGGCTGGTCAACTTCTCGCGGGGCGCCCAGGCGCGGTACCTCTCGCACCTCGACACCGCACGACTCGTGCAGCGCATGTTCGCGCGCGCCGGCGTGCCCATCGCGCTCTCGCAGGGAATGCGCCCCAAGCCCCGCCTCTCTCTGCCTCTGCCGCTGCCGGTCGGCGCCGCAGGCGTCGATGAACTGGCGACGGTCGAGGTGCCGAAGGGCGTCGTCGTCACCACCGAGGTACTGCGCGCGCTGCGCCGGTCCGGCCCTCCCGGCGTCGACGTCATCGGCATCATCGACGTCGGCGAGTCCCACCCGCGCCCGCAGGCGCGCGCGGCCGAGTACGCTTGCGTGCTCGAGGGGGACGCAGGCGCGATCGGCGCCGCCGTCGAACGCTACAAGAACACGGACCATGCGATCCGCGAGCGTGTCTCGCCCAAGGGCACACGCCGTCTGGATCTGAAGGAGTACGTCGGGAACGTCGTCGCGACTGCGGTCGAGGGGGGAGCCCGTCTCGGGTTCACCATCGCCCACCGGCAGGACGGCGCCGCCCGGCCACAGGAACTGATCGACCTGATCGCCGAAGGGGCGCAGGTCGAGCCGGTGATGCGGAGCCTCGAACGGCTCCGCATCACCTGGGATGATGTGCCGCCGGCGCTCGACGCCGGCCGCGGAAGGAGTGGGTCTTCGTGATCGATCCCAAGAACGGCGCCTCCGGCGAGAAGCCGGCGCCGCCGCCTCAGACGGACGGCTCTGCGGCGCCGGCCGGCGAAGAGAAGACGACAGCTGAAGGCGCCGCGCCACGGCGCAGGCGCGGCGCTCGTGGAGGTCGCCGGCACAAGCGGTCGACGCCCGCGGCGGCTGCCGAGTCGCCGTCCGGATCGAGCCCGCGTGACGGCTACACATCGGGCGCGCAGCGGTCGGGCGCCGGGGACTTGCCGACCACGCCGCTGATCCCCGTCGCCGCCGTTCCGTCGGGGACGACGGGCGAGACCGCAGCGCCGGCCGCCGAAACGGCGCCCGCGCCCACCAGGCGCACGTCGCGTGGTTCGCGCAAGGCCGGGTCGGGCCGGGCCGAGCCTGCGCCGCCGCGCCCGACTGCGACGCCGCAGCAGACGCGCGAGACCGCTCCGACGACTGCGGATTCGTCTGCGGCGCCGGCCGCGGTCGTCACCCCCGCGTCGGATGACGCCACCACCGGGGCGGCGCCCCGCCCCACGCCCGTGGTCGCCGAGGCGTCCGAGAGCACCGGGTCGGGCGCTTCGACGCAGACGTCGGACGACGAGTCCGGGGAGTCGGCGGCGAAGCGTCGGCGCCGAGGCAGCCGTGGCGGCCGTCGCCGGCGGCGGACGGCCGACATCGAGCACGAAGAGGCCACGCGCGAAGCCGAAGAGGCCGCCGGCGAGCCCGCCGTACACGGCCCGGCGGCAGACGAGAGCGCCGAGCCCGCCGCCGCCGTCGAACGCGCCGAGCCCTCCGCGGCTGCCGAGTCGGCGCGGGGAACGCCCGAGGCGCGTGGTGACGCGGCGGTCGATCAAGGCGGTGCGGACGGCACACCGGCGGAGGGCGCCGCCAAGCGTCGCCGCCGCGGCGGGCGAGGCGGTCGAAGCAAGCGCGCCACGGCGGTCACGGCGCCGGACGATGGCGCGACCGTCGTCGAAGCCCCCTCCGCAGCGGTCGCCGACGGGAAGGCCGATGAAGCCAAGCCGGATGCACCGACGCCGAAGCCGTCCGCGAGGAAGAAGACGCGGACGCGCGACCATCGCCGCCCCAAGGCCATCGTCCGCCAGGACGAGGGGAGCGGCCTTGGCACCATCGTGCCGATCGAGCTCGGGCAGAAGCGGACGACCGTGGTCGCCGAACGGCCCGAGCGCAAGATCATCCTGGTGACCGACGACGGGGAAGAACTGCGCGTCGCGCTGGTCGAGGACGGCCGCCTCGCCGAGATCTACATCGAGCGGCCGGACCGCAAGTCGTACCTGGGCGACATCTACCAGGGCAGGGTCGACAACGTGATGAACGGCATCGACGCGGCGTTCGTGGACTTCGGCCTGGAGAAGAACGGTTTCCTCTATGTGGACGAAGTGACGACGCCGGAGGGCGAGAAGCGCGCCCGGCGCATCGGCGACGCGCTCAAGAACGGCCAGCAGGTGCTGGTGCAGGTGACCAAGGACCCGATGGGCCATAAGGGCGCCCGGCTCAGCACCAAGATCTCGCTGGCCGGCCGCTATCTGGTCTACGTGCCGGGCGGCAGCGGCGTCGGCGTCTCCCGGCGGCTCCGCCAGGGCGAACGCGAACGGCTGCGTGACATCTGCAAGGAGCTCAAGCCGAAGAACGCGGGGCTCATCGTCCGCACCATCGCGGAGGGGCACGGGTTGGAGGACCTGCGCCGGGACATGCGCTACCTCTCCCGGCTGTGGTCGAGGCTCAAGAAGAAGGCGGAGACGGTCAAGCCGCCGGGGCTCGTGCACAAGGAAGTCGACATCTCGCTCGAGGTGACCCGCGATCTGTTCAACGACACCTGCGAAAGCCTTATCGTCGACGATGCGAAACGACACAAGGCGATCGTCTCGTTCCTCGAGAAGGAAGCGCCGGAACTGCTCCCCAAAGTGCACCTGCACACCGGGGAAGAGCTCCTCTTCGGAGCCTACGGCATCGAGGAGCAGATCGCCAAGGCGCTTGAACGCCGGGTGCCGCTGCCGAGCGGCGGCAACCTCGTGATCGACCACGCGGAGGCCCTCACCGTGATCGACGTGAACACGGGTCGCTTCACGCGTGGCAAGGGCCTCGAGGACACCATCACCAAGACCAACCTCGAGGCCGCCCGCGAGGTCGTGCGCCAGCTGCGCCTGCGCGACATCGGCGGCATCATCATCATCGACTTCATCGACATGGCGCACGCCAAGAACCGCGAGATGGTGCTGGCGACGCTCGAGGCGGAGCTGGAGACCGACCGCACCAAGACGTATGTGGTCGAGCTCTCCCCGCTCGGTCTGGTCGAGATGACGCGCCAGAACACGACGGACGGCGCGCGTGGCATCCTCACGCGCGCCTGCCCCACCTGTTCCGGCAAGGCGCGCGTGCTCAGCGAAGAGACCATGGCGCTCACCGTCGAACGACGCGTCCGCGCCCTGGCGCGCAAGTCCCAGGCCAAAGCCTGGCTCATCGAGGTAGGCGCGGGCGTGGCCGAGCGTCTGAGCGGTCCGCGCCTCAAGCGTCTTGAGAAGCAGCTCGGGCGCCGCGTCTTTCTCGAGGGCGGCTCGGCGCTCCCCGTCGAGTCCTTCCGCGTGATCTCCGAAGGAAGCCTCGAGCACGTGCAGGAGCAGCGGGTGCCCGTGAAGGAGGGCCAGGAGGTCACCGTCGAGCTCGAGTTCAGCCTCACCTACAGCCCGCGCGACGCGGTCGGTTACGTGGACGGCTACATGATCATCGTCGAGGGAGGACGGCAGCATCTCGGCAAGCGGCGGCGTGTGCGCATCACGGAGATCGCGCGCACGGGGGCCAGGGCCACCGTCATCAAGAAAGACGCCAAGGAGGCGAATTGATTTCGCCTGCCCGTTTGGCTATCATTTCCTGCCGTTGTCTTCTGGGAGAACTCAATGACGAAGTCCGATGACACCTACGCGGTCGTACGCGTCGGTGGGCAGCAGTTCAAGGTGAGCGCCGGCGACACGATCGTCGTGGACCGGGTCGACGCCGACGAGGGCAAGAGCATCACACTCGACGCGCTCGCGGTGCGCGACGGCAAGGGCACCTATGACGCCGACGCCGCCAAGCACGCCAAGATCAAGGCGAAGGTCAGCGAACACCTCCTCGGCGAGAAGATCAAGGTCTTCACCTACAAGCCGAAGAGCACGTTCAAGAAGACGAAGGGTCATCGCAGCCGGCTCACCAAGCTGACGATCGAGTCGATCACCCTCAAGAGCACCAAGGAGCAGCGAGATGGCGCATAAGAAGGGCGCCGGCACCAGCCGCAACGGGCGCGACTCCGAGGCCCAGCGTCTCGGCGTCAAGGCGTTCGCCGGCCAGGTCGTCCCGGCAGGATCGATCATCGTGCGCCAGCGCGGCACGCGCTTCCGTCCCGGCGAGAACGCCGGCATCGGTGTCGACCACACCATCTTCGCCAAGGTGACGGGTAAGCTCGTGTTCACCGAGAAGGGCGCCGGCCGCTTCATCTCGGTCGTCCCCGAGGCCTGAGCAGGGCCGGCGAGCGCCGGCTGCACCCACACTCATGCTCGACAGGGCCAGCATCTGCGTGCGCGGCGGTCGCGGCGGCGACGGCTCCATGAGCTTCCGCCGTGAGAAGTACGTGCCCAAGGGCGGGCCCGACGGCGGTGACGGCGCGCCCGGCGGCGGCGTCGTCCTCGTCGCCACGCGCCAGCTCCACGACCTCTCGCACTTCCGTCACAAGCACCACTTCCGCGCCGCCGACGGAGGTCATGGTCGCGGCGCCAACAAGCGCGGCGCCGACGGGCCGGAACTGCTCGTCAAGGTGCCGGTCGGCACGGAGGTCCGCGACGCCGACGGGGTGCTGTTGGGCGACCTGGTGCGCGAGAGCCAGCGTCTCATCGTGGCCCGCGGCGGTGAGGGCGGCCGCGGCAACGTCTGCTTCAAGAGCTCGACGCGCCAGGCGCCGAAGTTCGCCGAGAAGGGACTTGAGGGCGAGGAGCTCTGGCTCACGCTCTCGCTGAAGCTCCTCGCCGACGTCGGCCTCGTCGGGCTGCCCAACGCCGGCAAGTCGTCGCTGCTGGCCGCGCTGACGAGGGCGAAGCCCAAGGTCGCGGCTTACCCGTTCACCACCATCGAGCCCAACCTGGGGGTGCTGCAGCTCGAGGAGGGTCCGGTGGTGATCGCCGACATCCCCGGGCTCATCGAAGGCGCGAGCGAGGGCGCCGGGCTCGGTCACCGGTTCCTGGCGCATATCGAACGGACCGCGGCGCTCGTGTACGTGCTCGACGGCGGCGACGGGCCCGAAGGATGGCCGGCCGCCCTCCGGACCGTCCGTGGGGAGCTCGAAGCCTTTCGGCCAGGGCTGCTGCAGCGGCCGTCCCTCGCGCTCGTCACCAAGGCCGACCTGCTGGACGAGGCCGCCGCAGAGGCGGCGCAGGACTTCCTCGCCGCCCTCGACTGGCCGGCCGCCGGCCTGCTGGTGTCCGCCGTCGACGGCGCCGGCCTCGACGAGCTGAGGCAGGAGTTGAGCACGGTGATGCGCGGCCGGATCGAGGTCGCCGACGACGGCGCGTCGGGGACGAGGGTGCTGCGCCCCGGGACCGAGCGCCTCGAGTCGTTCACCATCGAGCCCTCGTCGGGCGCCTACGTGGTCCGCGGCGCCCGCATCGAGCGCCTCTTCGCCAAGACCGACCTCGACAACGACGAGGCGGTCCGCTATCTGCAGGAGGTCATCGAGCGCGCCGGACTGAACGACGCCTTGCGTCGTGCCGGCGCCGTGCCGGGGGACACGGTGATCGTCGGCGCCTCGGAGTTCGAGTTCTCGTGACCGGTCCCGGATGCGCCCTGCGGCTTTGGTAGACTGCCGTCCGTGAAGACGATCGTCGTCAAGGTCGGCTCGAGTACGGTGGCCGACGACCGCCTGCGTCTCCGACGCCGTCTCCTCGCCGGCCTCGTCGCCGACATCGCCGAGCTCACGCACGGCGGCAGGCGGGTCGTGCTTGTGTCGAGCGGCGCCATCGCCTGCGGCCAGCACGTGCTCGGCGTCGCCGAGCGTCCGCGCCAGGTGCCGGCGCTGCAGGCGGCCTCCGCCGTCGGCCAGGGCCGCCTCTTCGCCCACTACGAGCGCCTGTTCGGCGATCACGAGCTCACGTCCGCCCAGGTGCTGCTCACGAGCGAGGACTTCAATCGTCGCTCCAGCTATGTCAACGCGCAGAACACGCTGCGCCGCCTGCTCGCCTGGGGGGTGGTCCCCGTCGTCAATGAGAACGACACCACGGCCACGGACGAGATCCGCTTCGGCGACAACGACGTCCTTGCCGCGCAGGTGGCGATCATGCTGCGCGCTGATGCTCTCGTGCTGCTGACCGACCAGGACGGCCTCTACACGAGGGACCCGCGCATCCACGGCGCCGCCGAGTTGGTGCACAAGGTCACCGACCCGCGGCAGCTCGCGGCGCTTGATGTGGGTGAGGCCTCGCGCCGCGGCGCCGGCGGCATGCGCGGCAAGACCGCGGCGGCGCTGATGGCGGCCGCCGCGAACATACGCACGATCATCGCCAACGGCTCCCGCCCCGGCGTCCTGGCTTCGGTGGCGGCGGGCGACGACGTGGGTACCCAGATCCTCGCCCGGCCGACGAGCGCATCGGCGTTCAAGCTGTGGCTGCGCTACGCCAAGCCGGTGCGTGGTACGCTTGAGGTGGACGCCGGGGCGGCGCTCGCGGTGGCCCGAGGCGGCAGCAGCCTGCTGCCTGTGGGTGTGACCGCCGTACACGGGTCGTTCGTGGCGGGCGACGCCGTCGCCGTCGTCGGGCCTTCGGGTGAGGAGGTCGCGCGCGGTCTTGCGACGATGGGCGCGCGCGACGTGCGCCGCGTCCGGGGACTGAGAAGCGAGGAGCTGCGGGCGCTGAACCCCCAGCTCGACGACGAGGTCGTGCACCGGGACTGCCTGGTCCTGGTCGCGGAGGAGGCGAGATGACGGTCGAGAAGACGTGCGCCGACGCCCAGCGGGCGGCGCGGACCCTCGCCGGGCTCCCGCGT
This sequence comes from uncultured Thermoleophilia bacterium, assembly GCA_964545565.1. Taxonomy (GTDB): domain Bacteria; phylum Actinomycetota; class Thermoleophilia; order UBA2241; family UBA2241; genus CAIXSE01. The sequence continues at coordinate 17,647 of CAZJGT010000027.1, forward strand.
GTGCGCAAGGACGAAGTCCTCCTGGCCGTCGCCGACGCGCTCCGTCGCCGCTCCGCCGAGATCCTCGCCGAGAACGCCGAGGACGTGCGCCTCGCGCGTGAGAACCGCCTCGCCGACGCCCTCGTGGACCGGCTGCTCCTCGACGAAGACCGGCTGCGCGAGATCGAATCCGCGGTGCGCGACGTCGCGACGCTGCCCGATCCCGTGGGCGAGACCGTCGAGGGCTGGCGCCTCGAGAACGGTGTCGAGCTGCGCAAGGTCCGCGTGCCGCTCGGCGTCATCGCCGTCATCTATGAGGCACGGCCCAACGTCACCGTCGACGCGGCCGCGCTCTGCCTCAAGTCCGGCAACGCCGTCGTCCTGCGCGGCGGCAGCGCAGCTCTGCATTCCAACCGCATCCTCGCCGAAGTAGTGCAGGGCGCGGTGATCGAGAAGGGTCTGCCGCGGGAGGCGGTCTCCTACCTCGGTCCGGACCGCAAGGAGCTCGCGGAGCTGCTCAAGCAGCGCCGGTCCGTCGACCTCGTGATCCCGCGCGGGGGAGAGGACCTCAAGGACTACCTCCTCGAGCACAGCAAAATCCCCGTGATCTACGCTGCCGGCGGCAACTGCCACGTGTACGTGGACGCGGCCGCCGACCTCGAGAAGGCGCTGCCGATCATCGTCAACGCGAAGTGCCAGCGCCCCGGGGTCTGCAACGCCGCCGAGACGCTGATCGTGCATCGCGACGCCGCCGTGGAGTTCTTGCCGCGGGCGGCCGCCGAGCTCAAGCGTCGTGGCGTGGAGCTCGTGGTGGACAAGGCCGCCGGAGACATCATCGGCGATGCGTCGCTCAAACGCGCCAACAAGGTGCACTACGACACGGAGTTCCTGGCACTCAAGCTGGCGGTCCGTGTGGTCGCGTCGCTGGACGAGGCGATCGAGCACATCGCCGCGTACGGGACGCGCCACTCCGAGGCCATCGTCACCGAGGACCTCGCGGCGGCGCGGCAGTTCGCCGCCCAGGTGGACGCCGCCTGCATCTACGTCAACGCGTCCACCCGCTTCACCGACGGCGGGCAGTTCGGCCTGGGCGCCGAGATGGGCAACTCGACGCAGAAGCTGCACGTCCGCGGCCCGATCGCGCTGCAGGAGCTCACCTGCGTCAAGTATGAGCTCTGGGGCGACGGGCAGGTGAGGAGCTAGCCGCGTGGTCACCACCAGGCCTCGCCTGGGTGTGCTCGGCGGCAGCTTCGACCCGCCTCACCTCGCGCACCTCGCGATCGCGTCGGAGGCGTCTCACGCCCTCGGCCTCGAGCGCGTCCTCTTCGTGCCGGCGGCGGCGCCGCCGCACAAGGACGGATGCGAACGAACGCCGGCTGCCGCCCGTCTTCAGCTCGCCGCTCTGGCGACCCAGGACGATCTGCGTTTCTCGGTGTCCGGCGTCGAGATCGAGCGTGGTCTCGTGTACACCGTGGACACGATGCGCGTCCTCGGCGCGAAGCACGCCGGCCACGATCTCGTGTTCCTCATGGGATCGGATTCCTTACTGCAACTCGAGACGTGGCATCAGCCGGACGAATTGCTCTCCCTGTGCGCGCTCGCGGTCGCGCCACGGCCCGGCGATGGCGCCGCTGCGATCGCAGCGGCCGTGGACCGCTGGGGTCCCGCCACGGTACTGCCACTGGACGTCCCGGCGCTGGATCTCTCGTCGACACAGATCCGCGAGCGTGTGTCGCGCCGCCGGCCGATCCGCTACCTCGTGCCGCAGCGGGTCGAGCAGTCCATCCTCGAGTCAGGACTCTATCGGTGAGCGGGATCGACCGTACGGCCGCCGAGGCGCTGATCGCCACGCGGCTCTCGGTGCGCAGGCGGGAGCATTCGCGTCGGGTCGCTGACGAGGCCGCGACCTTGGCGCGACGCTACGGCGCCTCGCCCGAGGATGCGGAGGTCGCCGGCCTCCTGCACGACTACTGCCGGGAACTGAGCAACGAGGAGGCGCTCGAGGCCGCGGCTCGCTACGGCATCCCGGTCGGCCCGGTCGAGGCGCGACGCCCCCGCAACATCCTGCACGGCCCGCTCGCGGCGGCGATGCTCGCGGAGCAGGGGCTGGACTCGCGCATCGCCTCCGCCATCGCCCGGCACACCATCGGGGCGGCCGGCATGACGGTCCTCGAGAAGTGCCTCTACCTGGCGGACTACTGCGAGCCGGCCCGGCACTTCCCGGGTGTGGACGACGTCCGTGCGCTGGCGGCCGGGTCGCTCGACGCCGCGGTGGGGGCGGCCGCCCGGCGCAGCCTCCTGGACATCATCACGCGGGGCCGCGGGGTGGTGCCGGGCGCACTGGCGTTGTACAACGAGATGCATGCCGAAGCGTGAGGGATACCGCAGCGACCGTCTGCGCCGCCGCCGCCGCTCCCGGGTGGAGCGGTCTCAGGCCTGGATCCTCTATGTGCTCGCGGGCGCGGTCGCGTTCGCCGCGGTCCTCGGCGCTTGGTATCTGGCCGGTCGGTTACTCGGCCAGGAGCCCGCGCCCGAGCGGGAGGGCTACCTCGTCGCCGTGGAGCTCACCGTGCCCGGCCAGAAGGCGCCGGTGGCCGGGCTCCTCGTCGCACAGGACTCCTCCGGAGGCGATCCCGGCGTGTACGTGATCCCGCCCGATCTGCTGCTCGAGGGCCCCAGGGGTGAGTACGTGTTCGCCGAGGACGCCATGGCGACCGGCTCACTGGCCGCGGACCTCGGTCGGGTCGTGAACGCGCCGATCGACGCGGTCTATCGAGTGCCTGTCGCCGATCTCGGTCGCTGGGCGGGCGCCGGCGGAGTCCGCGTCTCGCTCGAGAGCCCTGTGACGGTCGACATGGACGGCGAGACCGCGGTGTTCGAGGACGCCGCCCTCGTCCCGGTCGCCGACCTGCCGGGGATCTTCACCGCGATCGGTGCCGAGCGGGAGAGTACGACGGCGCTGCAGACGGCGCTCGTCGACGCGGTGCTCGACGCCGCGGCGCTGCGCCCGGACGACGAACGCGCGCGCCTCGGCGGCGCCGGCGCGTCGCAGCAGCCGGGCCCGGCGCTGAACGATGTGCTGCAGGGCATCACGTCGGGCGCCGCGCAGGTGGAGCTGTTCCCCGCCGGCACGCGGGTGGCCGAGGGTCAGTTCGCGTTCGTGCCGGACGCCGAGGCGATCATGGCCGCCATCACGCGCCGCGCGCCTTCGTATCATGCCGATGTCACCGTCCAGGTGCGCAACGGGAGCGGCAAGGTGGGCGTGGGGGAGACGGTCGTGGAGCGTCTGTCCAGTCTGGACGTGAACCTGCCGGCTCCGCTCAACGCCGAGGACTTCACCTACCGGCAGACGCAGATCCTGGCCGGTCCCGACACCCTCCCGGTGGCTCGCGATATCCGTGCTATACTCGGCCGCGGCGTCGTCCTCGACGGCCCGGATCTGCCCAAGGCGACCGTGCAAGTCATCGTCGGTGACGACTTCCAGCCCCCGCAACCCAGCCCAAAGGACCAGCCGTAGCAGCCCGTCCTGATCTCACGAGCAGCGAACTCCTGGCGCGCGACATCGTGGCTCTGGCTGCGGACAAGAAGGCGCGAGACATCGTCGTCCTGCACATGGACGAGGCCGTGTCGTACACGGACCTGTTCGTCATCGTGAGCGGTGCGAACACCCGGCAGACACGGGCGATCGCCGCCGAGATCCAGCAGAAGCTGCGCCCGCAGCAGCGGCCCGCGCGCGTCGAGGGCGAGCGCGAGGGCGACTGGATCCTCATCGACTTCATCGACGTCGTCGTCCATGTGTTCACCACCGCGGCCCGCGACTTCTACCGGCTCGAGACCCTGTGGGGCGATGTCCCACGGTTGCCCGTGCCGGTGGAGAGCCGAGCCGACGCTCAGCAAACGTGACGTGAAAAGCCCGACCATCAAGGGGAGGCCGTGATGCGGAGACTACTCGGCGCGACGCTCGTCGCGCTCGTCATCCTTCTGAGCCTGGGCGCCGGTCCGGCGCTCGCTTTCAACCGCCAAGCCGCCGAGGCGAAGATCCTGCGGCTGGTCAACCATGCTCGCGCGCAGCGCGGTCTCAAGACCGTCAAGGTGGTGCGCCCACTCGATCGCGCCGCGCTCAGGCACGCCCGCGACATGATCGCCCGCGACTACTTCTCCCACTCGTCGCTGGCCGGCGCGACGGTGGGCGCGAGAGCGCGCCGGTCCGGCTACTCCGTCACTGGATGCTCGCGGTGGGCGGTGGGCGAGGTGATCGCCTGGGGAACGTCCTCCAAGGGGACGCCTGAGCGTATCGTCCGGGGCTGGATGCGGTCCCGGTCCCATCGCAGGATCATCCTCGGCAAGCGCTGGCGCGATGTGGGCATCGGCTGCGCACGCGGTACCTTCAAGGGCAGACCGGGCGCGATCATGTACACGGTGGACTTCGGCCGGCGCGTGCGCTAGCCGTCGCGCCGCCGGCCGCGGCGCGTCAGGCGCGTCGTCCGTTCGCTCGC